>JBBRQA010000171.1:0-8864 GCA_038227085.1 Burkholderiales bacterium | reverse complement strand
ATATGAAGCGAACGAGGTTCTCATTCATATCGACGGCGCGGAAGCATGGTGGCGCAGTGAGTAAGGATAAGACGCCTGAAAACGCGGCGACCCCCTCAATGAGCGGCCAGCCGCCGCACGGCAAGCATGGTGCAGTCGTCGGCCAGCAGCTTCGAGCCGGTGTGCTCGATGACCCTCTCGTAGAGGGAATCCAGGAGCGCGGATAGCTCGCTCGAGGCGCCGCGGCATAGCCATTCGCGGCAGCCCTCCTCGGACAACTCCCTGCCCGCGGGGTCCTGCGCTTCCGTGACGCCGTCCGAGTAGCAAAACAGCGTCTCCCCGACCCCGAGCTCGCATTCGAGGCTGGAGTAGTGCCGGCCGCTCGCCGCTCCGACCAGCATCCCCTTGGGCAACGGCAGCCGCCGCGCGCCCTGATCGGAGCACACCATCGGCACGCAATGTCCCCCGTTCGCGTAGACGAACCGGCCGTGCTGCACGTCGAGGAAGCCGCAGAAGAGCGTCACGAAGAGATTCGTGTCGTTGCCGATGCACAGCCGGTCGTTGAGCGTCTCGAGGATCTTGTCGGGCTGCGTCGTATCCATGGCCAGCGCGCGCAGCAGGCCGATCACCCGGACCATGAATAGCGCGGCCGCGATACCGTGGCCGGAAACGTCGCCGATACAGACGAACAGGGTGCGGCTGTCGACGAAGAAAACATCGAACAGGTCTCCACCGACTCTCGATGCGGGTTCCATGAACCCGCAGACCTCGATGTCCGATCGCCAGGGGAACAACGGCCGTTGCAACGGCAGCATGCTCGCCTGGAGCTGGCGCGCGACGTCGAGCTCCTTCTTGAGATGGTGGAGCTCGAGGCGTTCGCGCTGCACGGCAAGGGCCCTCCGATTCGAGCGGCGCATGCGATCGGTGAGGGTGGTCATCAGGTTGGCGGCCACGCCCTGAAGCAGCATCAGGCGGTTCCAGAACACCTCGCCGTCGAGCCGCAGGACGCGAACATCCGACACCGCGGTCACCAACGCCGAGGTGGGCTTGCCATCGATCGCGGAAAGCTCGCCGATGCACTCGCCCGCAGCGATCTCGATGACGGATTCCGGATTCGTCTCGTCCCCCAGCTGAGCGACCAGTTGTCCCGACAGGAGGATGAAGACGTTGCGGTTCGCCTCGCCCGGACGCAGCAGCGGGGTGCCCGCGGTGAGCAGCAGCACCTCGCAGTCGGCGAGCGCATCCTGGATCTCGCGCGGGTCGGCGTCGCGAAACAGGGTGATCCACTGAAATGTCTCGCTCCGCCGCGTGCCCTGCCGCCGATCGTGCGCGAGCGAGCGATCCGCGACGCGGCGATCCGGGCCCCGCTTGAACTGCGCGCTCGCGGCCGGTTTCACTGCCAGGCGCGCGCCGAACGTGAGGTGGTTGAGTCCGCCTTCGTGGCGGTAGCGAATCCAGTCCGCGCAGCTACGGATCATCAACAGGCCACGCCCGCCGGCAGAGGCTTCGTCGAGGGTCTTCGGCAATGGCTTCCGGGGCGCCGACGTGGGATCGAATTCGACGCCGGCATCGGAGACCGTCACGCTCGCCTGGGCGCAATCCTCCTCGGCGTGGACTTCGAGCCGCAGCCGGACCGGCGCCGAGCGCGCCGACGGGCCGCCGTGCGTAATGACGTTGGCGAGCACCTCGTTGAGGCAAAGGACGAGCCGGTCGACGATCGCCTCCGGGACGTCGCGCCGGTGGCCGGCCGTGGAGACCCACTCCGAGGCGCGCCGGATTTCCGCGCCGTTCGCATCGATCGTGAGCTCGTCGAACCGCGGCACCGGAGGCTCGCTCACCACCTGTCAGGCGACCGCCGCCCTTTCGGCTTCCGAGGAGCTCTTGCAGATCGGAATCAATTCGTCGACCCCGGTGGCCTCGAGGCTCATCGCGACGGACGACCCGGGGGTGACTACCAGCACCATTTTTCCACCGCGCTGCTGCACCGCCTTCGCGCTGGTGATCAGGGCGCTGATCCCGATCGACGCGAGGAATCGGACGGCGGAAAGGTTGACGACCACACCCTTCTTCGGCGCCGCGGTGAGCTCCACCAGCTTCGCGGAGATAGAATCCGTGCCCGGCATGTCGAGCCGGCCCGCGATCGAGATGCGCCGGAGGTCGTCGCCGACGTCGTCGTAGCTGATGGACATGATGAAATCACCCTTCCTGAGAGGTCGGCGCAGCGCGAAAGTATGCCATAGGCTTCCACGCGGCCATTGGCAGCATCTACGCAGGAGTGGCGTGCTAGCGCTCTAGCTTCGTGTCGCCCGGAAGGCTCGCCGCGGATTCGGCCTGCGCGCGCACCGTGATGGGATCGGGCCAGTTGAGCGGCTCGAAGTGCGCCTTGAATGACGTCACTGCGCTCTTCTCCGGCGTGAACACCACGGTCTTCTCATGTCCCGGCGCGAGGTGGAAGTAGTTGTCGTCAGGCAGGAAGCCATTGCACGAGATTGCCACCGCCTGCAGGAAGACGTCGCTGGTGAGAGTCACGGCGACCGTGCCGTCCGCGCGCCACTGCGCCTCGCTGGTGATGGCGGCGTGGCGATGCTGCGGGAGGTCCATGCCCGCGGGGAAGAAATAGTCCTCGGCGAGGACCGCGTCGGTGTCGACGTCCTTCAGGCGCACGGAAATCACGTCGTGCTTGGGAGGGCCGAAGCGATAGGCGTTGGTCGCATCGGAAAAGTATCCGAGGAGCGCGTCGCCCTGCAGCGTGACAGAGCTCCTGGGCGCGACGCGCACAGACGCTTCCGCCGATGCGGTCGGAATGCGCCCTGACTGGAACATCTCGAGCTCCACCAGCGCGTCGAGCGGCTCGCCGCTCTCGTTGATCACGTGGATGCCGAGACCGTCGAGGCCCTCGTCGGTGACGCGGATCGTCCGTGGCGCCCAGGCGCGTTTCAGGTACCAGTAGGCGGCCTTCGGGCGGCCCTCGCTGTCGGTGACGCCCCAGCCCGCGCCGGGCAGGAGGTCGCGGTAGAACCACACGAGCGCGCCGCCGCAGTGGCTCGAGGGCGCGCGCCATTCGGAGAACACGCGCCCCATCACTTCGCCGGTTACGACGCGAGACACCGCGTAATAGCGCGCGAGGTCCTGGTTGCGCATCGCGATCGGGTCCTTTCCGAACAGCTCTTTCAAGTAGTGGTCCCGCACGTCCTCGAAGTCATAGCCCGCTCCGTTGTCGCGCGGCACGCGCGCCTTCCAGCGCGGATGGTGCGGCGGCGGCATGGTGCCGTCGAGGATCAACGCCATGGTCTCGGCGTCGGGAACGTTGGAAAAGCCGAGGCACTCGGAAGCGAACTTCACCTTGGCTACCTTCACGTCCATCAGCGGCCGGCGATACGCGCCCACGCCGTAGTAATGGGAGATTCCCGTCGACACGTGCATCGGGAGCGCGCCGCCGAAGGGCGTGGAAGGAAAGAAGGGGATCCCCGCGTGGAAGCGCGCGCATAGCTGCGGCAGCCGCTCGGAAAAGAATTCGTTCGACCACTGCTCGCGCGCGAGCCCCATCATCGCCGCCTGCTGCGCGACCTCGCTGCCGCCGCAGTAGGCCGCAAGGCAGGCGTGCCTCTGGAGGCGCGCAAGCTGGAACGCCGCTTCGCGCTCGATCTCCTCGCGGAATTCGGCGTCGCCCACGGGATAGTCCATGTTGGCGAACATGAAGTCCTGCCACACGAGCATGCCGAGCTCGTCGCACAGGCGATAGAACTCGTCGGATTCGTAGACCATGGTGCCGCCGACGCGCAGCATGTTGACCCCCGCGTCGCGCGCGAGGGTGAGCGCCTGGCGAAGCTTCGCCGCATCGCCGCGCAGCGTGAGGAAATCCGCCGTCGTCCAGCACGCGCCGCGCGCGAACACCGACACGCCGTTCACGACGAAGCGCACCTGCCCGCCTGAGGTGTCGAGGACGATGCCCTTGAAGCCCACGCTGCCGCAGTCCACGCTTTGCCACGCGCCGTCGACGAGAATCTCGATGTGGCACGCGTGAAGAGCGGGAGTGCCATGCGTATGGGGGAACCAGAGCGCAGCGCCGGCGATCGTGATGTCGCCCTTCACCACGCCGGGAAGGCATTCGAGCGCGAAGAGGTCGTCGCCGATGCGCACGCGAGCTCTCTCGATGGCGCCGCGCAACGACACGACCTCCGCGCGAAGTTTCAACCGCGCCGCGCCGCCCTCGGCGAACGCCTGCACATCGATCGACTGGACGTCGACGGCGTCGAAGCATTCGAGCACGACGGGCTGCCACGGTCCCACGCAAGTGATGGGCGGCGTCCACCCGGGCATGCGGCCGAGAAGAGTGGTGCGGAACCAGCGAAGATTCTGCTCGGTGACGATGGCCGTCTTCCAACGCGGGCGCACGCGGCGCTCCTTCACCTCGCGCTCCAGCGAGCGGAACACGATGGCGAGCTGGTTCACGTCCACCAGGTGATCGGTCACGTCGATGCGCTGGCCGACGAACATGTTGCGCGAGGTGGCGATCTTCGCCCCGTTCAGCCACACCTCGGCGATCGTGGCGAGTCCGTCGAGCCGCAGGCGATAGCGCGTACCGGGCGGGCCGTCGGGGCGCGCGAAGGTCGTGCGATACCACCAGTCGTCGGCGTCGTAATTGCCCTCGGCGTTGATGTCATCGTGGAGGGTGGCCGCCACCGTACCGGGAACGACCGCGTCATGCCATTGGGCCGGAAAGCCTATCAGTGCATCGGGCGCATCGCACGCCCGCGGCGGCGTATGCGCGAGCTGCCAGCCCTCGGCGATCGCGATCGTCCTATCCATAGCGGCTTTGCAGGAGCGTGAGGGCGATCTCCCACTGCGCGCCCATCGCGTCGAGGGGCGTGAGGTCGAGCGCCTTCTTGCGCGCCATCGACCGCGCGAGCTGGAACTGGAACGCCTTCGCGGCCTGCGAGATCTGCCGGAAGGCGCCGCACGGCACTTCGAGCCCGGCGACGCCGTTTCTCCCGAGCCAGGCCAGGTACGTCTCGGCCAGCTCGAAGCACGCGCCGAACTGTCGCCACGTCGCGAAGGAATATTTGTGGAACAGGCCGATGTCGGCGGCGAGAAGCCCCGGCAGATCGTCCTCGAAGCGCGCCTTGAAGCGCGCGAAGGGATTGTCGCGCGGCGCGCGCGAGAGCTGGCGCTTGAGTAACGCGAGCGAAGCTTCCACCAGCGCGGGACCGCGCGGCGCGCAAAAACCGGCGACAGGCTTCACGAATTCCACGAACGGCGGCAACACGCGCTGGTGGGGAAGGCCGCCCAGGAAGAAGAGCTCGCGGAAGTCATCACCCTCGAGCGAGTAGTAACCCTGGTTGTGGAAATAGCCCAGGCGCAACGCCTGCGCGTCGATCTCGTTCACGCCCACCGTGGTCTTCTGGTGAGCGAGCTTGTATGCGGTGCCCGCGGTATCGGGCAAGTAATACGAATCGAGCTCGACCAGCACCGGTCGGCCCGCGGAGACTTGCTCGACCACGTGCTCGACCAGCGGCTTCCAGATCGCGAGCTCCTGGATGTCCTGGCCGTACAGATCGAGAACGTCGTTGTGCGGCGGCTTGAAGAAGGTCCACTGGTCGCTCTCGAAATCGACGGCGAGCGTGAACGGCAGCACGGCGACGGGCTCGTGTCCCATGCCGTGCAGCATCTCGATCAGCAGATCGGTATAGCAGTTGGTCTCGGCCCAGGTGCGGCCCTCGCCGTGGATCGCGTGGCGTTTGTAGGTCGCGGGGTCGAGGGGCGCGATGCGGCTCGCGCGCGTCTCAGCCGAGAGCGAGGACATCGCGGACTTCCCGGGGCCAATCCTCGAGCCTGAAGCCGTGCGTCTTGAAGAGGGCGAGCGCGACGCGCTCCAGGCCGAAGCCCACGCACGCGCTGTGGGCGAGCGCACCGTCCGAGGTTCGGATGTCGAACGCCACGCCGAAATGGTCGAGGTGATAGTTGCACGAGCCGATCGCGGTCGGCTTCTCGGTGGAGCAGATCGGGATCACGAACTCATACTTGAGGTTCTGCTCGAGCTGGATGGCCTTCTGCACCTTGCCGCCGCGCCCGAAGAAGGGGTCGTTGGCGATGACCGGCTGCACGTCGAGGCCCACGGATTCGAGTACCTGGCGGCCGCGCTCCAGCCAGTAGTTGCGATGCTCGAGGGCTTCCGCAGGCGTGCCGAGGCGCACGAACTCATGCATGCGGAAGATCTGCATGCGCGCCGGATCGTCGGAAGGCTCGTGGCGGAAGGCGAACCCTTGGAGATCGACACGGCGGCCCCCGGGCGGCAGGGTCCCGGTGGCCGTGGGATAAAGCGGGTAGCAGATTGCCGGGGTCATCATCACCTGCGACGCGGCGAGATCGCGGCTCCAGTCTTCCTTGCGCTCGAACCTTCCGAGCATGTCGCGATGCTCACGCTCCTTGCCGGTGAAGGTGTGCACCGATCCCATGAGGTCAGGGAAGTTGTGGATGTGGTCGATCTTCTCGTAGTTGGCGCGGCTGAAGATCGGCGGGAAGCGCATCACTTCCGGATTCAACGGCGCGCCGCTGCGCGCCACCAGGCTGTCGAACTGGGTGATGACGCGCTCGAAGGTGCCGCCGCGCCCGTAGACGCCGCGCACGCCCAGCGGGATCAGGAGGCCGGCATCGACCAGCTCGCCCTGGTAGGCCTGGTAAGCGTCCGCCGTCTCGAGCGCGAGGTCTTCGTGGGCGGAGTGGACGACGCACATCGCCTAGGCCTCGCGGATGCCCACGTGCATAGTCGCGTTCTGCGAGAGGATGCGGTCGTTGTTCACCATGAGGGCCGCGCCCGTGGCGTCGCGCAGGTGGCGCCCCAGCGTGAGCTTGGAGTCGTTGCGATAGCCCTGGATGCCGCAGATGATCATGGCCTTCATCACGACGTCGATCAGCATCTGTGACGCCGAAAGCTTCAGATTGTTCACCCGCACCACGAAGCCGAAATGGGAGAAGGCCTCCGCGTCGTCGCGCGCGAGGAGCGTCTCGTACTCGGAAAGCGTCGCCTGGACAAGGCTTTTCAGGGAGTTGAGGACGAGGTCGGCTTCCGCCAGGCGGGTGGCCGAGATCGGCGTGACGCCGGGATTCTTGCGCGCCTCGGCACGCACGGCGGAGCGGGCGCGGCCGAGGGCGTCGTGGGCGAGGCCGGTCCAAAGCGAGGCCCACACGAGGTGCGCCACCGGGTGCTGCGTCTGGCTGTGGATCTCGCCGTACGGAACCGGGAAAATCTGCTCGGACTTGCCGATCGATTTCAGCTCGAAGCCGGGGCTGCACGTGCCGCGGAAGCCGAGCGTGTCCCACACCGAAAGCTGCTTCAGCGTGCAATCGTCCTGGCGTACCAGCACCAGCACCTGGTCGTTCTTCGGCGCCTCTTCGTTGCGCCGGCAGGTGACGAGGATCGCCTCGGCGTATGCGCCATAGGAGATCACCGGGGCCTGTTTCTCGAGCATGAAATATTTGTCCACGACCTTGACCGCGCAGTTGCTGGAGCGCGTGTCGCCGCCGATGCCCAGCTCCGTGGTCGCGGAGGCCACCAGGTGCTGCTTCGACGCGATCTCGCGCGCGTAGTCGCGGAAGAAAGGCGCGCCGAGCGCGTGGTGGACGATGCACGCCACTTGAATCTGGTGCATCGCGAAGATCATCGCAGTCGAGGCGCAGTACTGGCCGAGCACCTCGCATATTTTCGCGACCTGGCCGATATCCAGGCCCATGCCGCCGAATTCCAGGGGGATGTAGGCGCTCAACAGCTTCTCGGCACGCAGCGCCGCGAATGCCTCGAGCGGGAAGCGCGCCTCCCGGTCCACCGAATCCGAGTGGGGCGCCACGGTCTCGCGGCCGAGGGCGTGAACCCGCTCGAGGAGGGCGGAGAAGTCCGAGGACGCGGTGGTGGCCGGCTGGATGGTTCTCTTGGCGACGTTCATGGTCTAGGCGCGGGCGCAGAGGGGGGAGGAGGGGTTCACGCCCTGGACCGGGGCGGGACCGGCCAGCTCGCCGATGGCCTCCGAGAGCGAGCGGATCGAGCCGAAAGTCTTGCGCCCGAGCATGCGGTCGAGGAATTCCACGTTGAAGTGCTCCTCTAACGCGAGCATCAGGTTCACGGTCGACAGCGAGGTGAGGCCGGCTTCGTAGAGGTCGCTGTCGTCGGTGAGCTTGCTCACGTCGACGTTGAGGCGGCCATGCTCGGCGAGGATCGCCTTGATCTGGTCTGAGTACATTTCTTGTGTCCTGCGGTTGTGCGCGATTGAGGCCCATCTTGCGTTCCGAATGGGACGTGCGCTCAGTGGCAGGGGAATGCCAGTGGGACCAAAAGGCACGGGCGTTGTGTGAAGCCCCCGGGCGCCGGGCCATGGTCCGCGGCGTAGGCGTTTTCCGAGGGGCCGCCGTCCATTATTGAGGCGGGACTAGTTCTTTCGGCAGGGGGCTTCCCGGCCGGCTTTTCAAACTGGTGTACGACAATCCTCCCATCCCATAGCCCCATCGATCGACGAGGAGGATTTTCATGCTTGGCGTGCCGGTATTGGAAGAGACGAATTCGCGGGAGGCGCCGGCGGGCGTGCCGCAAGGAGAAGACCTGCCCACCCTGGGGACGGTCTGCGTGGTGGGGCTGGGGTACGTGGGGCTGCCGGTCGCCGTGGCCTTCGGCAAGCGCCGCCAGACGGTGGGCTTCGACCTCGCCACCAAGAAGGTGCAGCGCCTGAAGCAGTTCAACGACGTCACCGGCGAAGTCTCGAGCGACGAGCTGCAGACGGCGAAGATGCTCGCCGTGACCGACGATCCGGCGCAGATCCGCCAGGCCGACTACGTGATCATCGCGGTCCCGACGCCGGTGAACGCCGCGCGCCAGCCCGACTTCTCGCCACTCGTGT
>JBBRQA010000170.1:0-8908 GCA_038227085.1 Burkholderiales bacterium | reverse complement strand
GGCGGCGAATGCGATGGCGGCCAAAGTGCGCGCGATCTTCATGAGGCGGTCCTCCCTGTGATGAATGCGGATTGCAGCCGTTCGAGCCGCGGATTGACCGGGATCGAGGATACGTCAGGCGAAGCGGCCGGCGGCGCGATCTCGCGCCAGAAATGGCACGCGACTTCGTGGCCGTCGGCGCTCGTGAGCGGCGGCGTGACCTCGGCGCACAGCTCGCGCGCATGAGGGCAGCGCGTGCGGAAGCGGCAGCCCGAAGGCGGATCGACCGGGCTCGGCACGTCGCCCTGCAGCACGATGCGCGATCGCTTCAGGCGCGGCTCCGGAATGGGGATCGCGGAGAGGAGCGCCTGCGTATACGGATGGCGCGGGCGCGCGAAAAGATCGGCGGTGTCCGCGGTCTCGACGATGCGCCCCAGGTACATCACTGCGACGCGGGTCGCGATGTGCTTCACGACCGCCAGGTCGTGCGCGATGAACAGATAGGCCAGCCCGAGGCTGCGTTGCAGGTCGCGCAGCAGGTTCACGACCTGCGCCTGGATCGACACGTCGAGCGCCGACACGGGCTCGTCGCACACCACGATGCGCGGCCCGGCGGCCAACGCCCGCGCGATGCCGATCCGCTGGCGCTGCCCACCGGAAAACTCGTGCGGATAGCGCCGCGCATGCTCAGGCCGCAGGCCCACGAGCGAGAGGATCTCGGCGACGCGCTCGGCGTGCCGGCCGCCTGATTTTCCGTGCAACGTGAGCGGCTCTTCCAGCATCTGCCCGATCGTCATGCGCGGGTTGAGCGAGCCGTAGGGATCCTGGAAGACGATCTGCAACGCGCCGCGCAGCTTGCGCATCTCCGGCTCCGGCAGCGCGAAGATCTCGCGCCCCTCGAACCATACGTTGCCCGAGGTCGCCTCGAGGAGCCGCAGCACGAGGCGACCGGTGGTCGACTTGCCACAACCCGATTCCCCGACCAGCGCGAGCGTCTCGCCGGCATCGAGCGTGAAGCTCACGTCGTCGACCGCATGCACCACGCCCGTGCGCCGCCATCCGCCGCGCACCGGGAAGTGCTTCACGAGATTCTCGGCTCGCAGCAGAGCGCTCATGCGGCGAGCGGCGCGTACAGGCACGCCGCCTCCTGTCCGGGATGAATGTCGCGAAGCTTCGGATCTTCCTCGCGGCAACGCGTGCCCACGAAAGGGCAGCGCGGCGCGAAGCGGCAACCGGGGGGCGCCTCCATCGGCGACGGAACCTGCCCCTCGATGGCGGGAAGGCGCTCCTGGCGCTGGTGGAGCCTGGGGATCGATCCGAGGAGCCCGATGGTGTACGGATGCTCGGGGCGCGCGAACAAGTCGGCCACCGCGGCCTTCTCGACGATGCGCCCCGCATACATCACCGCCACGTCCTGCGCTACCTCGGCCACCACGCCAAGGTCGTGCGTAATGAGGATGATCGCGGTGCCGGTCTCCTCGCGCAGCATGCGCATGAGCTCGAGGATCTGCGCCTGGATCGTGACGTCGAGCGCCGTGGTGGGCTCGTCGGCGATCAGCAGCTTCGGGCGGCACGCGAGCGCCATCGCGATCATCGCGCGCTGGCGCATTCCGCCCGAGAGCA
This sequence comes from Burkholderiales bacterium, assembly GCA_038227085.1. Lineage (GTDB taxonomy): Bacteria > Pseudomonadota > Gammaproteobacteria > Burkholderiales > Usitatibacteraceae > Usitatibacter. Next base: position 7,306 of record JBBRQA010000170.1, on the reverse strand, counting down.
GGTGCGGATGGTCGTCGAAGCGCTTCGCCGGCAGCGGCATGCGCACGTGCTCGAGCATCTCGACCGCCTGGCGCCTGGCGGCCTCGCGCCCGATCGCGCGGTGCCGCAGGATCCCCTCTACGATCTGCTCGCCGATGGTGAAGGCGGGATTGAGCGAGGTCATCGGCTCCTGGAAGATCATGGCGATGCGGTCGCCACGGATGTCGCGCATCTCGCGCGGCGACAGGCGCAGGAGGTCGGCACCCTCGAAAAGGATCTCGCCCGCCGCGATCCTCCCGGGCGTGGCGATGAGCCCCATGATGGAAAGCGCGGTCACGCTCTTGCCGCAGCCCGACTCGCCGACGAGCCCGAGCGTGCCGCCGGCTTCGATCGTGAAGCTCACGCCGTCGACCACGTTGAAGGCGCCGTCCTCGGTGGTGAACGAGGTCGCGAGGCCGCGGACGTCGAGGAGCGCGGCCATGGAGAAGCGCCTACGCCTTGGCGCGGGCGGAGTGGAACCGCGCGATGCGCTCCTCGATCACCGCGCGGTCGGTGATCCCCGCGGGATGCGCGCGGCTCGGCAGGCAGCCCATGAACGGCTGAAAGCGCTCGAGGCTCTCCGCGTGGAGACGGCGCAATTCCGCGAGCGGATCGGCGTGGTCGTCGACGCGAAGGCTCAGGAACGGATAGTCCTCGGTGGTGTGGATGAGGATCGCAGCGGCCTGCTTGCCGCGCTTGTCGCCGCCGGCCGCTTCGCCCGCTTCCATCGCGGTCATGAGCTGCTCGGCGAACGTGAGATCTGCGCAAGCTTCGAAGGCGCGCGCCGTCTCCTCGACCACGCGCGGGCCGGCAAGCATGTTGCCCGCGACCGAGTAGCCTTCGCAGGTGAGATGCCCGCACCACTCGATGCACGCGGCTCCGGTATGCGCGGCGCTGCGCCCGGACGCATCGACCACGTGAAGCTGGCGCAGCTCGCGCCCTTCGTCCGCGGCGGTCAGGCGCCGCACCACTTCGGCCGCATCCGCGCCGGCTCGAAGCGCCGCGAGGCCATCGCGCGCGTAGAGAGGGTTCACCAGCGCCTGGGTGGAGAGCGCGCCGTTACCGATCGTTACCGCGGGGCACAGGGCGCCGACCGCGAAGAACTTGCTCGCGACAGCGACTCCGAAGGCTCCCGAGGGGTGGCGCGCGACGATGGACCAGGTCATGGTCGGATTCTAGCGGTCATTGCGTCCTCTTCGGGAGCGCGTTTTATTCCATACATGCGGTCCAAGAGTTGCTACCGCCTTGCGGGTATCGATTTGCGCGGTGTCGGTATAGCATGCGCGCACAAGGGGGGTTCAACATGATCAAGCGCACCGCGGTGTCGTTGTTCGGGATTATCTTCATTTCCTTCGCTGCCCTGGCGCAACAGGCCACGCCACCCCGGCTCGAGCGCCTGGAGGTCACCGGCTCCTCCATCAAGCGCCTCGACGCCGAAACCGCCGTTCCGGTGCAGATCCTGCGCCGCGAGGATATCGAGCGCATCGGCGCCACGACCACCGAGGAGCTCCTCAAGCAGGTGACCGCGATCACCAGCGCGGGGAGCATCTTTGCAAGCCAGTCGAACGGCACCGTCACCACGTCGGTGTCCACCGTTTCCCTGCGCGCCCTGGGCAGCAACCGCACGCTGGTGCTCGTCAACGGCCGCCGCGTCAGCACCTCGTCGGCAGGCTCGCTCAGCACCGCCGTCGACGTGAACAGCATCCCGATCGCCGCGATCGAGCGCATCGAGGTCCTGAAGGAAGGCGCGTCCTCCCTCTACGGAAGCGACGCCATCGCGGGGGTGGTGAACTTCATCCTGCGCCGCGACTACACCGGCGCCGAAGCCACGGTGGGCTACGGCTCGCCCACGAGGAGCGGCGGCGGCAAGGACCTGACGGCATCGGCATACGCGGGCATGGGCGCCCTCGATCGCGAAGGCTGGAACTTCAACGTCGGCGCGGGCTACGAGAAGCAGGACCGCATCCAGGGCATGGACCGGCCCTTCGCGCACCAGATCAACGTAGGCGAGCGTAACGACCTGAGCTCCACCATCGCCTTCCCCGGCAACATCCTCTCCGGGCCGACCTTCGCACGCCTTTCCAGCCCCGCTTTCCCGAATTGCGCCCCTACCGGCATCGATTCGCCGTTCTTCGACGGCAACGCGACCTCGGGCACGGCGTGCCGCTTCGAGAACAGCCCCTTCCTGTCGGTCCTGCCGGAGCTCGAGAAGAAGTACATCCTCGTCAACGGGCGCCTGCGCCTGTCGAACGCCGCGGAGGTGTACGCCGAGGCAGCGTTCACGCGCAACGCCGCCCGCTACACGACGCAGCCCGTTCCCATCTCGGAAGCGACGGCGCTGCCCGCCAGCAACCCGTATGTCGCCTTCATCCGCAACCTTGTCGCGACCCAGTATCCGACGCTTCCCGCGGGGCTGCGCCGCTTCGCGACGGCGGGAAATACCCTCGTGCTGCTGCCGCCGTCGAGCCCGTTCTTCCCGACCGCCTTCGTCGCGTCGCTGGGGCTTCCCACCAACCAGCCGATCGCCTTCCGTTACCGCGACTTCGCCAACGGCCAGCGCGAGACCGAGGACACGTCGGACAACTCGCGCGTCGTCGCGGGAATCAAGGGAACCGTGGCTGGATGGGAGTACGACTCCGCCTTCCTCTACAGCCAGAACAAGGCCACCTCCACCCTGCTCGCCGGATACCCGCTTTACTCCCAGTTCCTGCCGATCCTCGATAGCGGGCGCGTGAATCCTTTCGGCCCCACCACCGATCCGGCGACCCTCGCCGCCGTGCAGGCCGCGGAACTGCGGGGGGCGATCTACTCCTCGAAGGTCTCCACCACCAGCATCGACCTGAAGGCGACTCGCGACCTCATGCAGATGCGCTCGGGCCCCCTGGGCATCGCGTTGGGCGGGGAGCTGCGCGAGGAGAAGTTCACCTATTCGCCGTCGCAGGCGTTCCAGATCGGCGACGTCGCGGGATTCGGCGGCAATGTCTTCGGCGTCGACGTGAAGCGCCACGTGGCCTCGGCGTACGCGGAGGTGGCGGTGCCCGTCCTGAGGAGCCTCGAGCTCGACGCGGGCGTCCGCTACGACAGCTACCAGGTCGTCGGCAGCACCACCAACCCGAAGATCTCCTTCCGCTGGACGCCGACTCCCGAGTTGCTCCTGCGCGGCTCCTACGGCACGGGCTTCCGCGCGCCCTCGCTCACCGACCTCTATACCCCGCAGCAGTCGAGCGTCACCGCGAACGGCAGCCGCGATCCGCTGCGCTGCCCGAACGTGCAGACCGGCGCGCCCGCCGATTGCAACAACCAGTTCCCGACCAGGACGGGAGGCAATCCCGCCTTGATGCCGGAGAAATCCAAGTCAGGGACGGTGGGCATCGTGTTCGAGCCCACGCGACGCCTGTCGCTCGGATTCGATGCGTTCTGGATCACGATCCGCGACCAGCTGGGCGTCCTGCCCGCGACTACCATCCTCGGCAACGCCGCCAACGCGGTCACGTTCGCGAACTTCATCGTCCGCGGCGCGCCGGACGGCAACGTAAGCGGCCTGGGTCCCATCGTGAGCGTCCTGCAGAACACCGCGAACCTCTTCAAGGCGAAGGTGAGCGGCTACGACCTCGATGTGATCTACCGCCCTGACATCGGCGCGGGGCAAAACCTCACGATGCGCCTGAACGGCACGGAGATCTGGCAGTCGATCCGCCAGAACTTCGACGGCAGCTACGGCAATAACCTCGACACGGCGCTCGGCGCCGGCCTCGGAGTGATCCCGCGCTGGCGTCACGTGGCGAGCATGACCTACGATCGCGGCCCGTGGGGATTGTCGGTCGCGCAGAATTTCCAGGACAGCTACAACGACGTCAATGGCAACGTGGGCGGCACGCCGCGCCACGTGGGCACCTACGAGACCTACGATGCGCAGGCGCGTTACACGGGCTTTCGCCACTTGACGCTCACCCTGGGCGTGAAGAACGTCACCGACCGCGATCCCCCCTACACCAACTCCGCCGGCCAGTTCGCCGCGGGATACGACATCGCCTACTCGGACGTGCGCGGGCGCTTCGTGTACGGTAACGTGAGGTACACGTTCAGATAGCGGGCGCGAGGTATACAGTCGAGGGATGTCGAAGAGAGTCCTCGCCGCGCTGGTTGTCATCGTGCTCATCGTGATCGCCGGTATGGTGATCACGATGAAGCGCTCCATGAAAGCGGGCGCCCTGAATCGCGAGCCCGACGCCGCGGTGCCCGCGAAGACCGCTCCCGCGCAGAGGCCCTAGGGAAGATTCGCCGCCTTGCGTGCCTCGCCGGTGAGCTCGAGGATGTGCAGCCCGGTGTTCGCGCGATCGACGATGTAGATGTAGCCGCGGTCGTCGACGTCCACGTTGTTGGTCTGGATCGCCACCTTGCAGCGCTCGGTGGCGCCGCTGCCCACGCAGCGCCTGCCGGTCTTCTCGTTCACCGCAGGGATGAAGTAGCCGATCTCCTTCGGATGGTACGGGTCGCGGATGTCGAGCGCGCGCACGCCCGCGTTGAAGAACGCGATGAACACGACGCGCTTGTAGTAGATCGGCGTCATGTTCTCGTTGGACGAATGCGAGCCGAAGCGCCCGCCGCGCGCGCAGAAATTCCCGCTCGCCTCCGGCACCGTCCAGCTCGCCACGTTGAAAGGCCGTGCCTCCGCGGTGATATCGGCGATCCACACCATCTGGCGCGCCTCGGCGCACTCGTTCACCAGCGACTCGTCCACGATCACCACGAAATCGCGCTTTGATCCGATCTTGTCCTTCGCGAACTCGGCCACGTCCACACCGAGGACCGGGAACGCCGTATGGGCGCCGTTGGTGGGCGGGAGCTCCAGGCGCCCCACCTCGGGATAACGCAGGTTCGCGTCGTTGACTTCCTTCGGGCCGTTCAAGAGCTTGTCGCGGTCGACGATCTGGAGGACACCGGACTTGTTGGTGCCGTAGCCGAAGTAGACGCGGTTACCCTTCGCCCCCGTCGAGATCGGTCCATGCAGCTCCATGGGTGCCGTGCCCTGCGCGCCAGGCTGCTGTCCCGGCAGCCCGAAATTGCGGATGAACTTCGGATGCGCCGGGTCGGAAAGGTCGTAGACCTGAGTCATGCGCCGCACGCGCCAGCCGTCGAGCCCCGAGACGAGGTAGGCGATACCGGTGTCGCACTCCCACCAGTTCTTGTGCGTGCCCTTGACCTTGACGATCGTGGTGAGGAGCGCGGGCTTGGCGGGATCGGTGACGTCCCAGATCTCGTGCGCGGCGTTGCCGTAGGTCCTCAGCAAGTAGAACTTGGACTTGTCGCCCTTGGGAAGCTCCGCGCCGTCGCACACGCGCACCATCTGCGCGCCCCCCGACTCGCCGTCGCCCGGCTCGCCGGGAATGTGGAAGAGCGGCCTGGGCGCTCGCGGGTCGGTCACGTCGAGGATCGAGGTGCCATTATCCTCGGCCAGGCCCGTGAGCGGATTCATGGTCTTGCCGCCGTGGTGCCCGACATAGGCGATCCAGCGATCGCCCTGCTTGTGCACGAGCGGTTGGTAGGCGCTTCTCGCCTGGAGCGCATCGGACCCGACCACCTCCATGTTGCTCTTCTCGGCGACTCCAGGCGCCTGCGCGAAGGACGGCATGGCGAGCGTCAGGGAAACGAAGAGCAGTGCCGCGAAAACGGGGCGCATATCTTTCTCCTTGGGGGGGTGGCGCTATTGAACTTCAAATCCCGGAAGGCCGTCTACCTCAATTACCCACCGAGGAGAGAGACATGGGCATCCTGGATCTTGTGAACCAGTACGAGAGCGCGGCGCGCCAAGCGCCGCCGGAAGACGTGAGCCACGGCCTGCACGAGGCGTTCCGCTCCGAGGAAACCCCGCCCTTCGAGAAAATGATCGGCCAGCTCTTCGGGCGCTCCGACCCGGGCCAGCGCGCGGGATTCCTGAACCAGATCCTCGGCCGCAACGTTTCGGCGCAGGAAGCTGCGCAGGTGCCCGTGGGCGAGGTGGAGAGCGCGACGGCGCAGGCCGCGGTGGCGAATCCCACCATCATGGAGCGCGCGAGCCGCTTCTACGCCGACCATCCGGCATTGGTGCAGACCCTGGGACAAGCGGCGATCACCATCGCGATGAACGCGATGATGAACCGGCGGCGCAGCGCGTAGCGGCGCGCTCTAGCGCATGGCCTTCAAGTAGTACGACTCGTCGACGTACTTCGACGGGTCGCCCAACGCCTTCCGTGGCACGCCGAATTCCGAGCGCAGCTCGAGCACGGTCTTGATCCCGACGAGGTCGAGCTTCGCCTTCTTCTGGAATCCTTCCGGGCTTGCGACGAGGACATCCCACGCCTTGTTGGCGGCCACCTCGCTCGCCTGCGGGATGTTCTTGCGGTAGATGGCTACCGCTTCGGCGCGGTGGGCCGGGTCGCTCAGCCAATCGAGCGCCTCGACGTAGCCGCGGATGAACCCCACCAGAGCGTCGGCGTGCCCGGTCGCCCACGAGCGGCGCGCGACGCCGAGCACCGCCTGGTAGGGTCCGATCGCGTCCACCGCGTTGGCGAGGCGCTGGTAGCCGCGCGCCTCGGGGGCGATCTCCAGCGGTGAAGTGAGGATGGTGGCCGCGGTCTTGCCCTGCATCAGCGCTTCGGCGCGCTGCGCGGTGCCGCCCAGCTTCTCGAGCTGGTAGTCGCCTTCCGCGAGGCCGCCCTTCTGCAGCAGCTTCCTCATCACGAAGGCGTAGCCGGTAGTCGCGGCATCGACCGCGAGCGACTTGCCCTTCAGCTGCGCGATCTGGGTGATGTCGGGCTGCGCGACCAGCCGCACCGCGCCGTACTGCCCACCCATGAACGCGAAGAAGTCTGGCGTCTCGGCGAGCGGCGCTTCACCCTGCCCCTCGTCGTAGGCGACCACGTTGTCGACCGTGGAGAAGGCGATGTCGAACTTGCCCGCGGCGAGGTTCTGCATCTGGAAGACCGAGTTGGGCGTGGGCGTGATGGTTACCTCCACGCCGTTCCTGGCGAAGAATCCCTTGTCGATCCCGACCCACAGCGGCCAGTTGAAGCCGCCCGGGAAGACGATGACGGCGAGCGCGATGAGGGCCTTCATCATTGCACCTTGATGCCGGCGGCCTTCACGACTTCGGCCATGCGCGCGGTCTCCGTCTTCATGAACGTGTCGCACGTGCTCGTCGCCATCGGCATCGCTTCGGCGCCGAGCGTCGCGAGCTTCTCCTTCATCTCCGCGGTGCCGAGCGCCTTCTGCGCCTCGGCGTTGAGGCGCTCGACTATGGCGCGCGGCG
>JBBRQA010000169.1:0-8927 GCA_038227085.1 Burkholderiales bacterium | reverse complement strand
GCACCGCGAGGTACTCGACGATGCGCTCCTTGATCTTCTCGAGGCCATAGTGGTCCGCGTCGAGGATGCGCTCGGAATTCTTGAGGTCGGTGGAGACCTTGGATTTCTTCTTCCACGGCAGCGCCACCAGCGTGTCGATGTAGTTGCGCACGACGGTCGCTTCCGCGCTCATCGGCGACATCAGCTTCAGCTTCTTCAGCTCGGCCTCGGCCTTGACCTTGGCCTCCTTGGGCATGTGCGCGCTCTTGATCTTCTTCTCGAGCTCGTCCAAGTCGGCGCCCTCTTCCGAGTCGCCGAGCTCCTTCTGGATCGCCTTCACCTGCTCGTTCAGGTAGTACTCGCGCTGGCTCTTCTCCATCTGGCGCTTCACGCGCCCGCGGATGCGTTTCTCGACCTGCATGATGTCGATCTCGGTCTCGAGGAGCTGCAGCAGCTGCTCGAGGCGGCGCCCGACGTGGAACATCTCGAGGATCTGCTGCTTCTGCTCGAGCTTCAACGGCAGGTGCGCGGCGATGGTGTCGGAAAGACGCCCGGCCCCGTCGATCCCGGAGAGCGAGGTGAGGACCTCGGGCGGGATCTTCTTGTTCAGCTTCACGTACTGGTCGAACTGCGCGAGGAGCGTCCTGCGCATCGCCTCGACCTCGTTGGAATCCGGCTCCTCGGTCGGGATCATCTCGATCTCGGCCTCGAAATTCACCTTGTCGGTGAGCACCTTCTCGATGCGCGCGCGCTGCACGCCTTCCACCAGCACCTTCACCGTGCCGTCGGGGAGCTTCAGCATCTGCAGGATCGTCGAGACCGTGCCGACGTCGTAGAGATCCTCGGGATTGGGCTCGTCCTTCGCGGCGCTCTTCTGCGCCACCAGGACCACGTTCTTGCCTTCTTCCATGGCCGCCTCGAGCGCCTTGATCGACTTCGGGCGCCCGACGAACAGCGGAATCACCATGTGCGGGAACACCACCACGTCGCGCAAAGGCAGTAGCGGCAGGACGCGGGATTCAGCGGCAAACGACGGTGCGGTCATGGCATTTCCTGGGTTGGATACGGGAAAACGTGGGGTCGGCGAGACGCCCGATCAAGCCCCGCGGGGGCGGTGAAAAAGGGCTGGAGGGGACTACTACTGGCCACTCGCGACCTTCGGCTGGTCGGAGTAGATGAGCAAGGGCTTGCCGTCGCCCATAATCGCTCCCTCGTCGACGACGACCTTCTGGACGTTGGCGAGGGATGGAAGGTCGAACATGATGTCGAGGAGGGCATGTTCGATGATGGAGCGCAGCCCACGCGCCCCGGTACGGCGCTCGAGCGCGCGCTTGGCGATGGCCTGCAGGGCGTGCTCCCTGAACTCGAGCTCGACCCCCTCCATCGCGAGGAGTTTCTGGTATTGCTTGATGAGCGCGTTCTTGGGCTCGACCAGGATCTTCACCAGCGCGCTGGTATCGAGCTCGTCCAGCACCGCGACCACCGGCAGGCGCCCGACGAACTCGGGAATCAGGCCGTACTTGATGAGGTCCTCGGGCTCCACGTCGTGCAGGAGCTCGTTCAGCACCTGGCGATCGCTCATGGAGCGCACCGCCGCGCCGAAGCCCATGCCGGAGTGGTCCGACCGGTTCTGGATGACTTTCTCGAGCCCGCCGAAGGCGCCGCCGCAGATGAAGAGGATGTTGGTGGTGTCGACCTGAACGAATTCCTGGTTCGGGTGCTTGCGGCCGCCCTGCGGGGGCACGGAGGCGATCGTGCCTTCGATCAGCTTGAGGAGCGCCTGCTGCACGCCCTCGCCCGACACGTCGCGGGTGATGGAGGGGTTGTCGCTCTTCCTCGAGATCTTGTCGATCTCGTCGATATAGACGATGCCGCGCTGCGCCTTCTCGACGTCGTAGTCGCACTTCTGCAGCAGCTTCTGGATGATGTTCTCGACGTCCTCGCCCACGTAGCCCGCCTCCGTGAGCGTGGTCGCGTCGGCGATCACGAACGGCACGTTCAGCAGGCGCGCGAGGGTCTGCGCGAGGAGCGTCTTGCCGGAGCCGGTGGGGCCGATCAGGAGGATGTTCGACTTGGCGAGCTCGACGTCGTCCTGCTTGCCGCCGGTCTTCAGGCGCTTGTAGTGGTTGTAGACCGCGACCGACAGGATCTTCTTGGCCTGCACCTGGCCGATCACGTACTGGTCGAGGATCTCGCAGATCTCGTGGGGGCTGGGGAGATCGCTCTTGGTGGCCTTGCCCGTGCCGGTGTCGGTCGAGGCCTCTTCACGAATGATGTCGTTGCAGAGGTCGATGCACTCGTCGCAGATGAATACCGACGGGCCGGCGATGAGCTTGCGGACTTCGTGCTGGCTCTTGCCGCAGAAGGAACAGTAAAGAAGCTTTTCCCCGCCGACCTTTTCCGTCATGTGCCGCTACGTCCCCCTTGCCTTCCTACGCCACCGAAGATTCGGTGCGGTTCTTCAGAACACGGTCTATCAAACCATACTTTACCGCGTCTTCGGCGCTCATGAAATTATCGCGATCGGTGTCGCGCTCGATCGTCTCGATGGATTGTCCCGTATGTTGGGCCAGCATCTCGTTCAGCTTGCGTTTCAAATACAGCACTTCCTTGGCGTGGATCTCGATGTCCGATGCCTGGCCGGAGAAGCCGCCCGAGGGCTGGTGGATCATCACGCGCGAATTGGGCAGGCAGAAGCGCTTGCCCTTGGCGCCCGCCGCGAGCAGGAACGAGCCCATGCTGGCCGCCAGGCCCGTGCACAGGGTGGAGACGTCGGGCTTGATGAACTGCATGGTGTCGTAGACCGCCATGCCCGCCGAAACGCTGCCGCCCGGCGAGTTGATGTACAGATGGATGTCCTTGTCGGGGTTCTCGCTCTCCAGGAAGAGGAGCTGCGCCACGATGAGGTTGGCCATCCCGTCGCCGATCGGGCCCACCAGGAAGATCACGCGCTCCTTGAGGAGGCGCGAGTAGATGTCGTAGGCGCGCTCGCCGCGCCCCGACTGCTCGATCACCATCGGGACGAGGCCCAGGCCTTCGGGTTCCTCGAAATCTTCGTCTTGCTCGTGCTTGATGAACATGGTCAATCCTTCTTGGTCCCCATCAGGTCGTCGAATTTTGTTTTTTCGTCGACGACCTTCATATTCCCCAGCGCCCATTCTACGACGTTGTCCTCCATCACGAGCGCCTCGACTTCGGCGAGCCGCGCCGGCTCGCCGTAGTACCAGCGCACCAGCTGGTCGGGCTGCTCGAAGCTCTGGGCGTGCTCCTCGATCACCTTGCGCACCTGCTCGGGACGCGCCTGCAGGTTGTTCTTCTTGACGAGCTCGGCCACGAGGAGGCCCACCTTGATACGGCGGGACGCCCGGTCGGTGAACAGGTCGGGGGGAAGCGTGAGGTCCTGGGTGGTCATGCCGCGCTGCTTCAGGTCCTCGACGGCTTGCTGCTGCATGCGCTGGATCTCGGAGTCCAGCAGCGCGCGCGGCACCTCGAAGCTCGCCGCGCCGTGCAGCGCGTCCATCACCTGCTCTTTCACGGTGGCCTTGATGCGCTTGGCGACTTCCTTCTCGATGTTGTCGCGCACTTCCTTCTTGAGGCGCTCGACATCGCCCGTTTCCACGCCGAGCTGCTTGGCGAGTTCGCCATCCAGGGGCGGCAGATCCGGCTCGGCGACCTGGTTCACGGTGACGGTGAAGTCGGCGGTCTTGCCGCGCACGCGCTCGTCGTAGTCCTGCGGGAAGGTGAGCGGGAAGGTCTTCTGCTCGCCGCCCTTCAGGCCTGCCAGCGCCGCTTCGAAGTCCGGCAGCATGCGCGCTTCGCCCAGCACCACGGTGAAGTTGGCCGCCTTGTTGCCCTCGAAGGGCTGGCCCGCGATCAGGCCCTCGAAATCGATGTTGACGAGGTCGCCCACCTGGGCCGCGCGATCGACGTTGTTGTACTTGGCGCGCTGCTTGCGGAGGGTCTCGAGCGTCTTGGCCACGTCCGCGTCGGTCACCGACGTGACCGGGCGCTTGATCTCGCGCGCCGACACGTCGGCCACCGTCACTTCGGGATACACCTCGAAGGTGGCGGTGTATTCCATGGCGCCGGCGCCCTGCGAAGCCTGCACCGGCTGGAATTTCGGATGGCCCGCGACGCGGTAGTTCTGCCCCTTCACCGCCTCGTCGAAGCGCTTGAACACGGTGTCGGTGACGACTTCCTGGCGGACCTGGTAGCCGTAGTAGCGCTCGACCATCTTGAGCGGCACCTTGCCGGGGCGGAAACCCTCCATCTTCACGGTGCGTGCAAGCTTCTTCAGGCGCGTGGCGATCTCCGCCTCGACCTGCTCGACGGGCACCGAGACCGTGATGTTGCGCTCGAGCGGGCTGGGTGTGTTCTGGACTGCCTGCTGCATTGCCGTGTTTTCCTTGTTGGATTTCCTGGAGTGGAGAATTGGTGACAGAGACCAAGCTTCCAGGGTGGGAAGCGACTGGTGCGAAAGGAGGGACTCGAACCCACAAGCCTTTCGGCGCTGGAACCTAAATCCAGTGCGTCTACCAATTCCGCCACTTTCGCTAGTCGCTGAATTATAACCGAAAAAGGGGGGGCCAGATTTCCACGGTTGCGCACCATTCCACCGATATAATCCAGAAAATTCAAGCCCTTCCGTCACCAACTTGCCGGTCGACCATTACGAGAACTTTCCCGTCGCCTCCGTGCTGCTGCCGGCGCGGATGCGCGCGCCCGTGGAGGCCATTTATGGCTTCGCGCGCGGCGCCGACGACATCGCCGACGAGGGCGAGCTCACCGACGAGGAACGGCTCGGCGGACTCGAGACCTATCTGCGGGCGCTGGACGCGATCGAGGCGGGGCACGCTCCCGGAGGCGCGTTCGAGCGCATCGCGGCCGCGGTCCACGAGCGTGGACTGCCCATCCCCCTGCTGCGCGATCTCGTCGACGCATTCCAGCAGGACGTGGTGAAGAAGCGCTATGCCGATTTCGCCGAGCTTCTCGACTACTCGCGGCGCAGCGCAAACCCGGTGGGGCGCCTCGTCCTGCACCTTTTCGGCCGCAGCGACGCCGAAGGCCTCGCGCAATCGGACAACATCTGTTCGGCGCTTCAGCTCGTCAATTTCTGGCAGGACGTGGCGCTCGACTGGCAGAAGGGCCGCGTCTACATCCCGCAGGAGGATCTCGAACGATTCGCCGTCGCCGAGAGCGATATCGCGAACGCGGCCATTCACTCTCCGTGGCGCGACCTCATGGCCTTCGAATGCGATCGCGCGCGGAGGATGCTCGGGGCCGGCGCGCCCCTCGGCCGCTCGCTCCCCGGGCGCCTCGGCCTCGAAATTCGCGCGACGGTGGCGGGCGGCACGGCGATACTCGATAAAATCGACGAGGCCGGCGGGGATGTGTTTCGCCATCGCCCCGTCCTTGGCAAACTTGATTGGCTGAAGATCCTCGCCCGTTCAATCGTGAAATGACTCCAGACGAGTACTGCCAGCAGAAAGCCGCGGCGAGCGGCTCGAGCTTCTACTACAGCTTCCTCTTCCTGCCGGCGGAGCGCCGCCGCGCCATCACCGCGCTCTACGCCTTCTGTCGCGAAGTCGATGACGTCGCCGACGAAGTGAAGGACGTCGGAGTCGCGCGCACCAAGCTCGCGTGGTGGCGCACCGAGGTCGCCAACCTCTTCGCGGGGCATCCGCAGCATCCGGTCACCAAGGCGCTCCAGCTCTTCGTGCAACCGTACGGCCTCGACGCGGCGCGCATGAACGAGATCATCGACGGGATGGAGATGGACCTGGTCTATCACCGCTATCCCGACTTCGATTCGCTCAAGCTCTACTGCCATCGCGCCGCCGGCGTCGTGGGCCAGCTCTCGGCGTCGATCTTCGGATACACGCAAGCGCCTACGCTCGAGTACGCCGAAGCGCTTGGCCTCGCCTTCCAGCTCACCAACATCATCCGCGACGTGGGCGAGGACGCGCGCCGCGACCGCATCTACATCCCGCAGGACGAGCTCGCGCGCTTCGGCGTTTCCTCCGAGGACATCCTCGCGCGCCGCGGGGGCGAGGGCTTCCAGCGCCTGATGGCCTACCAGTTCGAGCGCGCGCAGGCCTACTACGACCTCGCCTATTCGAAGCTCGCACTGGAGGATCACGCGTGCCAGCGCGCCGGCCTGATCATGGCTGCCATTTATCGCACGCTCCTCGTCGAGATCGAGCGCGACCGCTTCGACGTCCTCGACAAGAGGATCGCGCTCACGCCGCTGCGCAAGCTGTGGATCGCCTGGAAGACGTGGGTGAAGGGGTGAGCGTCGCCAGGCGCGTCGCGGTGGTGGGCGCGGGCTACGCCGGCCTCGCCGCGTCGATCCACCTCGCGCGCGCCGGCCACGCGGTGAGCCTCTTCGAGGCCAATCGCACGCCGGGCGGGCGGGCGCGCCGCGTCGAGTATCGCGGCGCCCTCCTCGACAACGGCCAGCACCTGCTGCTGGGCGCCTATCGTGAGACGCTCGCGTTGATGCGCGCGGTAGGGGTCTCGGAGCGCGCGCTCCTGCGAACGCCGCTCACGCTCGACTTTCCCGGTCAATTCTCGCTGCACGCGCCGCGCCTGCCGGCGCCACTGCACCTTGCGGTTGCGCTCGCGCGCGCAAAAGGCATGGCCTTCGCCGATCGCTGGGCCGCGATGCGCATGGCGCTCGCACTGCGGCGCGCAAATTTCGCCGTCCCCGCGGGCACCACCGTCGCGCAGCTTCTCGACCAGCACCGGCAGACGCGCGCCAACCGCGAGTGGCTCTGGGGGCCGCTGTGCGTCGCCGCGCTCAACACGCCGCTCGCGACCGCCGACGCGCAAGTCTTCGCCAACATCCTGCGCGACGCGCTCTTTCGAACGCGCGAAGATTCCGACCTCCTCATCCCCGCGATGGACCTGTCGGCGATCTTTCCGGACGCGGCGATCGACTGGCTGGGCGAGCGCGGCGCCGAAATAGCCCTGGGCGTGCGCATCGCCTCGATCGAGCCCGACGCCGACGGCTGGACGCTCGACGTCGCCGGCCGCCGCCGGCGCTTCGATGCGGTGGTCTGCGCGGTGGCGCCCTTCCAGGTGGCAGCGCTTTTGGAGGCGTGCCGCGCGCTCGATCCGCTGCGCCTTCGCCTGGGCGAGATGGCGCACGAGCCGATCGCGACCGTCTACCTCCAATACGCGACGCCGGTAAGCCTGCCCTTCCCGATGATCGGCCTCACCGGCGGCCACGTGCAGTGGGTCTTCGATCGCGAGGCGCTGTCGGGATCGCGCGGCCTCCTCGCCGCGGTGATCAGCGCGTCTGGCCCGCACCTCGACCTCGACAACGACGTGCTCGGAACCCTCGTGCATCGCGAGATCGCCGCGGTCGCCGCCGCGCTCCCCGCGCCGATCTGGACCAAGGTAATTGTCGAGAAGCGCGCCACCTTCGCCTGCACGCCGGGCGTATTCCGCCCGGCCAACAGGACCTCGGCGCCGGGATTCGTGCTCGCTGGCGACTACACCGAGAGCCTCTATCCCGCGACCCTCGAGAGCGCCGTCTCCAGCGGCCAGGGCGCGGCCGCCGCGACGATCCAGCATTTGGCGCGCCGATGACCGGCCCCGTCCCGATTCCCCAAGACTACGATCCGCCCAGGGACCTCCTCGAGGGCCGCGTGGTCCTCGTCACCGGCGCGGGCCAGGGGCTCGGCCGGGCGTTCGCGCTCGATGCCGCGGCGCACGGCGCGACCGTGGCACTCCTCGGCCGCACGCTCGAGAAGCTCGAGGCGACCTACGACGCCATCACTGCCGCGGGCGGCGCCGAGCCCGCGCTGATACCGCTCGACCTCGCCAGCGCCGCCACGCCCGAGTACGACGCCCTGAACCAGCTGCTGCGCCGCGACCTGAAGCGCCTGGACGCGGTCGCCCACTGCGCGAGCCATTTCGTGCCCCTTGGGCCCCTTGCCGACCAGACCCTCGAGCAGTGGATGACGCTGCTGAAAGTGAACTTGGCAGCCCCCTTTGCGCTCACACGGGCGTGCCTTCCACTCCTGTCGGCAGTGTCCGGCTCGTCCGTCGTTTTTACCGGGGAGACGCACGGCGTCCACCCGCTCGCTTACTGGGGTGGATTCGCGGTGTCGAAGGCGGGGCTCTCGACGCTGGCCGCGGTGTGGGGCGAGGAGCTCGCGCACAAAGGGCGGCCGCGCATGAACGTCTTCGTCCCGGGGCCGGTCGCCACGCCACAGCGCGCGCGCAGCCATCCCGGGGAAGATCGCGCGAAGCTGCGCACGGCCCAGGCCGCAGCGCGGGCGCTGCTTTTCCTGCTGGGGCCCGACGGTGCGGCCTACAACGGACGAACCGTCGAGATGTGATCCAAGACACAGGTGGCCAAGCAAGGAATCGGTTAAACTAGGAATTGCCCGAAATTCGTCCTGTAAGTCACTGCATTACCACAACTAAATCAAAATCTGGCCTCCGGCCGCCCATATGCTCGATCAGGCAAACAGAACCTTCATCTGCAGCGTCGTTTTCATCGACCTGGTGGGGTATTCCAAGAAGCCCGTCACCGAGCAGATCCGCCTGAAGACCAGCCTCACGACCAACCTGTCCGAGGCGATCAAGGACATCCCGGTCAACGACCGCATCATCCTCGACACGGGCGACGGCGTGGCGATCAGCTTCCTCGGCGATCCGGAAGACGCGCTCTTCGTGACGCTGTCGCTGCGCGAGAAGATGATCTCGGAGGGCATGACCTCCACCATCGTGGAGGCGACCGGCGAAGACTCGGTGCGCATGGGCATCAACCTCGGCCCGGTGAAGCTGGTGAAGGACATCAACGGGCACCCCAACATCATCGGCGACGGCATCAACGTGGCGCAGCGCATCATGAGCTTCGCGCGCCCCGGCCAGATCGTCGTGTCGCGCTCGTACTACGACGTGGTGTCGAACCTCGCGAGCGAATACGCGAAGCT
>JBBRQA010000168.1:0-8976 GCA_038227085.1 Burkholderiales bacterium | reverse complement strand
GTGCTCCCCGGTGCTCGCCGTGATCAACGCGTCGACGCGCACCATCACGTCGATCGTGCCGACGGGCAACAACGCGCACTCGGTCGCGGCGGACCCGCAAAGCGGACTGGTGCTCGTGCCCCATTCGTCGCCGGGCTCGCCTGCGGGTTGCTCGACGTGCGCCGCCAACGGATTCCTCAGCGCGGGGGTATCGATCTTCAACATCCCCTGAGCGGGGATCTCCGGATCGCGCGCGCCGCTAGGGCTTCGGAGCCCTGCGGCGCGTGCGATTGCGCGCGCGCGTCCAGAGCGTGAGCAGGTTCGCGAGGGTGAGCGGACAAAGGCACACGAGCATGTCGCCTTCCGCATGTCCGGGGTTGGCGCGCCGGTAGAACGCCGCATCGGGATCGCCCGCGAACTCCTCCGCCAGCGGCGCCACGTCCGGACGCAGGCGCCTGTGAGCCGAGTGGCGAACCACTCCCAGCTCGGGCTGCCACGCGTCGCGATACATCTCGACGGCGAGGTGGTTCATGAATCCCTTCTCCCATGGCGGGATCGGGCGGTCGTGGCGCGGCCAGAAGTCGCGGAAGTTGAGCGGCAGCAGCAGGTAGCTCTTGTAGCTGAAGGAATCGTAGAACCAGTAGATCGGCACGAATGGAAAGCGCTTGCGCGTCTTGAGGAAGGTGCGCCAGCCGAGCCGCTGCAACAGGTTGTGGCCGCGGAAGGCCTCGTCCAGCATCACGTGCGAGGTGAAGATCACCGCCGCCTTGCGGCCCTCGAACACGGTGGGATAGACGTCGAGCGCGGCGAGCCCCACGAGGCGCGAATCACCGGGCGCGCGAAACAGGGCGATCGAGCCGTGGTGGCGGATCAGCTCCTCGACGTACTCGCGCTCGGTCTCGTAGTAACGCTGGACGAAGGCCCAGACCTCGTCCCAGGAGATTCCCGTGTCGCCGGTAGGCAGCACCTCGATGGTGGCGAGCGGCGCCTCGATCTTCTCCTTCATGCGGGCGCGCGCGCGGGCCGCACCATGGTGGCGAGCAGGTGCTCGAGGAGCCCCGCGGGATCGTCGCAGCGGCCGGCATGCGCGGGGGAAGTCTGCACGATGGTGCTGCGCGGCGCGGTGAGCCAGCGGAAGCGCTCCTTCGGCGGCATGCGCCCGATGGCGCCCGCGGATTCGCCACCGGCGCAGATCGCTGGAATCGCGGCGAGGTGGGCGCGCACCGCCTCCAGGTCGATCGACGGGTCGAGCGCCACAAGGCGCGCCTCGTCGAGCTCGATCGCCGCCTGGAGGAACTTGCGCTCCGGGCACGACACGATCACGCCGGCGTTCACGAACTCCTCGCGCTCCACGCGCGGGACCACGCGAATCACCGCGTAGTCATAGGTTGAGCGCGCGTCGGGCACGCAGGGCCTCCTCGAGGAATGGGCGCGGCGCCGCGAGCCGGGCCGCAAGATATCCAGTGTAAGCCGCGCGGCGCACCGCGGCGTCACCGCCAAGCCACGCGTCCGGTACGAGCGCCAGCACCTCGCGCAGCACCGCGGGCGTGAGGCGCGCGGCGAGATCCGCGTCCACGCTCGCGAGCTCATCCGCTTGCGCGAGCAACACATGATCCTTCACCTGCGGGAACGGGTCACGGCTGCGCGCCGCGAAACCTTCCGCGCCGTGGTGGAAATAGAGAGCGGCGCCATGGTCGATCAGCCATAGCTCGCGGTGCCACAGCAGCATGTTGGTGTTGCGCGGCGAGCGGTCGATGTTGGTGACGAACGCGTCGAACCACACGATGCGAGAGGCGAGGCCGGCATCGACATGGTCGGCGACCGGGTCGAAGGTGACCGAACCGGGAAGATAGTCGAGCGCGAGGTTCAATCCGACACTGGCCTTGATCAGCTCCTGGATCTCGGGGTCGGGCTCGGCGCGCGCGAGCTCCGCGTCCAGCTCGATCAGCGCGATCTCCGGCACCGCGAGGCCCGCAGCGCGCGCGAGCTCGCCGGCGACGAGCTCGGCCACCAGGGCCTTGGCGCCCTGACCGGCGCCGCGAAACTTGAGGACGTACATGCCGTCGTCGTCGGCCTCGACGATCGCGGGAAGCGAGCCGCCTTCGCGCAGCGGCGTGACGTAGCGCGTGGCCGAGACGGTGCGCAGCGCCATCGCCTCAGGAGACGAAGAGCTGCGTCGGCTTGCCGTCGATCTCGAAGCTCTTCTCGAGCCTCAAGCCCAGCTTCTCGAGCAGCCGGATGGACGACGCATTGTCGGACGAGGTGATGGCCACGATGCGGTCGAGCTCGAGCACCTCGCGCCCGTAGTCGAGCACCGCCGCGGCAGCCTCGCGCGCGTAGCCTTGACCCCAGAAGCGCGGCAGGAAGGCGAACCCGATGTCGACGTCCTCGAGCGTGTCGCGCTTGATGAGGCCGCAGATGCCGAGCGGCTCGCCGGTCGCCTTCGATTCGCACATCCACAAGCCGAAGCCGTGGCGCTCGTACATCGCGATCGGGCCGCGCACGAGATAGGCACGCGCGTCGTCCTCGCTGCGCACGCCGCGGTCGCCGATGTAGCGGATCCAGGAGGGCTCGTTCACCAGCTCGCGGATGAAGGACGCATCGTCCGTGGTAAGCCTGCGCAGCGCGATGCGGCCGGTCTGGAGTACGGTCATGGGGCGTAATCCTACTAGGACCAGCGCAACCGCACGCGCACGCGGCGAAAATCTTCGGCCGGCAGCATGTCGGGCAGGATCACGACGCTCGCGTCGAAGCGCGAGCCTGGCGCGCGCCAACGCACGATGGAGAGCCAGGGAGCGACGAACGAGCCTTCGCGAAGCAGACCGGTGCGCCAGGCTCCGGTGCCATCCTGCAGTGCAATGCCGCCGTCGCGATCGACGTGCACCGCGCGCACGCCATGCCGGCCGCGGTGCAGCGCCCCCGCGTGCAGCGCGTGCAGCGCGGCGCATGCGACCCAGGTGGCGGCGAGGATGCGCAGCCGCGCCGGGCCCGGCGTGAAGGCAACCAGCGCGAGCGTGGCCGAAGCCATCGTGGCGAGCGCGGCGATGCCGATGCGCGAGGGCGCGAGCGCGACCCGCACCTCGGCCTCGCTATACTTGTAGTCCTGTAGCGCCGCACCCACGTAGCCTCCATGACGTCCGACCTCGTCGCCGACCTCTCCCACAACGCGCTCCTCTCGGTTTCGGGTGACGACGCGGCCGCCTTCCTGCACGCCCAGCTCACCAACGACGTCGAGGCGCTCGCCCCGGGCGCGGCGCAGTGGAACGGATGGTGCTCGGCCAAGGGACGGCTCCTCGCGACCTTCCTCCTCGCGCGCACGACCGATGGCTTCCTCCTCATGCTGCCCGCCGAGATCGCCGCGCCGATCGCCAAGCGCCTTGCGATGTTCGTGCTGCGCTCGAAAGTGAAGATCGCCGATGTGAGCGAGCTCTATGCGCGCATCGGCATCGCGGGGCCCGGCGCCGCCCCCCTGGTCGAGAAACACTGGGGGGCGCTCCCGCCTTCCATGGCCGCGGTGGAAAAAGACGGCGCGATCGCGATCGGCCTCGGGGGAAACCGCTTCGTCGCACTCGTTCCCCGGGCGGGGGGGTCGATGCAGGATCTCGTGGTCCGGGCCAGGGCCGGCACCGAAGCCGACGAATGGGAACGCCGCTCGATCCGCTCGGGCGTGCCGACCATCGTCGCCGCGACGCAGGAAGCCTTCGTGCCGCAGATGGCTAATTTCGAGCTGGTGGGCGGCGTAAGTTTCAAGAAGGGCTGCTATCCCGGCCAGGAGATCGTCGCGCGCACGCAGTACCGCGGGATCCTCAAGAAGCGCATGGCACTGGTGCACGTCACGGGCGACGAACGCCCGCAGCCCGGGCAGAACGTTTACAGCAGCGCGTTCGGCGACCAGTCGGCCGGCATCGTCGTGAACGCGGCGCCCGCGCCCGGAGGAGGCTTCGACGCGCTGGTGGTCGCGCAGGTGGAAGGCCTCGCGCGCCGCGACCTGCGCTGGAAATCCCCCGACGGCCCCGCCGTGGAGATCCTCGAGCACCCGCCGCTCGCCAACGCTTCGTGAAGAAGCGGGCTCCGGTTCCGGTCGCCGCGCTGGCGGCGCTGATCGCGATCTGGGGCTATTCATGGGTGGTGATGAAGATCGGCCTGCGCTACTCGCATCCGTTCGACTTCGCCGCGCTTCGCGTGGGCCTGGGCGCCGCGTTCCTCTTCCTCATCGTGAAGGCGCAGCGCCGCCCGCTCGCGCTGTCCGGTTATCGCATGGCGCTGCTGCTGGGAATCCTGCAGGTCGCGATCTTCGTGTCGCTCTCGCACTTCGCGCTCATGTTCGCCGACACCGGGCGCACCTCGGTGCTGGTGTTCACGATGCCCTTCTGGATGATCGTGTTCGCGCACTTCCTCATCGGCGAGCGGATGCGCGGCGCGCAGTGGCTCGCGGTGGCGCTCGCCTTCGCGGGGCTCGCGTTGATCGTGGCGCCGTGGAAGCTCACGAGCCTCGTGGGGAGCCTGCTCGCGCTCGCCGGGGGCGCGGTCTGGGCGCTCGCCGCGGTGCTCTCGAAGCGCTGGCCGACGCCCGGAGCCGATCCCCTGCTGTACACCGCGTGGCAGCTCCTCTTCGGCTTCGTCGCGCTGGCGCTCCTCGCGTTACTTCATCCTCACGCGCCGGTGCGCTGGACCCCGGAATTCGTGGTGGCGCTCGCGTTCTCGACGGTGTTCGCGACCGCGATCGGGTGGTGGCTCTGGACCTACGTGCTCTCGCACACGCCGGCCGGGATCGCGGGGTTGAATTCGCTCGGCATCCCGGTGATCGCGGTGATCGCCTCCGCGATCCAGCTGGGCGAGCGGCCTGCGGCGCTGGAGCTCGCCGGGATGGGCCTCATCGGGGTCGCGCTGGCGCTCCTCGCTGGGCTCAACGTTCGCCGAGCCGCTGCCGCGGGGATTGTCACCGCCACTCCCTGCGATTGACTCTCCGCGGGCGCTGACAAGACGGTGTACAGGGAGAAGAGCGACCGTATTGAACGCGCGGCGGGAATCAGCGGCAGAGTGGCACGGAAAGCGCCTGAAGAACAACTCCGCTCTTTGTGTCTTGCACAAAGGCCACCACCGACATCTGCTCTGGCTTCCAATCGCCCTTCGGCTTGAACACGAAAGCACCCTTGAGCGAAGGAATCACCGCGAGGTCACGCACCACGAAATTGTGCAACAGCATCTCCCCGCGATTCTCGCCGGCCGTGACCTTGGTAGAAAGCCCGTTCTGCGTCACCGCCACCACCAGCGCGAGATTGGCCTGGCCCCCGGCGAGCGCCTGCGCGGAGACCCGGCCCTCCACTCCGCCGCCCTCGGTCGCGCGTGACGTGATCTCGATTACCGCGCCGGCGCGCTTGGCCTTCACCCCATCCAACGCGGCGCCCAAGCCGCTGTCATGCCAGGCGGGATAGTCGCGTCCGGCGAGGATCACTTGCGGCGTGTATACCGAGCGCGCGCCCGTCGCTTTTGCGAAGGCGCGCTGCCTCTCGGTATAGCGCTCGTCGGCGAAGAGGTCCTTCCAGCCGATGTAATCCCAGTAGCTCACGTGGAAGGCGAGCGGCACGACGCGCTTGTCGGCACCGTTCAGGAACGAGGAGATCCAGCGATCCGCGGGCGGGCAGCTGGAGCACCCTTCCGAGGTATAAAGCTCGACCAGGGCGTTGGCTTCGGGGCCGGAGCGCACCGTGCATTCGGCGGCCGCGAGGAGGGACGGGAGCATGGCGAGGACGAAGAGGAGTGTGCGCATGGGGGTTCGTCGGCGCCGCGGCCCGGAAATTACAACCCGATACGGTAGCGGATGGTGGGCTTGCCCCCCAGCGACGCCGGCTTGTCGAAGCGCTCGACCTCGACCCCGCCGTTGGCGAGGATCACCTTCTGCGAGGGCTCGTTGTCGGTATCGGTGGTGATCTCCACGAAATCGAGGCCTTCCTTGCGCGCCTCGACCAGCATGAGGGCGAGCGCGCGCGTGGCGTAGCCCTTGCGCTGTTTCCACGGCACCACCGCATAGCCGATATGGCCGAGCACGGTGGCGGGAAGCGCGTTGGTGCCGGGCTGCCAGCGAAACCCGATCGAGCCGCAGAATTCGCCATCCCACATCCACAGCCGATAGCCGGGTAGGCGCCGCGCCTGCGAGCCGTCGGCCAGTGTGATGGGGCCACCCGCGGCCTCGCGGTCCACCATGCGCTCGACGAAGCGGGCCGCGTCGCGCTCGATCTCCTCGAGCTCCTCGCGCGTAGCGGCCAGCTTGCGGATGTTGTCCGGCGACCAGCCGCGCTCCAATGCCGCGCGATAGCTCGGCAGGTGCTCGAGCGCCGGGCGCACCAGGTCCATCACTTCTTCCTGCGTCCCTTCGCGCGCCGCTTCACGCCGTCGACGATCTCCTGCTTCGCCTCCTGCGGCGTGCCCCAGCCTTCGATCTTCACCCACTTGCCGGGCTCGAGGTCCTTGTAGTGCGCGAAAAAGTGGGTGATCTGCGAAAGCACCATCTCCGGCAGGTCGCGCGCGTCCTTGATGTGGCGATAGAGGGGCGTCAGCTTGTCGATCGGCACCGCCAGGACCTTGGTGTCGCCGCCCGCCTCGTCAGACATCTTGAGCAACCCGATCACCCGGCAGCGCACCACCACGCCCGACATGAGCGCGAACGGAGTGATCACCAACACATCGACCGGATCGCCGTCATCGGAGAGGGTGTCGGGCACGTAGCCGTAGTTGCACGGGTAGTGCATGGCGGTGGACACGAACCGGTCCACGAAAAGGGCACCGGTGGCCTTGTCGATCTCGTACTTGATGGGATCCGCGTTCATCGGAATCTCGATGATCACGTTGAAATCGTTGCCGAGGTCTCGCCCCGAGGTGACGCGGTCCAGGTTCATGGCTTGCCTTGCATATGGTAGATTTATCCCAGGTTCTGAGCAGTATTATCCAAGTTGTCGATTTAACTGGCAAAAGAGGCCTTTAGAGACGACGGTGAACCGCAGCCTGCCCCTCATCCTCACGCTCGACCAGCACGGCGTCCCGCACCGCTGGGTCACCTGGCAACAGGCGGTGTGGTATTACGCCAAGGAGCGCGTCGCCTGGGAAACCGGCAGCGAGGCCTTCACGGTCTACGGCGGGCACAGCCACAGCGGCGAGCGCTCCAGCATCACCGCCAATTCCATCATCGCGATCCGCGGCAAGGCGCTGGCGATCAAGGGCTTCAACCAGGTCCCGCCGCTCAACAACCGCGAGCTCTTCAACCGGGATCGTTTCGTCTGCGCCTTCTGTGGCGGCGATTTCTCGCCCTACCGGCTCACCTGCGACCACATCCTGCCCATGTCTCGCGGCGGGCGCGATACGTGGATGAACGTCGTCACCGCGTGCCGCGCGTGCAACCAGAAGAAAGGCAGCCGCACCCCCGAAGAGGCGCACATGCAGCTCATCTACGCGCCCTACATCCCCAATCGCGCCGAGTTCCTCATCCTCGCCAACCGCCGCATCCTCGCCGACCAGATGGAGTTCCTGCGTCAGCACGTGTCGGCCAACTCGAGGATCAACGAGCACCACGCACCGGCGCAAAGGAAGGCGCTCAACTAGCTCCGGTGTAAGCAGGGAGCGCGATGTCGGCAAGGGCGCAGCACGTCTTCCACGAGATCCTCGCCCGCGGCTTCCAGGCTTATCCGCGCGGCATCCTCAACGGATTCCTCTTCGCGGGCGTGACGGTCGCGTTCGTGTGGTCCGTGGTGCCGCACGCATTCCTGCTGGCGTGGCTGGTCGTCGGTCTGGGAGTCGCCCTCTATCGCTGGTCGCTCGCGCGCGAATTCCTGCGCGCGCGGCCCGCCACCGCCGAGCTCGATGCCTGGGCGGGCTCTAACCCCGCTCTGACCCTGCTCTGACCCCGGTTATCGGTCGGACTGGATTTCGGAGCGCAGCCAATCGACGAACTGGCGCGCGTCGGACCGTTCGCCCGCGTCGCGTGCGAAGACCGCGTGGAAGGCACGCGCAAGGCGTTGGTGGCGGCCGAAGAGGGGGACCAGCTGGCGCTCGCGGATATGCTGGCCGGCGAGCGTCATGCGCCCGAGCGCGATGCCTTGGCTGTGCAGCGCGGCGTGGATCACCTGGTCATACTGGTCGAAGGTGAGCGTGCCAGCGGGGACTTCGTCGTCCACGCCCATCGCCTCGAACCACGCCGCCCACGAAAGCCACGGCCATCGGCGCGAAGCGTCGTGCAGGTTGAGAAGCACGTGGTGGCGCAGATCCTCGGGGTGGGCGAGCGGGAGTTTCGCGCGCTTCGCGTCCTTGAGGTATGCGGGGCTCGCCATGGGCGCGAGGTGCTCGCCCACCAGGAACACGGCCCCGGAGGGCGCGCGGCCCAGCGGGCAATCGCGAATGGCGACGTCGATGCCTTCGCGCTCGAGCTCCATCACCTCGTGGGTGGCCGTGATGCGCACGTCGACGTGCGGATGCGCCTTGCGAAAGCGCGCGAGGCGCGGAACCAGCCAGAGCGCGGCGAACGACACGGTGGTCGTCACGGTGAGCACGTGCCCCTTGCGCGCCTCCTTCAACTTGCGCGTGGCCTCGCGCACGGTGTCGAGTGCCTGGGCGACGCTGCGGAAGTACATCTGGCCGGCGTCGGTGAGCGCCAGCGCCTTGTGCCGCCTCTCGAAGAGCTCGACCCCGACGAACGCCTCGAGCGCCTGGATCTGCCGGCTGACCGCCGACTGCGTAAGGAAGAGCTCCGCGGCCGCGCGCGTGAAGCTCAGGTGGCGCGCCGCCGCCTCGAAGCCGCGCAGGAGGTCCAGCGGAGGGAGCGGACGGCCGATATTAGCCATGCGCCACACGCATGCAGAAGATGCGCGCTTTTCGTTTGAGCGCGTGCCGTTGCAAGGGGAAAATGACCCTCATCCGAGCCGCCATGCGCCCCATTTTGCATGCGGCAGGAGCATTCAGCAAGGAGGCAATATGCTCGTCAACATGAAGGCACCCGTGCTCGCCCTC
>JBBRQA010000167.1:0-9057 GCA_038227085.1 Burkholderiales bacterium | reverse complement strand
GCCCGGCTATGCCGCGACCGAGGTGAAGATCGCCGGCGTGCTGCACGAGTACTCCACCATTGAAGGCGTGCAGGAGGACGTGGTCGACGTCATCCTCAACCTCAAGGGCGTGGTGATGAAGCTGCACAACCGCTCGGAAGCCACGCTCAAGCTGAAGAAGAACGCGGCCGGCCCGGTCACCGCCGCCGACATCGAGCAGACGCACGACGTCGAAATCATCAATCCCGACCATGTGATCGCGCACCTCACGCAGGGCGGCAAGATCGACATGACCATCAAGATCGAGAAGGGCCGCGGCTACGTGCCGGCCACTTCGCGGCGCCAGGACGATTCGCGCTCGATCGGCTCGATCCTCCTCGACGCCTCGTTCTCGCCGGTGCGCCGCGTGAGCTACCAGGTAGAGAGTGCCCGCGTCGAGCAGCGTACCGACCTCGATCGCCTGGTGATCGACATCGAGACCAACGGCGTGATCGAGCCGGAGGAAGCGGTGCGCTATTCCGCGAGCGTGCTTGTCGACCAGCTTTCCGTGTTCGCCTCGCTGCAGTCCACCAGCGAAGAGCGCGTCGAGAGCGCGCAGCCGCAGGTCGACCCGATCCTCCTGCAGCCGGTCGACGACCTCTAGCTCACGGTGCGCTCGGCCAACTGCCTCAAGGCCGAGAACATCTACTACATCGGCGATCTCATCCAGCGCACCGAGAACGAGCTGCTGAAGACCCCGAATCTCGGCAGGAAGTCGCTGAACGAGATCAAGGAAGTGCTCGCCTCCAAAGGCCTCACGCTGGGAATGAAACTGGAGAACTGGCCTGTTGCAGGTTTGACGAAATAAGGGTCACCCCGGCGAAGGCCGGGGCCCCATTGGACCCCGGGCCGATGCCGCAGCGGCGGCGCCCGGGGTGACATAACCACAATACTAATAAGGCCGAATAGGCCAAGAGAGTCGAAAGGAAAAGCACCATGCGTCACCGTCACGGGCTTCGCAAGCTCAACAAGACCAGCAGCCATCGACTCGCGATGCTGCGCAACATGACCGTCTCGCTGTTCAAGCACGAGGCCATCAAGACGACGCTGCCGAAGGCGAAGGAGCTGCGCCGCGTCGCCGAGCCGATCATCACCCTCGGCAAGACCGACACGCTGGCGCACAAGCGCCTCGCGTTCGATCGCCTCCGCGACCGCGACATGGTCGTGAAGCTGTTCGCCGAGCTGGGGCCGCGCTACAAGGCGCGCAACGGCGGCTACCTGCGCATCCTCAAGATGGGCTTCCGCCAGGGCGACAATGCCCCGATGGCGCTGGTCGAGCTGATGGATCGTCCGGAGCCGGTGGAAGAGGCACGCGACACGGGCGACTCGACCGTCAGGAGTTAAGGCCCCCGGCAGTTGCGCTCGAGGGCCGGCCTGCCGGCCCTTTTTCATTGCGGCGCTAGTCGTGCGTCGCACCGAACACAAAAAACCGGCGCGCCAGGTAGTTCCAGAAGAACACCACGCCGGTGGCGGTGAGCTTCGCCAGGAGGAGGTTGAAGCCGCCCAGCTCCACGCACGCGGCGAGAATCATCTGGTTGATGACCAGGCCCACGGCGCTCACCACGAAGACCAGCACCATCTCCCAGCCCTTCCGGAAGCGCGCCCCGCTCACGAACACGAAGCGCACGCTGAGGACGTAGTTCACCAGCGTCGCGGCGACGAAGCTTCCCGCCGCCACGCGCAGGTACGGCCACCCGAGGCCCTGCGCGAACAGCATGAAGAGCCCGATGTCGACGCACGCCGCCGCCCCGCCGACGGCGAAGTAGCGCGCGATACGCCTCAGCTCAGCGAAAGAGGTTGTACTTGACGACACAGTAGATGGCGCGGACTCCGTCGCGCCAGTTGACCTTCTTGCCCTCGGCGTAGGTGCGGCCGTAGTAGGCGATGCCGACCTCGTAGACGCGCACGTCCAGCTTCGCGATCTTGGCGGTGATCTCGGGCTCGAAGCCGAAGCGGTTCTCCTCGATCGTGATCGACTGGATCACCTCGCGCCGGAAGACCTTGTAGCAGGTCTCCATGTCGGTCAGGTTCAGGTTGGTGAACATGTTGGAAAGGAGCGTCAGCACGCCGTTGCCGACGCGGTGCCAGAAATACAGCACGCGGTGCGGCTCGGCGCCCATGAAGCGCGAGCCGAACACCACGTCGGCGCGCCCCTCGACGATCGGCGCGAGGAGGCGCGGGTATTGCACCGGGTCGTACTCGAGGTCGGCATCCTGGATGATGACCACGTCGCCGGTGGCGAGCTTGATGCCGCTCCTCAGCGCGGCGCCCTTGCCCTGGTTCACGGAGTGCATCTCGACGCGGTCTATGCGCGCGGCGAGCGGCCCGGTGAGCTTGTCACGCGTGCCGTCGGTGGAGGCGTCGTCCACCACGATGATCTCCTTGTCGGGCCATGGCGCGGCGCGCACCGCGTCGATCAGCCGCTCGATGGTGGCGGCCTCGTTGAAGCACGGGATGATGATGGAGAGTTTCATGGGGGGCTCGCGACTCGCAGGGGATCGACCTTGAGGAAGATGGATTCGAGGGCGCCGCGCGCGTTGACACGCTGCCACAGGCCTTCGGAGAACGGCAGCGCCGCGCCGATCGCGTCGAGCGGATCGCCCTGGCGGCGCGCGCTGTCGCGGGGGTGCGCGGCCGCGAGGTAGATGTAGTCGGGCCTGGCGGCGCGCATCTGCGCCGCCATGTCGGAGACATCCGTGCGGCGCTCGAGCGCCACGCCGCGGCGCCCGGCGAGGAGCGCGATGTAGGCGGGCGCGTACCACATGACGCGCGCCGCCTCGGGCGTGGTGCGTCGGATCTGCTCCATGTCCTCGAGGATCTCGATCTGCTGCAGCGCGTTGGCCTCGGCGCTCTTGCGGTCGGGGATGCGATAGAACTCCGCGATATCGCCCTTGCGGTAGCCGAGCGCCACCACGTCGCCCGGATCGCGCGCGCGCTCGGCGATGTAGAAGGCGGCGGCCGGAACGCACGCGAGGAGCGGGACGATGGCGGCAAGCGCGCCCCATGCGTGCGCCGCGCGCTCCCCCGCGAAGCGCGCGATGACGCGCTGCCAGAGCCAAAGCGCGTGGAACACCACGAGCGGCATCACTGGAAGCGCGAGGCGGTACATTTGCCCGGGGAAGGGCCACGCCAACAGGATCGCGACGGAGGCGAGCACGTAGAGCGCATCGGCCTCGCCGCGCGCCGCGCGCCACAGAGTGCCCATCACGCCGCTCGTCCCCACCAACGCGGCGATCAGGTATCCCGGCCGCGCCGGCTCGCCCCAGAAGATCAGGAACGCCGTGAGCCACGCATCGCCCACGGCCGACAGGTTGAGGCTCGCGATGCCGAACGCCCAGTCGAGCCCGCGCTCTGCGGTGTTCTGCGCCATGCCGGTGCTGAAGGTGAGATAGGCGTCCGCACCGCCCTTCGGCCTGAGGAGGTACCAGAGCGCGGCCGCGACGACGGGTATTGCGAGCGCCCAGGCGAGCAGCACGAGGCGATCACGCTCGCGCTCACGCAGGAATCGCCAGGTTTCCGCGACCGCGATCGCGACGACGAGCGCGATCCCGATGGTGCGCGTGAGAAGCGCAGCCGCGAGCAAGGCGCCCAGGCCGATGTATGAGGCTCGCGTCGGCGGCCGCGCGCAGAGCCGCCCGTAATAGACCAGCGTGGCGAAGGTGATCGCCATGAAGGGAAACTCGCTGAGGATACCCTTCAGGTTGAGCCATACGCCCGGCATCCACGCGAACACGAGCGCCGCGGCGAAACCCACGCGCGCCGACCCGCTCGCCTTCGCGGCGTGCACGCCGAGGAAGAAGACGCTCGCCGCAAAGGCGAGCGCCACCCACAGGTGCGCGATGCGCCAATCGTATGCGCCGCCGCCGAGCGCTATGAGCAGCGGGAAGAGTGGCGGGTATTTTTCGCGCGGGAACGCTTCCGAGACGGCCGCGCTCGCCGCCGTGAAAGGAGAATACGCCTGCGCCATCACCAGGTAGCTCACGCTGTCGTCGAAGAGCGAGGCGATACCGGACTGCCAGGTGAAGATCGCCGCGAGAAGCCCGGCCGCTGCGGCAAGGGCACCCAGCGCGACGTGCGCGCGCCTCATCGAACCATGATGATGCGATAGTCGTTCACGTTGGTGCGCGTGGGGCCGGTCACCACCAGGTCCCCCAGCGCGGCGAAGAATCCGTAACTGTCGTTTTCCGCGAGCATCTTCTTGGGGGCGAGACCCGCGGCGTGCGCCCGCTCGAGCGCGTCGGGTGCGAGGATCGCGCCGGCGTTGTCCTCGCTGCCGTCGATGCCGTCAGTGTCGCACGCCAGCGCCCAGGTGTCGTCGAGCCCGTCGAGCGACACCGCGAGCGACAGCAGGAACTCCGCGCAGCGCCCGCCGCGCCCGCTCTTCCTCAGGGTGACCGTGGTCTCGCCGCCCGAGATGAGCGCGACCGGCGGCTGCATCGGATTGCCGTGCTCGCGCACCTCACGCGCGAGCGCGGCGTACACCTTGGCCACCTCGGCGGATTCCCCGGTCACGCTGTCGCCCAGCACCATCGGCGTCACGCCGTGCTCGCGCACGTACGCGGCGGCGTTCATGAGGCTCGCACGCGCCGTGCCGATCACGCGGTTGTCGACGCGTGCGAACGCCGGGTCGCCGGGCTTGGGCGTCTCCGCGACGTCGCCCGCCGCGCCGCGCGCGAGATGGGCGGCGATCGACGCGGGCGCCGCGACCGCGAACCGCTCGAGGATTTCGATCGCGTCGCGGTACGTCGTGGGATCGGGAACGGTGGGCCCGGAGGCGACGTGGGTGGGATCATCGCCGGTGACGTCCGAGATCACCAGCGCCACCACGCGCGCCCTCGTCGCGAGCGCGAGCCTGCCGCCCTGGATCACCGAAAGATGCTTGCGCACCGTGTTCATTTCCTGGATCGGGGCACCGCTCGCGAGGAGGTCGCGCGTGACCTTTCTCAGGTCCTCCATCGGCACGCCCGGCACCGGCAGCGACAGGAGCGAAGATCCGCCGCCAGAGACGAGCACGAGGAGGAGGTCGTCCTCGCCCAGCGATTTCGCGAGTTCGAGGATTTCGCGCGCGGCCGCCTCGCCGTGCGCGTCGGGCACGGGATGGCCGGCCTCGACCACGCGGATGCGCTGCAACGGCAGGCCATGGCCGTAGCGCGTGATCACGAGGCCCTCCAGCGCGCGCCCCGCTGGCCAGCCGCGCTCAACCGCGAGCCCCATCGACGCGGCCGCCTTGCCGGCGCCAACCACGACGGTGCGCCCGCGCGGAGGCGGCGGGAGGTGCGCGGGGACTATGGCGAGGGGGTCGGCGGCGGCGAGCGCGGCGCGGAAGCTGCCGAGGAGGAGATCGCGGGGATTCATGACAGGATATTAGCTAGAATCGACTTGCCGCGATGCCCTGCGTCATGACGGGGCACGACGGCGAAAGGGAGTCAATGGCCAAGACACTGACCGGCGCGCCCGCGCGTCGCGCACCGCCGCCTTTCTGGCAGCAGCTTCCGCAGGTCTTCAAGTACCCCGCGCATGCCGATGCGCTGGTGAAGATCGTCGCCTTCTCGGTGGGTGTCGTCATCGTCGAGACGGTCTTCCCGGCGGGCGTCATCGTGAGCCGCCTCGTGTGGCTCGCATTCCTGGCTTATTGCTTCGGCATCCTCGAGCGCACCGCGCGCGGCCATCTCGTCGCGGCCGAAGTGTTCATCAACGACCGGGTCAACAAGGACCGCCGGCCGATCCTGCAGGTCGTGATATTTCTGGTATTCATCCTGGTCGTGGCGGTGGTCGCCGTCGTCGCGGGTCCCATGGCGGGGCAGGTCGCGCTCTTCGTCGTGTCCCTGGTGATCCCGGCGTCGATCATGGTCCTCGCGCTCGACGAGCGCTTGTCCTCGGCCCTGAACCCCGCGCGCCTCCTCGAGACGATCTCCGACATCGGGCTGCCGTATTTCGCGCTGTGCGCGTTCCTCTTCCTGCTGCTGGAGAGCGCGCAGTTCCTGGCCGCGGGCCTGGACGTTTTCCTCCCCCAGTGGTTCGCGAAGTTCCTCGCCGATATCGTGTCGATGTACTTCATGGTGTCGATGTACTACCTGATGGGCTACGTGATCTACCAGAACCACGACGCGCTCGGAGTAGACGTGCAGGTGGACACGGCGATGGCGCAGCACAACCTGCAGAAGGCGGGCGGCGGGGGCAAGGCGGAGCCCGACGTCCTCGGGCCGGAGACGCGCGCACTGATCGCCGACGGCCAGCTCGACGAGGCCGCTACGCGCATGGAGAATCGCATGCGCCGCGAGTGGGACAACAACAAGCTGCACGACCAGTACCTGAAGCTCCTGCTGCTGCAGGGCCATCCCAAGCCGATCTTGAAGGAAGTAAACGAGTACGTGCCGAAGCTCATGCGCGAGAAGAAGCCGGCGCGCGCGGTCGAGGTCTACGAGGCGGGGCGCAAGGCCGTTACCGACCTCCTCATCACCGACTCGACCCTGGTGTTGCCGCTCGCCACCCAGGCCTCGGAGCTGCGGCGCGACGTTACGGCGTTCGAGCTCCTCAAGGGCTTCGACAAGCGCTTCCCGGAGAGCCCCGACATCCCGGGCGTCTACATGCTCGCCGCGAAGATCCTCCTCGAGAAGCAGCACGACTACGCGATGGCGCAGAAGATCTTCCAGCACCTGGTGAAGAAATTCCCGCAGCACCCGCTCGTGCCCGAGGCGACGCGGCTCGCCGGCATCGCGGCGAAGATGGCGGCGGCGCCCGCCGCCTGAGGCTTCACGCGGAGCCGGCGACCCTGGCCCGCGCCTGCGCGCCCATCAGCGCGCGATAGCGCTTCGCTTTTTTCAGGCTCGCCTCGTCACCGTGCGCCTTGCCGAGCGCGTATGCGAGCGCTTCCCACAACGTGGCGAGGCGCGGCTCCCCAGGTGCCTGCTTGAGGAGGATCTCGGCGGCTCGCTCCGCCTCGGCGAGATCGCCCGCGCGCGCGAACGTGAGCCCCACGGCGGCGAGCACGCGCTGATCGAGGCGCGGGGCGGGCCTCGCCTTCGAGAAGTACTCGTTGAACACCTGCTTCTGGAAGGCGCGCTGCGCGGTGTCGGATTTCTGCAGTCCGAGGATCTTGCCGGCCACGTCGTGGTACGCGCCGCTCGCGGGATCGGTCTTCGCGATCGCGTACCACTCGCGCAGCAGCTGCGCCTCCGTGGGAAAGCGCTGCGCGAGCCGCGCGAACACCGCGCTCGCCGACTTGAAATCGAGCTTCGCCACGAGGGCGCGCGCGCGCTCGTACTCGGCGTTGTCGAAGGCTTCCTGCTCGCGCTCGCCGTGGAATTGCTCGACGCGGGCGCTGGCGAAGCGTTTCAGCACGACGAACCCCAGGATCGCCCCGCCGATGAGGCCGCCCGCGTGTTCCATGTAGGCGATGCTCGAACGCCTGTCGGTCATGTACTGCAGGATCTCCCAGCCAATCCAGATGGGCAGCACCACGATGCCGCGCATCGCCTTGAAGCCGAAGAACACGAGCACCCAGTAGAAGAAGTTCACCAGGCGCAGCCCGAAGACCACGGTGAAGAGTCCCATCAACCCCGAGATCGCGCCCGAGGCGCCTACGGTGGGGATGGTGCTCATCGGATGAACGACGTAGTGCAGCGCGTCGCCCGCGAGCCCTCCGGCGAGATACAGCAGCACGTACCAGAAGCCGCCCAGCGCGCTCTCGACCGCGACCCCGACGATGAATAGAAACACCATGTTGCCGGCCAGGTGCATGAAGTCGCCGTGCAGGAACATGCTGGTGATCCACGTGGCCGGCCGCGGATCGGCGGGCGTGAATCCATAGCGCCGGTAAGACACCTGGCCCTCGAGCGCCTCGAAGCGCGCGCGGTCCTCCTTCCACCGCGCGTAGCCAAGATCCTGCGGCGTGACGACGCGCCCGGCGTGAAGATCGCGCATGAATTGCTCGTCCCCCGCCATGCGCTGGACGAGGATCTCGGGGGGGCCCGGTCGATCCCCGGCGCGAGCTTGGGGTGGGTTGCGGCGAGCCGCGCCTTGAACGCGGGGAGCTCCAGGCGCGGAAGCGTCGAACCCATGTAGGCCTCGAGGGCCCGTGCTTCACGCGCCGTGTCGCCCGTCTGGTAGAGAAAGAAGACCGCGCAGTTGAGCAGGATCAGCGCGATGGTGACAGGCGGCGGCCGGTGCCAGTTCAGCCCCTCGACGATGGGGACGATCAGCACCCGGCTAGCCCGCGGCCATCCTGCGCCGCGGCGGCGGTTCGAGGAGCGCCTTGAGGAAGTGGCCGGTGAAGCTCTCCGCGACGTGGCACACGTCCTCGGGAGTGCCCTGCGCCACCACCCGACCGCCGCCATCGCCGCCTTCGGGGCCCAGGTCGATCACCCAGTCGGCGGTCTTTATCACGTCGAGGTTGTGCTCGATCACCACCACCGTGTTGCCGTGGTCGCGCAGGCGGTGCAGCACGGTAAGCAGCAGATCGATGTCGTGGAAGTGAAGCCCCGTGGTGGGCTCGTCGAGGATGAACAGCGTGCGCCCGGTGTCGCGCTTGGACAGCTCCAGCGAGAGCTTCACGCGTTGCGCCTCGCCCCCGGAGAGCGTGGTCGCGCTCTGGCCGAGCTTGATGTAGCCCAGGCCCACCTCGAGGAGCGTGGCGAGCTTGCGCGCGATCGCCGGCACCGAGGCGAAGAACTCGTGCGCCGCTTCCACCGTCATGTCGAGCACCTGGTCGATCGAGCGCCCCTTGTAGTGCACCTCGAGCGTCTCGCGGTTGTAGCGCTTGCCGTGGCACACGTCGCACGGCACGTAGATGTCGGGAAGGAAGTGCATCTCGACCTTGATCATGCCGTCGCCCTGGCAGGCCTCGCAGCGCCCGCCCTTCACGTTGAACGAGAAGCGTCCCGGGCCGTAGCCTCGAGCGCGCGACTCGGGCACGCCCGCGAACAGATCGCGTATCGGCGTGAAGAGCCCGGTGTACGTCGCCGGGTTGGAGCGCGGCGTGCGCCCGATCGGGCTCTGGTCGACGTTGATCACCTTGTCGAAGAAGTCGAGCCCCTCGAT
>JBBRQA010000166.1:0-9063 GCA_038227085.1 Burkholderiales bacterium | reverse complement strand
CCTCTACTACGACCACATCGACGGGCTCCTCGAGACCCATCCCGACCAGTTCGAGACGCTGGTGGAGATCCTGCGCGACGCGGTCGGCTCGTGGAAGGAAGACGGCTCGGCGATGATCGTGCTGCTCTCGGGCGCGAAGGCCCCGAAGGGAGTCGCCAAGCTCAAGGAATCCGCCGAAAGCTAGCGCCTCAGGCGGCCGAGGCGCCTTGCACGGGTTCCGCTTTTTCCTGTTGGCTGATCTGCTGGCGCACCTCGTCCATGTCGAGGCCCTTCGCCTTTGCAACGACTTGTTCCAACGCGTTCTGCGGCAGCGCGCCCGGCTGCGAGAACACGATGATCTGGTCGCGGAACACCATCAGCGTAGGGATCGAGCGGATCTGGAAGTGCGCGCCGATCTCCTGCTCGTCATCGGTGTTGACCTTGGCGAAGACGACGTCCGGGTTGGCTTCGGCCACGCGCTCGAAGATCGGGGCGAAGCCGCGGCACGGCCCGCACCACGGCGCCCAGTAGTCGACGACGACCGTCGCATTGGAGGTGATGACGCTTTCGAAATTTTCCTTGGTGAGCTCGACTACGGGCATTTATGCCTCCAGGGTGGGATTATAAATCGACATGGGGTGTGCTGGCGAAAAGGACAACCCCTCAGCGTTTCAGGGTTTGCGTCGTCTCGACCAGCGCCGCCGCCAGGCTTCTCACCGACTTCGCATTGCGCTCATCACGAAGCGCCCCGGACTCGTCGAAGGCCTGGTCGGCGTGGATCAGCGCGACCTGGTTGCCGAGCACGGTGACGCCGAGACCGCCGAGGCACTGGCGCAGGTGGGGCAAGTGCCGTACCGCGCCGTAGGCGCCGGGAGACGCCGCCATCAGCGCCGCCACTTTGCCGCGGAAGGGCGCGATGCCGCTGTTGGCGCCCTTCTCGTCGCCGATGCCGCGCGACAGCCAGTCGATGGTGTTCTTGAGGAGCGCGGTGATCGACTGGTTGTTCTCGGGCGACACGACGAGGAGCGCATCGTGAGCGATGAAGATCTCGCGCAGCTTCATGGCGCTCGCCGGCATGCCGTCAACCGCCTCGAGGTCGCCGTGGTAGACCGGCATCGGATAGTCGTCGAGGTCGACGAAAGTGACCTCCCCGCCGGCTTCGCGCGCGAAGCCCGCCGCGACGCGCGCGAGCTTCTTGTTGAGCGACTCGCGGCGCGCGCTGCCCGCGAACACCAGGATGCGCGCGCTCACTCGACCAACTCGCCCATGCGCCCGGTGCGGTACGCGATCTCCGCGGCGCGCACCTGCTCGACGCTGTTCATCACGAACGGCCCGTGGAAGACAAGCGGTCCCTCCGCGGGAGCTCCGCCCAGCACCATCACCTCGAGCTGCGCCGCGCCGCGATTTTCGATGCGTACCGCGGCTTCGCTCGCGTCGAACACCACAATCTGGCCGATACCGGCCTCGGAGGTGCCGCCGAAGCGCCCCTCGCCTTCGATCACGTACGCGCCGGCCTCATGCCCGGGCGCAAGGCACGCCTCGAAGGTGGCGCCGGGCTCGACCGTGACATGCCAAAGGAGCGTCGGCATGAGGGTGGCGGCAGGCCCCGCCGTTCCCGCATACTCGCCCGCGATGACCCGCACCGTGGCGCCTCTCGCCACGATTCTCGGGATCGCCGTGGCCTCGATGCGCTGGTAGCGCGGCTCCATCGTCTTCAGCGCGCGCGGCAGCGTGGTCCAGAGCTGGATGCCGTGCATGGTGAGCTCGGCCTCGCTCTCGGCCAACGGGTGCTCTGCGTGGATGATGCCGCGCCCCGACGTCATCCATTGCGCGCCGCCCGCGGCGACCACGCCGACGTGTCCCGCCGAATCGCGGTGCTCGTTGCGCCCGGACAGGAGATAGGTGACGGTCTCGATGCCGGCGTGCGGATGAGCGCCGACGCCGTCCTCGCCCGGCTTCACCCGGAACGGGCCGAAGTGATCGAGGAACACCCACGGCCCCACCGAGTGTCGGCCCTGGAAAGGAAGCGCGCGGCGCACGGTGAAGGTCCCCACCGGCGCCACCTGCGAGGTGGCGACATGCTCCACCGCGCGCGTTACGGCCCTCTCGAGTTGTTCGGTTGCCATCAGGATTTGTCCACGCTCAAGCGGCCCGGGCCGAAGGCGAACACCATCAGCATGCCGCCGACGATCGAGATGTTCTTCATGAACTGGATCTGCTGGCCCATCTTCGCCGCGGCGTCCGCTGCCCAGAAGTTGTGGAAGATGATCGCCGCGAGAAGCGTGAAGACGGCGAGCGCGAGCGCCGCCCAGCGCGCCTTGAAGCCGACCGCGAGCATGAGGCCGCCGCCCAGCTCGACCAGGATCGTGCCGATGGCGACGAGTTGCGGCAAGGGCAGGCCCTTGGAGGCGATATAGCCCACGGTGCCGTCGAAGCCGGTGACCTTGCCGAAGCCGGAAATGATGAACATCACCGCGAGGAGGATGCGCGCGACGAGTGCGACGTTGCCCTGCGTGCCGGAATTCATTGGATGCTCCTATGTGTGTTGAGTTATTGAGTTATTGCGCGAGGTCGAAGACGAGGATCTCGGCGTCGCGACCCTTCTCGATGCGCACTTTGTTGTCGCCACCAGTGAGCTTCATGGCGTCGCCCGCCTGCAACGGCTGGCCATTCACCTGCGCTTGGCCGCGCACGACGTGGACATAAACCTGCCTTCCCGCGCGAGGTTCGAACGCCACCTTCTCGTCCCCGTCGACCAGCGTCGCATACAGATCGGCGTCCTGATGCAGGCGCACCGAGCCATGCCGCGCGTCGCTGGAGGCGATAAGTCGCATCTTGCCGCGCTTGGAGGCCTCGTCGAAATGCTTCTCTTCGTAGCTGGGCTCGATCCCGCGCTCGCTGGGCTCGATCCAGATCTGCAGGAAATGCACGAGGTCGCTCTTGGAGGCGTTGTACTCACTGTGGCGCACGCCCGTGCCAGCGCTCATGCGCTGCACGTCCCCGGGTCGGATCACCGAGCCGTTGCCCATGGAATCCTTGTGCGCGAGCTCGCCCTCCAAGACATAGCTGATGATCTCCATGTCACGGTGGCCGTGAGTGCCGAAGCCTTGGCCGGCCTGGACGCGATCCTCGTTGATGACGCGCAGCGGCCCGAATCCCATGTGCTTGGGATCGTGATAATCGGCGAACGAAAAGGTGTGGAATGACTTGAGCCAGCCGTGCTCGGCCAGGCCCCGCTCGTTACCACGACGAATTTCAACCATTTAGCTTGCTCCTCGATACCCTGAATTATTGAATGGTGAAGGGTATGATGCGCCTTAGATTTTTTAATCAAAGCGAAAATATTGAACTCAATCGTTCTAATTTATTGAATAATGAGACTCACTCTCGAATCGCTCCAAGTCCTTGATGCGATTGACCGAAAAGGGTCGTTCGCCGCGGCAGCGGAAGACCTCCATCGAGTACCGTCAGCGGTCACTTACTCCGTTCGGCAGCTCGAGGAAGGACTGGGCGTCGAGATCTTCGACCGCCGCGGCCACCGCGCGGTGCTCACCTCCGCGGGACGCGAGCTTCTCGCCGAGGGCCGCCGCCTGCTGCAGGCGGCCTCCGATCTCGAATGCCGCGTGCAGCAGGTGGCAAAGGGATGGGAATCGGAGCTGCGGATTGCGGTCGACACCCTGGTCGGCGTCGAAAAGCTGTTTCGCATTGCCGCGGAGTTCTACGAGCAGGCGTCCGGAACGCGCCTGAGGCTCCTGCACGAGGTCCTGGGCGGCACGTGGGACGCGCTCGCATCCGGGCGCGCCGACCTCGCCGTGGGCGCGCCCGCCTCCCCTCCCGCGGGCCGCAGCTACGAGACGCGCAGGCTCGGTCCGGTGCAGATGGTGTTCGTCGCGGCTCCCTTCCACGCGATCTGCAAGGACACGCGCCCCCTGACCGACGAGATCATCCAGCGCCATCGCGCCGTGTCGATAGCCGACACCTCGCGCCTGCTGCCGCCGCGCACCGTGGGGCTGCTCACGGGGCAGGACACGTTGAGCGTGCCTACGCTCGAGGCCAAGGCCGCGGCCCTGGTGGCGGGGCTGGGCGTGGGCTTCCTGCCGCGCTGGATCGCCGAGCGCGAGGCGCTGGGCGGGCGCCTCGCCATCCTCGACGTGGCAGTGCCGGGCCCGAGCGCCGATGCGCTGGTCGCATGGCGCCCCGGCCAGGAGGGCAACGCGCTCAAATGGTTCGTGAAGCGCTTCGAGGATCCGCTGGTCGCCGCGGAACTGCTGTCGTGAAGTATCGCGGGCGCTTCGCGCCCTCGCCCACCGGACCGCTGCATTTCGGCTCCCTGGTCGCGGCAACCGCGAGTTGGCTCGATGCGCGCGCCGCGTCGGGCGAATGGCGGGTGCGCATCGAGGATGTCGACGAGACGCGCTCGCTGCCCGGCGCGCCAGAGGCGATCCTGCGCCAGCTCGAGGCCTTCGGCTTCGAGTGGGATGGTGAGGTCGTGTGGCAAAGCCGGCGCAAGGAGCTCTACGAAGCCGCGCTTGATCGGTTGCGCGCGCGCGGGCTCGTCTACCGCTGCCGCTGCTCGCGGCGCGAGGTCGCCGACTCCGCTCTCGCCGGCATCGAGGGCGCGATCTATCCGGGAACTTGCCGCGCGCTTGCGCTGGACGCCGCCACGCCGGGCGCCGATCGCATGCTCGCCAGCGACGGCACCATCGAGTTCGTCGATCGCGTACAGGGCCGCACATCGCAGGACGTGGCGCGCGCGATCGGCGACTTCGTGCTGAAGCGCCGCGATGCGCTGCACGCCTATCAGCTCGCGGTCGTGGTGGACGACGCGGACCAGGCCATCACCGACGTCGTGCGCGGCGCCGATCTCCTGCAATCCACGCCGCGCCAGATCCTGCTGCAGCGCGCGCTCGGATATGCCACGCCGCGCTACCTGCACTTTCCGGTAGCGACCAACGAGGGCGGCGAGAAGCTCTCCAAGCAGACGCTCGCCATCGCCGCCGACCAGAATGGCGCGGCGCGATTGCTCGGCCAGGCGCTGCGTTTCCTTGGCCAGCCCGCGAGCGCGTCGTCCGATCCGCGCGAAATCCTCGCCGCCGCCGTGAAGTGCTGGGATCCCGCCCTCATTGCGAAATGCGCCGGCCTCGTGGCGCCGCTGAATCCAACGCGGTAAGCTCTCGCGTCAAACGGGGCATAAGCGCCACCCGCTCCGGGCAGTGCGCATCTCACCGCATGAAAGTCCCGACCATGCCGTTCAGCCGCCGTTACCTGAAGCCCATCGTCGCGGTAGTGTTGCTCCTCGTGGCCGCCGGATCCCTCGTGGGCCTTCGCGCGAGCCAGGCTGGCAAGGAGCCGACGAAGGGCGACGACGCCCCCAGGGTGTTCGAGTTCGCCGCCGGCGATCTCGCGGAGCTGAAGCGCGAGGCCCTCGGCCGCGACATTCCCATCTCCGGATCGGTGCGCCCGCTCCTGGCGGCGACGCTGCGCGCCAAGGTGCCCGCGGAAGTCGCGCGCGTCGGCGCCCAGGAAGGCGACCGCGTCGCGGCGGGCCAGGCCCTCGTCGTCCTCGACACCGCGGACCTGAAGGCGCGCGCCGAGGCGCAGCAGGCGACGGTCGCGGAGATGCGGGCGCGCCTCGACCTCGCGCGGAAGAACCAGTCGAACAACCGGGCGCTCCTTGAGAAGTCGTTCATCTCGCAAAACGCCTACGATGGCGTGATCAACACGGTGCAGGTGGCCGAGGCGAACCTGAGGAGCGCCGATGCGCAGGCGGCGATCGCTGGGCGCGCATTGGGCGACGCGCAGATTCGCGCTCCCTTTGCCGGCATCGTCGCCAAGCGCTGGGTGAACGTGGGCGACAAGGTCTCGGCGGACATGCCGGTCGTGCACCTCATGGATCTCTCGCGCATGGAGCTCGAAGCGCAGGTGCCGGTGAGCGAGATTGCCTACGTGAAGGTCGGCCAGGAGCTCGCCTTCCGCGTCGACGGCTTCGTGGGGCGCCCCTTCACCGGCCGCGTCGAGCGCGTGAATCCCTCGGCCGAGGCCGGCTCGCGCTCGATCTCGATCTTCGTGACGATCCCCAATGCGGACGGAGCATTGCGCGGCGGCATGTTCGCGAGCGGCTCGCTGTCCGCGCGCGCCGGCACGGAAGTCGACGTGATTCCCCTTTCCGCCCTCCTCGAGGAAGGCGGGCAGAATTTCGTCTACGTGGTGAAGGAA
Source organism: Burkholderiales bacterium (assembly GCA_038227085.1). Lineage (GTDB taxonomy): Bacteria > Pseudomonadota > Gammaproteobacteria > Burkholderiales > Usitatibacteraceae > Usitatibacter. The sequence continues at coordinate 2,868 of JBBRQA010000166.1, read as the reverse complement.
GGCAAGGTCGAGCGCCGCTCGGTGATCGTCGGCACGCGCAACGCCGACCGCGGCCTGGTCGAGGTGCGCGAGGGCCTCGAGCGCGGATTGCCGGTGATCACGGTGAAGGCCGACGGGCTCAAGGCGGGCGCCAAGGCGCTCGTCAAGAACGCGGGCAAGGGCTAGCGCGATGGGCTTCACGCGCGTCTCGATCGACAACCCGGTGTTCGCGACCATGATGATGGTGGCACTCATGGTGCTCGGCGTCTTCTCCTACCAGCGGCTGCCGGTGGACCAGATGCCCGACATCGCCATCCCGATCGCGATCGTGGTGACGCCCTATCCGGGCGCTTCCGCCGAGGCCGTCGAGCAGGAGATCACGCGCCGCGTCGAGGAAGTCGCCAACACCATCAGCGGCGTGAAGACCATCCGCTCGTTCTCGCGCGAGGGCTCGTCCGCCGTCGTGGTGGAGTTCGAGCTCAACGTCGACGTGAAGACCGCGGTCCAGGACGTGCGCGACAAGGTGGCGCAGGCGCGCCGCCAGTTCAACCGCGACGTGGGCGAGCCCGCGGTGCTGCGCGCCGACAACGACGACGACGAGCCGATCCTCTACCTGTCGCTGCGCAGCGATTCGCGCAGCCTGCGCGAGCTTTCCGATCTCGCCGACACGATGGTGGTGAAGCGCATCCAGGGCGCGCCCGGCGTGGGCACGGTGGACATCAGCGGGGCCGTGAGCCGCGAGCTCGCGATCCTGCTGAAGCCCGAGAAGATGGCTTCGTTCGGCATCGGCATCGACCAGATCGTGAACGCCCTGCGCGTCGAGAACCAGGACGCCCCCGCCGGCGCGCTGATTTCCGAGAAGAGCGAGCGCCTGGTGCGCGTGCAGGGCAAGATCAGGAGCCCCGCCGACTTCGAGCGCATCATCGTCGCGCGCCGCGGCAACGCCACCACCAGCGCCATCACGCTCGGGCAGCTCGCCGACGTGCGCGACACGCAGCGCGAGGAGACCTCGATCTCCACCATCGACGGCAAGCGCTCGATATCGATCCAGATCCGCAAGACGCGCGGCGCCAATACCATCGACACCGCGACGGCCATCAAGAAGAACCTCGCCGAGCTGAAGAAGTCGCTGCCCCCCGATATCTCGCTCGACACCGTGTGGGACCGCTCCAAGTACATCAAGGAGTCGGTCGACAACGTGCGCGAGACGATCATCGAGGGCGCGCTCCTCACGGTGCTGATCGTGTTCCTCTTCCTGCACTCGTGGCGCTCGACGGTGATCACCGGACTCACGCTGCCGATCTCGGTCATGGCCACTTTCATCGCGCTCTACGCGTGCGGCTTCACCATCAATTTCCTCACGCTGCTCGCGCTGTCGCTTTCCATCGGAGTCCTCATCGACGACGCCATCGTGGTGCGCGAGAACATCGTGCGCCACCTGGCGATGGGCAAGAGCCACCACGAGGCCGCCCTGGAGGCGACGCGCGAGATCGGCCTGGCGGTGATGGCGACCACGCTCACCATCGTCGCGGTGTTCGTCCCGGTGGCCTTCATGGGCGGCATCATCGGGAAATTCTTCTTCCAGTTCGGCGTCACCGTGACCGTGGCGGTGCTGGTCTCGCTCTTCGTATCGTTCTCGCTCGACCCGATGCTCTCTTCGGTGTGGCGCGACCCGCCCTCGCGCTGGATGCAGAAGGGGCCGGTAGGGTGGATCCTCGGCCGGCAGCAGAAGCTGATGGACTGGGTGCACGGCCATTACGACGGGTGGCTGCGCTGGTCGCTCGCGCACCGCAAGACCACGCTCGCCCTCGCCGCCGGGGTCTTCGTCGCCAGCTTCCTGGTCGTGCCCTTCATCGGCTCGGAGTTCGTGCCGCAGACCGACGAGAACTGGACCAACGTGCGCATCCAGACGCCGATCGGATCCTCGCTCGCGTACACGGCCTCCAAGGCCGAGCAGGTCGAGGCGGCGCTCAGGGAAATTCCCGAGATCCGGCGCGTGTCGCGCAACGTGTCCAAGACCGGCGCCTGGTTCGGCATCGACCTGGTCGACAAGAAGGCGCGCAAGCGCTCGCAGCGCGACCTGGACGACGCCATACGCGCGCGGCTGAAGCGGGTGGCCGGGCTCGAGATCAACATCGGCTGGAACCGCCCGATCCGCCTGTTCGTGATGGGGCCGGACGTGAACGAGATCGACCGCATCTCGCGGATCGCGATGGAGAAGATCAAGGCGATCAAGGGCACGGTGGACGTGGAGAGCACCTACAAGCCGACCAGCCCGGCGCTCGACATCGTGGTGAATCGCGAGCTCGCGAGCGACCTCGGCGTGTCGATTCTGCAGATCACCTCGACCACGCGCGCGCTGATCGGCGGCGAGCCGGCCGGCCAGTGGGAAGGCCCGGACGGCGAGAACCACCAGGTGATGGTGCGCCTGCCGCGCGACCAGCGCACCGGCATCGCCGACCTCGACCAGATCTACGTCGCGAGCTACTCATTCAACGCCGACGCCACGCCGCGCATGGTGCCGCTGCGCCAGGTCGCGGAGTTCAAGCCGACCGCGTCCGAGCGCCAGATCGAGCGGCGCAACCTGACGCGCCAGATCCAGCTGATGGCGGGCGTGACCAAGGACGTGAACGTGGGCGAGGTCTCCGCGAAGGTGAAGGACGCCATCAAGGACATCGCGTTGCCCGCCGGGTATCGCTTCGAGTTCGGTGGCGACACGCAGCAGATGGACGAGTCCCTCGGCTACGCGCTCGCCGCCCTCGGCCTCGCCGTGATCTTCATCTACCTGATCCTCGCCTCGCAGTTCGGCAGCTTCCTGCAGCCGCTCGCGATCATGGCGTCTCTGCCGCTGTCGCTGATCGGCGTCTTCCTTGCGCTACTCCTGTTCGG
>JBBRQA010000165.1:0-9109 GCA_038227085.1 Burkholderiales bacterium | reverse complement strand
TTCCAGGTGCCGTACTTGAAGTCGATCTCGCGCTCGCCGAATTCGACCGCGGGCACCTGCACATAGTCGGAAGGACCCGACGCGACCGAAATCGCGGGCAAGCCGAGGGCGACGGCCATGAGGCCGCGAAGCGTGGACGACATCGATTTTCCTCAGGTGAGAGTGGCGGCGCGCCGTCTTGCGAGCGACATGCCGATGACGATGGCCACGAGCACCGCGACGAAGAACGCGATCTGCATCCCCGCGGGGCGCTCGTCGTAGCCCACCAGTCCCTGCAGCAGTTTCCCCGGGATCGACGAGTTGGCGACGATGGACGACGTATCCCAGACCGGCGAGGCGAGGCTCGGGATCACGTTGGCCTGAATGAGGAAGCGCGCCGACTGGGCGGCCATGCCCGCGGCAAGCAGCAGCACGAGGAGCGACGTCGCCGAGAAGAACCACTTGAGCGGGATGCGCAGCAGGCCCGCGAAGAGGAGCCATCCCACCAGCACGCCGCCCACCATGCCGATCGCGCCGCCGGTGAGCATGCCGGCCGGCGAGCCCTCGCCGGAAATCGCGACGCCGTAGAGGAAGAGCACCGTCTCCGCGCCCTCGCGCAGCACCGCGACCGCGACCACGATGAGAATGACGGAAAGCTCTTTCACGCCGGTGCTGATGTCGGTGCCGATCTTCTTCGCGTTGGAAGAAAGCTCGCGGCCGTGGATGGTCATCCAGATGTTGTGCCAACCGAGCATCACCACCGCGATGCCGAGGATGGAGGCGTTGAAAAGCTCCTGGCCCATGCCCTCGGCGAGGCTGGAGAGAGCGCCCGCGCCGGCGGCGATCGCTAGGGCGCCGAGGATGCCGGCGGCGAGCCCGCCTACAATCCAGCGCGAGCGGCCCGCGAGCCCGCGCGTGGCGGCGCCGACGATGCCCACGATCAGCGCGGCTTCGAGGACTTCGCGAAAGACGATGAGGGCGGTGCCGAACATGTCACTTGGCGACGACCACGCCCTTGGCGGTCTTGTCGTTGAATTCGCCGGCGAACTTGTACTCGCCGGCCTTGAGCGGTCCGACGAAGATGGTCGCCTTCGACTTGCCCGGGATGACCTTCTCGATCTTGAGGGCGCCGCTCTCGAACTCCTCGGGGGTGGCGTCCTTGTTCTCGACGAGGAGCTTCACCTTCTGGCCGGCGGGCACCTCGATGCGGTCCGGGGCGAACTTGTGGCCTTCGATCACGATGCTGAATTCGGGCTCGCCGGCGGCGAACGCGCCAAACGAGGTGGCGAGGAGGACGGCTGCTGCGATACGCGACATCGGGTTGCTCCGAAATGGGTGGCAAACCAAATGATAATGGTTCGCATTGCCGATTGCAAGCGGTCCCTTTATGCTCCCCGCCATGACCGATTCGATCCGCGCCCGCGTGCTGGGCGGCATCGCCCGCAACCGCACTCCCGGTTTCCACTTCGCCGGCAACTTCCTTGAAGTCTCGTACGACCGCGTGGACGCCCACGCCACCCGCGTGTCGCTCGAGCCCGGGGAGCACTGCGTCGACGCCAACGGTGAGACCAGCATCGGCGCCATCGCCATGCTCGCCGACATCGCGCTTGCGGCCAGCGTGCGCGCGGCTCTCGACTCAATGACTACGCGGCTCGCGACGGTGAGCCTGCACTTGCAGCTGACTGGCGTGCCGATGAGCGGGCGCGCGGAGGGCGAGGGGGCCTTCCACGGATTCATCGAGCGCGCCGCCGCGCGCCAGGGCCTCGCGCGCATGTCGATCACCTGCGCCGGGCGGCTCGCCTGCTTCGGTACGGGCGCCTTCATGGCCCTCGCGCCGCCGCCGGGAGTGACCGTGCATCCGGTGGTGGCCGAACGGCCCAACGGGGTGCCCAATCCCGGGGATATGGAGCTCGATCCCGAGGAACGCCACATCCTTGCCCACGCCGATGCAGCGCTCGCGCGGGCGTCCCCACAGTTCTCCTTCATCGACGCGTTCTGGGGTTACGAGCCGCGCAAGACCGGGGAGGGAGCGGTGTGCGTGATGAAGAATGGCGCGCATGTCGGCAACCGCGTAGGCCACGTGCAGGGCGGGCTGCTGGTGGGTCTCGGCGCCACCACCGCGCGCGCGGCCCTGCCACCCGAGTGGGCGCTCGCGAGCGTGACCGCGTGCTACGTGAGCCCGGGCGAGGGCGAGGAGCTGCGCGCGGCCGCCACGATCACGCACCAGGGGCGTGAGACCGCGGTGGCGAGGACGGTGGTGACAGGAATCGGCGGGCGCCGCGTGCTCGAGGTGCTCACGACGCACGCGCGGCGCGCGAAGGGCTAGGGGCGCCTCGGCACCACGATCTTCCCCACGAAGTGCTGGACGACCTCGCCGCGCTGGTTTTTGGTCTCGCTCTTCATCGTCACCATGCCGCGGTCGGGTTTCGAGCGCGAAGGCGTGACGTCCATCACCTCGCTTTCCACTTGCAGGATGTCGCCGGGGCGCGTGGGCCGCGGCCAGGTGATCTCGGCGCCCGCGCCGACGATGCCGCCCGCGATCGGCATGCCGCCATCGACCAGGAGCCGCATCGTCATCGCCATGGTGTGCCAGCCGCTCGCGGCGAGTCCCTGGAAGATCGTCGCCTTGGCGCTCTCGTGATCCAGATGGAAGGGCTGCGGGTCGTACTCGCGCGCGAAGGACTTGATCTCGTCCTCGTCCACGGCACGCGTGCCGCTGGTGAAGCGCTGCCCTACCTGGAGATCATCGAGGCAGAGGGGCGCGGGCTTCTGCGGGGAGCCATCTTCCATGGGATGTCCGCCGCTAACCGCGAGATCGCCGCGCGCTGACCAGGCGCGGCCTGGGCGCGGCCTTGGCGGGCGTGGTGGCGAGGCCGCGGAAGAAGGTGTCGACGATCGACTCCGCGTGGCGCTCGAGCGAGAAGCTCTTCGGTGCGAGCACCCAGTTGGCGATGAGGCCCGAGACGAGCGAGAGCGAGCCGATCGCCGCCTCATGGGGATTCACGCCCTTCGGCAGCTGGCCGCCCTCGACGCACGAGCGGAAGCTCGCCTCGATGGTCTTCAGGCATTGCTGCTGGCTCGCGATGTGGCGCTCGCGCACGCCCGTGGCGTCGCCCACGTATTCGCACTTGTGGTACGCGATGTCGAAGATGCGCTGGGTGCGCGCGTCGCGTGCGGTGCGCAGGAGCACGTCGACGGTGGCGCGGCGCAGCAGCGCCAGGGGATCGGAGCGCGTGCAGCACGCGGCACTCTCCAGCATCTCGTCGACCGGCAGCACGACGCGCTGCATCATCGCGTCGAAGAGCTCCGCCTTGTCCTTGAAGTGCCAGTAGATCGCGCCGCTCGTGACCTCGGCGACGGCGGCGATCTCCTCGAGCGAGGCGTTGGCGACCCCCTTCTCGTGGAATACCTCCTCGGCCGCATCGATGATGCGCATGCGGGTTTCCCGGGCTTCTTCCTTGGTGCGTCTGGCCATTTCTCTTTCCGGCTGCGCAGCGGTAACACACGGTCATTTGACATACATCCGTGTTTGTATGTAAATTATCGACGTTCGCGCGCCGAATGTAAATACCTCCAAGGATTTCCCCATGTCCAACGCAACTTCCCGCCCGTCGCGGGCGTCCCTCGTCATTCTCGCCGCGCTCGCCCTGGCCGCCTGCGGTCCCAAAGGCCCGCCCGGGGGAGGCCACGGCGGCATGCCGCCGGCGCTGGTCGCCGTGGAGGAAGTGAAGGCAAAGACCATCCCGGTGGATTTCGAATATCCCGCGCAAACCGCGGGCTCCCGGGAGGCGGAAGTGCGCGCTCGCGTCGCCGGCATCCTCCTGCACCGCAATTTCGAGGAAGGTGCGGCCGTGCGCGCCGGGCAATCGCTCTTCACGCTCGATTCCGCGCCGTACGAGGCGGCGGCCGCGCGCGCCGAGGCAGACGTGAGCGCAGCCGAAGTGCGCCTCGCCAATGCGGCGCGCAACTCAAAGCGCCTGAAGCCGCTTTTCGAGGCGAAGGCGATTTCGCAGAAGGAGTACGACGACGCGGTGAGCGGCGAGGAAGTCGCCGGCGCCGACCTCAAGTCGGCGCGCACGCGGCTTGCCGAGGCGCGGCTCTCGCAGGGCTACGCCAAGGTCGAGTCGCCCATTTCCGGGCTCACCAGCCGCGCGCTGAAGAGCGAAGGCTCGCTCATCTCCGGTCCGCAGGACCTCCTCACCACCGTGACCCAGGTCGATCCCATCTACGTGAACTTCGGGCTCTCGGAGAGCGAGCAGGGCGCGTTGAAACGCGACGCGGCGGCGGGCAAGCTCATGCTGCCGAAAGGTGGGCGCTTTGACATCGCGGTCAAGTTCGAGGATGGCCGCGTCTACTCGCGCACCGGTAAGCTCGTCTTCACGGACGTGCGCGTGAACAACCAGACCGGCACCTCGGACGCGCGCGCCGAGCTGCCCAATCCCGCGCTCGAGATCCGTCCCGGCCAGTTCGTGCGCGTGGTGCTGAAGGGCGCGACGCGGACCAACGCCGTCACCGTGCCGCAGCGCGCGGTGATGGAGAGCCCGCAGGGAAAGATGGTCTACATCTATGCCAATGGGCAGAAGCAGGGCGAACACGTCGCGCAACCGCGGCCGGTCACGGTGGGCGAGTGGAGCGGCACCGAATGGATCATCACCGACGGTCTCAAGTCGGGCGACTTGGTGATCGTCGACGGCCTGGCGAAGGTCTTCTTCCCCGGAGCCCCGGTGCAGATGGGCGACCCGAACGCGCCGCCCCCGGGCGAACCGGGCAAGGGACCGCCTCCCGCTCCGGCGAAGAAGTAGGAGCGCCGCCCATGTTCTCGCGCTTTTTCATAGACCGCCCGATCTTCGCGGTCGTCATCTCGCTCTTCATCGCGCTCGCCGGCCTCGCGGCGATGCGCGTGCTGCCGATCGCACAGTATCCGGAGATCGCCCCGCCGGTGGTGCAGGTGCGCGCGGTGTATCCCGGGGCGTCGGCCACGGTGCTCGAGGAAACGGTTGCCGCGCCCATCGAGAACGCCATCAACGGCGTGGAGGGCATGCTGTACATGAGCTCGGTGTCGTCCTCCGAGGGCGTGGTGACCATCACGGTCACGTTCAACATCGGCGTGGACGTGGACAAGGCGGCGCTCAACGTGAACAACCGCGTGAAGCAGGTCGAGCCGCGCCTGCCGCTCGAGGCGCGCCGCCAGGGCGTGGCGGTCGAGAAAGGCTCGCAGTCGTTCCTGCAGGTAATCGCCGTGTACTCGCCCGACGGCAGCCGCGACGACCTCTTCACGTCGAACTACGTGACGCTCAACGTGCTCGACCAGGTGAAGCGCGTTCCCGGCACGACCAACGTGCAGATCTTCGGCGCCAAGGACTACGCGATGCGCATCTGGCTCAAGCCAGACCGCCTCGCGCAATTGAAGGTTGCGCCCAGCGACGTGATCCGCGCCGTGAACGAGCAGAACGCGCAGTTCGCGGCGGGCAAGGTCGGCGAGCCGCCGACCGGCGGCGGGCAGGAGCTGGTCTACACCATCACGACGAAGGGCCGCCTCGCGGAGCCGAAGGAGTTCGAGAACATCATCCTGCGCTCCAATCCGGACGGCTCGCGGCTGCGCCTGGGGGACGTGGCGCGCGTCGAGCTCGCATCGCGCGATTACGGCTTCATGGGCCGCGTCAACAACCGCTCGGCCACCCTGATCGGCGTGTTCCTCCAGCCCAGCGCCAACGCGCTCGACGTGGCGAAGGCGGTGAACACGACGATGGCGGGCCTGGCGGAGCGTTTCCCGTCCGGCCTCAAGCAGGAGGCGGTGTACGACACCACGCGCTTCGTCGAGGTGTCGATCCGTGAGGTCATGTACACGCTCGGCGAGGCGATGATCCTCGTCTTCCTCGTGGTGTTCCTCTTCCTGCAGAACTGGCGCGCGACGCTGATCCCGTTCGCCGCGGTGCCGGTCTCGTTGCTGGGCACCTTCGGCGGGCTGCTCGCGCTCGGCTACTCGATCAACACGCTCACGCTTTTCGGCATGGTGCTCGCCATCGGCATCGTCGTGGACGATGCCATCGTCGTCCTGGAGAACGTCGAGCGCATCATGCACGAGGAGCACGTCGACGCGCGTGAGGCCGCCATCAAGGCGATGAAGGAGGTGACCAGCCCGATCGTCGCCATCGTGCTCGTGCTGTGCGCGGTGTTCCTCCCGATCGCGTTCCTGGGCGGCCTCACCGGCGAGCTGTACCGCCAGTTCGCGGTCACTATCTCCATCGCGGTGGTGCTGTCCGGGCTCGTTGCCCTCACGCTCACGCCCGCGCTCACGGTGATCATCTTGAAGCGCGAGCACAAGGTGCCGGGGCGCTTCTTCCAGGCATTCAACCGCTTCTTCGCGCGCACCACGGACCGCTACGAGAACGGCGTGGCGTGGATGGTGCGGCGCGGGGCGGTGGCATCCATCCTCTTCCTCATCATGGTCGCGGTCGCGGTGGGCCTGTGGCACTTCACCCCGGGCTCGCTCGTCCCCGAGGAGGACCAGGGGTTCTACATCGCGGTCGTGCTGCTTTCCGACGGCTCGTCGCTCGAGCGCACCGACGAGATGGTGCAGAAGGTGGTCGCGGCCGTGAAGGAGAACCCGAACATCGAGAACACGGTGGCGTTCACCGGCTTCGATTTCATAGGCGGGGGCACCTTCCGCAACAACGCCGCCACGATCTTCGTCACCTTGAAGCACTGGGACCAGCGCAACGTGCCGGCGCAGGCGCTGGTGGGGGAGTTCTTCGGCAGGACCGGCGGCTTCAAGGAGGGCCTCGCGATCGCGTTCAACGCGCCGCCGATCTTCGCGCTCGGCGCGACCGGCGGCTTCGAGATGCACCTGCAGAGCCGCGGCGACGGCGGCGCGAAACGCCTCGCGGAGGTCTCGCAGATGTTCATCGGCCGCGCCATGCAGGAGCCGGGCATCGCCCAGGCGCAGATGTTCTGGCGCCCGAACGTGCCGCAACTCTACGTGGACGTGGACCGGGAGAAGGCGAAGTCGCTCGGCGTGCCGATCGATGAGATCTTCAACACGCTTGCCGCCACGCTCGGCACCTACTACGTGAACGACTTCAACAAGTACGGCCGGACCTGGCAGGTGCTGATGTCGTCGGAGGCGCGCTTTCGCAAGCGTCCCCAGGACGTGGGCAACATCTACGTGCGCAGCGAGCGCGGCGAGATGGTGCCGGTGCGCGCGCTCGCCGAGATCCGCTACGTGAGCGGGCCTGACACGCTCGAGCGGTTCAACAACCTGCCCGCGGTGACGGTCCTCGGGTCGGGCGCGCCCGGCGTGAGCTCCGGGCAGGTACTGGAGAAGATCGAGAAGGTCGCGAAGGAAGTGCTGCCTTCGGACTTCACCTTCGACTGGAGCGGCGCCTCGTTCCAGGAGAAGAAGTCGGGCGGCACCTCGATCATCGCGCTCGTCGCGGGCGCGTTCATGGCGTTCCTGATTCTCGCCGCGCAGTACGAGCGCTGGTCGCTGCCGCTCTCGGTGATGCTGGCGCTGCCGTTCGGCACGTTCGGGGCGCTCGCCGCGATCTGGATCAACAACCTCGTGTTCACGACGCTCCTCGGCAAGGCGCCGCTCACCAACGACGTGTATTTCCAGATCGGGCTGGTGACGCTCCTCGGCCTCGCCGCGAAGAACGCGATCCTGATCGTCGAATTCGCGCTGATGAAGAGCCAGGAAGGCCTGAGCGTCTCGGCGGCGTCGGTGGAAGCGGCGCGCCTTCGCTTCCGCCCCATCCTGATGACCTCGCTCGCCTTCATCCTCGGCGTGGCGCCGCTCGCGTTCTCGAGCGGCGCCGGCGCCGGGGCGCGCCATTCCGTGGGCACGGGCGTCATGGGTGGCATGCTCGCGGCAACCTTCCTCGCGATCTTCTTCGTGCCGTTCTTCTTCAAGCTCATCATGGAACGGCGCTTCGGCGAGCCGCGCTCGAGCGAGGAGCTGAAGGAAGAAGCCAGGCATCACCGCGAGATGCACGCCCATCCCGCCGGCCACACGACCACGCGCGTTACGCCGCGCACGGAGGGCTCCCGATGACTGACCGCAATCCTTCCGGCGCAAGCCCGCTCCTCGCGTTCCTCATCCTCGCGATCGCGTTCGCGGCGATGCTGCTCGCCGGATGCACCGTGGGCCCCAACTACACGCGCCCCGACGTGGACTTGCCCAAGGAATTCGCTGTCGCGCAGGCCGCCGTTCCCGTGCCCGAGCGTTGGTGGGCCGTGTTCCAGGACCCGGTCCTCGATCACCTGGTCGACGAGGCGCTGGCCGCCAACCGCGACCTGCGCGCCGCCGCCGAACGCATCGAGGAGGCGCGTGCGCAGCTCGCCATCACGCGCGCCGACCAGCTGCCGTCAGTGGGCGTGGAGGCGTCCAACGGGCGCACGCGCGCCTCCGCGCTCGGTTCGGTGCCGATCCCCGCGGAGTTCCTCACCACCAACGACAACCGGCTGGTGTTGCGCCTCTCCTGGGAAATCGATTTCTGGGGCAAGTACCGCCGCGCGAGCGAGGCGGCACGCGCCGACCTCCTCGCGAGCGAGGCGGGACGCGACGCGGTGCGCGCCACCCTGATCGGAGACGTGGTGCGCGGTTACTTCGCGCTGCGCGCGCTCGACCGGCGCCAGGACGTCCTCGAGCGCACTTTCCTCGGCCGCCAGAAGGCGCTCGAGTTGCAGAAGATGCGCCTCGATGCAGGCGTCGTCTCGGAATTCGAGTACCGCCAGGTCGAGTCGGACCTGCGCGCCTCCGAGGCGGAGGTCCCGGTGCTGCGTCTCGCGCGCGTGCGCCAGGAAGGAGCACTGGCCCTCCTCTTCGGCCGCACGCCGCGCCAGGTCTACGAGGCGGCCATCGACCGCGGCATGCCGGTCACGCCCCTCGCGATCGAAGTGCCCGCGGGCGTCCCCTCGGACTTGCTGCTGCGCCGGCCCGACCTTCGCGAGGCCGAGGCGCGGCTGCACGCGGCCAATGCCCGTGTCGGCGTGGCGCGCGCCGCATACTTCCCGTCGATCTCGCTCACCGGCTTCTACGGCGGCGAGAGCCAGAAGCTGGGCGATCTGTTCAGCGGCCCGGCGCGCACCTGGAACCTCGCGGGCGGGCTATTGCAGCCGCTTTTCGCGGCGG
>JBBRQA010000164.1:0-9204 GCA_038227085.1 Burkholderiales bacterium | reverse complement strand
CCCAGATCACGCTCGAGGTGGACGACGCCACGGTGACCCTCACCGTGCTCGATCCCGATGACGAGCGCTCGAGTCCGCGCCCGCGCGCGGCGGGGGGCGAGGTTGCGCTGCGCGCACGCCTCGCCGACGTCGAGGCCCTGCTCGCACGCTAGCGGCTTTCGCGCAGCTTCGCGGCCGCGTCGAGCGCGAAGTAGGTGAGGATCGCGTCGGCGCCGGCGCGCCGGAAGCCGAGGAGCGCTTCCATCATGCAGGCTTCGCCGTCGATCCATCCCGCGTCGCCCGCGGCCTTCAGCATCGCGTACTCGCCGCTCACCTGGTAGACGAAGGTCGGGACCGCGAAGCGCTCCTTCACCCGCCGCACGATATCGAGGTATGGCATCGCCGGCTTCACCATCACGTAATCGGCGCCCTCCTCGAGGTCGAGGGCCACTTCGTGCAGCGCCTCGTCGGAATTGCCCGGATCCATCTGGTACGACTTCTTATCGCCCTTGCCGAGGTTCGCGCCCGAGCCCACGGCGTCGCGAAAGGGCCCGTAGAACGCGGAAGCGTACTTGGCCGCATACGCGAGGATGCGCACGTGGATCAAATTGCGCGCGTCGAGCGCGCGGCGGATCGCGCCGATACGACCGTCCATCATGTCCGATGGCGCGACGATGTCGGCACCGGCCTCAGCGTGCGCGAGGGCCTGCTTCTCGAGAATCGGAAGCGTCTCGTCGTTGAGCACGTACCCGCTGGCATCCACGAGGCCGTCCTGGCCATGGATCGTATAGGGATCGAGCGCCACGTCGGTGACGATGCCCATCTCCGGGAAGCGCTTCTTCACCTCGCGAATGCAGCGCGGCACGAGGCCCGCGGGATTGAACGCCTCCTCGGCGCCGCCGGTCTTGAGGGGAGTGTCGATCACGGGGAACAGAGTGATCGCCGGGATGCCCAATGTAAGCGCTCGCTCAACGACGGCGAGCAGCTCGTCCACGCTGCGCCGCGAGACTCCCGGCATCGAGGCGACGGGCTCGACCACCTTGCGCCCCTCCCGGATGAACACCGGCAGGATGAGGTCTTCGGGGGCGAGGCGCGTCTCGCGCACCAGGCGCCTCGAGAAGTCGTCGCGACGCGATCGGCGCATGCGCCGATCGGGAAAACGGCCGAGGCTGGAGGTCATATCAGGTCCAGAAAAAAATCGGGAACTTTGCCATTGGGGTGAAATCCTAAACGATGAAGGGTTACTCCTTCCCCGCTTCTCCTCCCTGAGCGGGCGCCTTAATCCCAATTAAGGCATTTTTGGCCCCGCCTTTACTCCCCTTTAGGCGGGGCTTTGTTTTTGCGGAACGCGAGGCGCGACAACACTTTCGTGGCCTCGTCGATCCCCTGGCTCTTGAGGCTCGAGAATAATTGCAGGGTCGCGCCCGGGCAGACCTCGCCCAACTCCTTGCGCGTCTGTGCAAGCGTCACCTGCGCGGCCTGCTTGGAGAGCTTGTCGGACTTGGTGAGGAGGACGTGGGTGGCGCGCCCCGCCTCGCGCAGCCAGCCGAGAAGCTGCCGGTCGAGGGCTGCGAGCGGATGGCGCGCATCCATCACCACCACGACGGCGGCCAGCGAATCGCGCGTGGCGATGTATTCGCCCACCAGGATCTCCCAGTGCTTGCGCACCGCGATCGGTGCGTCCGCGAAGCCGTACCCGGGCAGGTCCACGAGGAATGCGCCGCTACCCAGCGAGAAGAAATTGATGAGCTGGGTGCGCCCTGGTGTCTTGCTCACGAAAGCCAGGCGCCGCCGTCCAGTGAGCGTGTTGATGGCGCTCGACTTGCCGGCGTTCGAGCGGCCCGCGAAGGCGATCTCCGGCGCTCCAGGCCTAGGCAGTTCCTTGGGGTCGTGGACCGAGAGCGTGTAGGTCGCTTTCTGCAACGCAAGTTCGCCCGAAGCGCGCTTGCCGCTGGCGAGAGGGGGCCGGCTCGCGGTAAAATCGTCGGGCTTCCCCTGGTGTTTCTTCCTGTCCTTCTCGCGAGGTTCCCGAATGCGTGTCTTCACGGGTTTTGCCGGGCTCATGGCGCTAGTCTACGCAAGCATTGCTGCCGCGGTGCCCGCCGAGGTCGCCAAGCCCGATGTGGAGCATGGCAAGCAGATCGCCACCACGGTGTGCGCCGCGTGCCACGGTCCGAACGGAGTGAGCACCGCGCCCGCCAATCCCAATCTTGCCGGCCAGAGCGGCGGCTACATCGCGCGCCAGCTCGCCGCATTCAAGTCGGGAGCGCGTCCCAACGCAATCATGCAAGGCATGGCCGCGGCGCTCACGCCCGAAGACATGCGTGATGTCGGCGCCTATTTCGAGACCCAGAGGCCGGTCGAGGGCGCCGCGCGCGACAAGGCGCTCGCGCAGCGCGGCCGTGAGGTGTGGCGCGGCGGAATCAAGGCGATCGGCGTCCCCGCGTGCGCGGGCTGCCATGGCGCCGCGGGTCACGGCATCCCCACTCAATACCCGCGCCTGGCGGGACAGCATCCGGAGCTCACGCTCGGCTGGCTGAAGGCTTACGCGACCGGCGCGCGTCCGCACGTGGTCATGGGCCCGATCGCCGCCAAGCTCTCCGAGAACGACATGAAGGCGGTGGTCGAGTACGCCTCGGGCTTGCGTTGAAAGGGCGAGCAAGCTAGGCGGCGTTCTTCTCGGTGTGCTGCGGGCCGCGCGTGGCTTCCGCGACCACGGCCCGGTCCTTTCCCGCCCGTTTTGCCGTGTAGAGCGCGGCGTCGGCGGCGCGCTGCAGCTGCTCCGGCTCGCTGCCATTGTCCGGAAACAGGCTCAATCCGACGCTCGCGCTCAAGTGCGCCGTGACGCCGTCGAGGGCATAGGGCTCGCGCAACGACTCGCGCAGCTTCTCCGCCACGCCCGACGCCCCTTCGAGCGAAGTCTCGGGAAGGATGGCGAGGAATTCGTCGCCTCCCAAGCGCCCCACGGTGTCTGAGGCGCGCACGCATTTGCGTACGCGGTCTCCTACCAGCGCGAGCACACGATCGCCCGCGGCGTGGCCCCAGGTGTCGTTCACCGTCTTGAATCCGTCGAGGTCGAAGAGGAGTACGGCGAAGCCCAGGCCGCTGCGGCGCGCGCGCGCGGTTTCCTGCGCCAGCCGGTCCGCGAGGAGGGCGCGGTTGGGAAGCCCGGTCACCATATCGAAGTGCGCGAGGTGCTCGATGCGCTTCTGCGCCGCGCGCTCGCGATGCTGTACGCGCCGGTAGCCGGCGAAAAGTCCCGCCAGGAGCGCAATCGAGCCGATCAGCAGGCCGCCGATATATTTGCGCAGCCCATCGCCCAGCGATAGCGCCATCTGCGTGCGCTCGCTGATGCGTTTCGGGTGCGCCGCGAGCGAGGCGTCGAGGGAGGCGGTGGCTTCCGCGGTCAGGCGCTCGGCCTCGTCGGCGAGGACGGTGGTGGCCGCGGCGCCGCGCGCCTGACGGGCGCCCGCGATGGAGCGCGCATGGACCACAAGCATTCGCGTCGAATCGATGAGCCGGGAAAAGTCCGGCAGGGCATTGGCGGAAGCGGCTTCCCTCTCGAGCGCCGCGAGCGAGCCCTCGACGTCGACCACGCGCCGGTCGATGTTGCGAAACGACGCCGCATCGCCGGCGCGCGCACCCAGGCGCGCGGCACCGCGCAGGTCGATGACGTTGGCGCGCAACGCATAGAGCAGGTCCTTCACCCGTTGCGCGGCGATGACTTCGCGATGCACCTGCGATTCGCGTTCCAGATCCATGAGCACGAGGATGGCGAGCGCGATGATGGTGAGCATCGCGATCGCGAGCCCGAGGCCCGCGAGGCGCCCGCGCGAGGGCAGGATGCGCATGCTCAGCCGCGCATCGCGGCGAATGCGCCGCGCGCCGCGGAGAAGGTGGCGTCGAGCTCGGCCGCGCCGTGCGCCGACGAGACGAACCCGGCCTCGAAGGCCGACGGCGCCAGGTAGACGCCGCGCTCGAGCATCGCGTGGAAGAAGCGGTTGAACGCCTCGCGATCGCTTTCCATCACCTGCGCGAAAGATGTGGGCGGCGTAGCGCGAAAAAAGATCCCGAACATCCCGCCCAGGCTCGCCGCGCTGAACGGGATGCCGGCGGAGCGTGCCTCGCGTGCGAGGCCTTCCACCAGGGCGGCGGTGCTTTTGCCGAGGCGCTCGAAGAAGCCGGGCGCCAGCACCTGCTTCAGGGTCGCGAGGCCCGCGCTCACCGCGACCGGGTTGCCGGAGAGCGTGCCCGCCTGATACACGGGCCCGACCGGGGCCAGCTTCTGCATGATGTCGCGGCGCCCGCCAAAGGCTCCCACCGGCATCCCGCCGCCGATCACCTTGCCGAGAGTGGTGAGATCCGGCGTCACTCCGAAAATCCCCTGCGCGCCGCGCGGACCGACGCGAAAACCGGTCATCACCTCGTCGAACACGAGAAGCGCGCCATGGCGCGTGCACTGCTCGCGCAAGGTGGCGATGAAGGCCTCGCTGGGACGAACGAAATTCATGTTGCCCGCAACCGGTTCCAGCACCACCGCGGCAATGTCCTTGCCATAGCGCGCGAAGGCGTCCACGACCTGCTGCGGGTCGTTGTAGTCGAGGACCAGCGTGTGAGATGTGACCTCAGGCGGGACGCCGGCGGAGGTCGGATTACCGAAGGTGAGCGCACCCGACCCCGCCTTCACCAGCAGGAAGTCGCTGTGGCCGTGATAGCAGCCCTCGAACTTCACCAGGGTCGAGCGGCCGGTGAAGCCGCGCGCCAGGCGCAGAACGCTCATCACCGCCTCGGTCCCGGAGCTCACCAGGCGCACCTGCTCCATCGACGGCAGGCTCGCCGTGAGAACCTCGGCCATCTCGAGCTCGAGCGCCGTGGGCGCGCCGAAAGACATTCCTTTCGCGGCGGCCGCGACCACTGCCGCGAGGACTTCGGGATGGGCGTGGCCGAGGATGAGCGGGCCCCACGAGCCGACGTAGTCGATGTATTCGCGCCCGTCCTCGTCGACCAGGCGCGCGCCACGGCCCTCGCGGAAGAAGACCGGCGTTCCGCCGACGGCGCGAAACGCGCGCACCGGCGAATTGACGCCGCCGGGAATCAGGCGCTGGGAACGCTCAAACAGCTCTTTGCTGCGCTCGTACATGAAGGTCGGTCTCCGCCGGATTGTCGAAGAGGCTTGCAAAGGCGCGGGCCGCGGCGCGCACGTCCGCGGCGTCGAAGAGCGCCGAGACCACGGCGAGCATGTCCGCGCCCGCCGCGACGGCGCTCTGCGCGTTCTGCATGGTGATGCCACCGATCGCCGCGACCGGCAAGCCGGAATTGGCGCGTGCGTCCGTGAGGTTTTCGAGTGAAGCGCGTACCGCGTGGGGCTTGGTGGCGGAAGCGAACACGCTGCCGATGGCCACATAATCGGCGCCCGCCGCCGCCGCGGCTTGCGCGAGGCGCGGGTCGTCGTAGCAGGAAACCCCGATCACCTTCCCCGGCAGGGCCGCGCGGGCGCGGCGAACCTCCATGTCGTCGCGCCCCAGGTGCACTCCGTCGGCATCCACCGCGAGCGCGAGGTCGACCGCGTCGTTCACGATGAAGAGGACGCCGTGCTCACGACAGGCGCAAGCGAGGCGCCGCGCCTGCTCGAGGGCGAGTGCGGGTGCGACGTCCTTCGCGCGGTACTGGACCAACCTGGCCCCGCCGGCGATGCAGTCCTCGACGCGCGCCACGAGGCTCGCGCTGTCCTTCGTTTCCGGAGTCACCGCGTAAAGGCCGCGCAAACGCGCGCGCGTTTCACTTGTCGTCCGCGTCATCGGCGGCGCTCCCGCGCGCCCAGAAAAGGCGGTCCGGCAGGTACTGGCCCATGCCCGGGCGAAAGGCGTGGGCGAGCGCTTGCCACGTGTAGTCCTGCGCCTCATAGACCGCGTCGCCGATGTCGAGGCCGCGCGCGAGATTCGCGGCGAGCGCCGAGGCGAGCGTGCATCCCGAGCCGTGATAGCTGCCCGGTAGGCGCTGCCAAGTGTCCGCGCGCAGGACGCCGCCGCGGTGGTAGAGCGTATTCACGACGTCCGCGGTGGAGTCGTGGGTGCCGGTCACCAACACGTACTCGCAGCCGCTGTCGAGCAGGATCTGCGCGCAGTCGGCGATGCTCACGTGGTCGTTGTCGTCCTCGCCCGCGAGGCGGCGCAGCTCCGGAATGTTGGGCGTGATCACCGTGCTCTGCGGCACCAGCAGCTCGCGGATCGCGGACACCATTTCCTCGCTGGCGAACTCGTCGCCGCGCCCGGAGGAGAGCACCGGATCGAGCACCAGCGGGACGTCCGGATAATCGGAGACCACCTCGGCAACGAGCGTCACGATCTCGGTGGAACCGAGCATCCCCATCTTGAAGGCCGCCACCGGCATGTCCTCGAGGATGCAACGCGCCTGGTCGGCGACCCAATCGGGGTCGATGGCAAGAAAGGATTCCACTCCGGCGGTGTCCTGCACGGTGAGCGCGGTCACGACCGAAAGTGGGTAGCAGCCCATGCTCGCAAGCGCCAGGAGGTCGGCCTGCAGGCCCGCGCCGCTGGTCGGATCGGTGGCGGCAAACGTGAGGACGGCGGGGAGGGAGGGCGCGGGATCGTGCATGGGGACGCGGGGGGTGGAGAGGGGGGGGTTACACTTGCAACCCGGCTCGCGTTGCGCGCGCCAACCGGGGATCGCTACGATGCTTTGAGCGCGCGCGCGTCCTTCGCATTCTACTCAACCGCCACCGCGTTCGCCTATGTCTTCACCAGCCCTGGAACCACAACCCTTCAAATCCTGGCGCTGCCTCGCCTGCGGCCTTCTCTACCACGAGGCCGAGGGCTGGCCGGACGATGGCATTGCACCCGGAACCCGTTGGGAGGACATCCCCGCCGGTTGGTGCTGCCCCGAGTGCGGAGCACGCAAGGATGACTTCGAAATGGTCGACTTTTAGCCTCTCTTCTAGCCTCTCTTCGAAATGGCTTGAGAAGAGCGGGGTTAGCGGTTGTTTTGGTTGAATAAAAGGAATAATCTGAAGATCGCGTAGAACGCGGCTGCGAGGTAGCAAAGGGAGGGTGTGGACCGCGAGCGGCCGGGATGCCCATCGTGATCGAGACGGCGCCCGCCTCCCTTTTCGCAGCCGAAAACGAAATCGAGGGAAGTGTGGCGGACTCCAAGAACCTCACGGGCGTACGCGTGATGGTCATCGATGACAGCAACACCATCCGGCGCAGCGCGGAGATATTCCTCATGCAGGCCGGTTGCCAGGTCATCCTCGCCGACAACGGCTTCGACGCCCTCGCCAAGATCGCCGACCACCAGCCCGACCTCATCTTCGTGGACATCATGATGCCGCGCCTGGACGGCTACCAGACGTGCGCGCTCATCAAGAAGAGCGGCAAGCACCAGAAGACGCCGGTGATCATGCTCTCGTCCAAGGACAGCCTCTTCGACCGCGCGCGCGGCCGCATGGTGGGCTCCGACGAATACCTCACCAAGCCGTTCACCAAGGAAAGCCTGCTGCGGGCGGTCGAATCGCACCTCGCGCAGCGCAGCACGGCCTGACCACAACCAATTTCAATATTGCGAAGAGAGCATCGACGATGACGATCAAGAAAATCATGGTGGTGGACGATTCGCCGACGGAGCGCGCGTTCATGGAAGGCGTGCTGAAGAAACGCGGCTACGAGGTGCTCCTCGTCGACAGCGGCGAGGCCGCCATCGAGCGCTCGAAGAGCGACATGCCCGACCTCATCCTGATGGACGTGGTGATGCCCGGCCTGAACGGCTTCCAGGCGACGCGCGCGATCACCCGCGAGGAGAAGACCAAGCACATCCCGGTCATCATCTGCACCACCAAGGACCAGGAGACCGACAAGATCTGGGGCCTGCGGCAGGGCGCCAAGGATTACGTCACCAAGCCGATCGGCGAAAACGAGCTGCTCGAGAAGATCAAGGCGCTGGGCTAGTTCCCCATGGCACGACGCACCGGACTTCGCGAGTTCCAGCTTTCGGTTGCCGAGCGCATCCGCACCGCTTCCACGCGGACGGCGGTCGCATCGAAGCTCGGCTTCCAGGTCGGAGCGGAGAACTGGTTCGTCGCGCTGCACCAGGTGAACGAGGTCATTCCGGTCCCGACCACGGTCGGCGTCCCGCTCACCCATTCCTGGTTCCGCGGCGTCGCCAACGTGCGCGGCAACCTCTACAGCGTGCTCGACTTCTCGGCCTTCCAGGGAGGCGACGCGATCGCCCCCGGCATGGAGCGGCGCGTGATCCTGGTCTCCGACCGGCTGATCGGCGGCGCGGGCCTCCTCGTGTCACGCATGCTGGGTCTTCGCAACCCCGAACAATTCACGGCCGCCGGGCGGCCCGCCGCCGCGCCCTCATGGGTGGCCGGCGCATACACCGATGCCGGCGGCACTCGCTGGCTCGAGCTCGATTTGACCGCGCTCGTTCGTGAGCAGCGGTTCCTGGAAGTAGGCGCGTAGGGAGAGATGGCCAATGGCTAAAGCACAGACGATGAAACCGAAATCCTCGATGGCGGACTGGTTCAGGCGCATGACGGGGGGCGCGAAGCCAAAACCCGCGACCCGCCCGGGCGCAGCAGGGCAGGCCTCGACGCTCACCAACATTCCGGCGGGCGGCACGGTTACGCGGCCAGGCACTCCCAAGGACAAGGGCGTTTCCTCGACCTCCATCAAGAAACCCAAGGCGAAGGAAGCCACTTCGCGCCTGGCCGGCTTCCGCGCCCCGTTCCTCGGCGACAGGCCTTTCATCTCGCAGATGAAGATCCTCGCCATCGTGGCGGGCGTCCTGTTCGTCGCGACCGGGCTCATGGTCGCCTACGACACCAACTCGCGCACGCAGAAGGCGACGCACATCTCGATCGCCTCGCAGATGCAGTTCCACACGCAGCGCCTCGCCAAGGCCGCGGGCCTGGCCGCGCGCGGCCAGCAGGCGGCCTTCCCGCAGCTCGCCGACAGCCGCGAGCAATTCGCCGACTACCTCAACATCCTCAGGAACGGTGGCTTCGCGCTCGGCGTGAAGGTCGACGGAGCCGGCACCACCGCCGCGACCAAGAGCCGCATCGATGACCTGGAGAAGCGCTGGCCGGAAAGCTGCAACGCCGCGGGCGCGATCCTCTCGGCGCAAAAGGACCTCGTCGCCCTTGCCGCCAACATCTCGCAGATCCGCGTGGGCGCGGATGAGATGGCCACCCAGTCGCAGGAATTG
>JBBRQA010000163.1:0-9206 GCA_038227085.1 Burkholderiales bacterium | reverse complement strand
GTGATCCAGGCCAATTCCCAGATCGCGCGCCAGACCATCGACCAGGAGCTCGAGCAGGGCGAGCGCGTCTTCAACCAGCTCCTCGCGCAGAACCAGGCGCGGCTCGAGCAGGGCGCCGGCATCCTCTCGGCCGACTTCGCCTTCCGCCAGTCGATCGCATCGAACGACACCGGCACCATCCTCTCGGTGCTGCGCAACCACGGCGCACGCGTGGGCGCCAACGTGATGACGCTCGCCTCGCTCGAGAACGTGGTGCGCGCGGACACGCTCGACACGGCGCGCGTCGGCAAATCCTTCGCCTATCCCGACCTGATCCGCCTGGCGATCGTCGAGGGCAGGGCGTCTTCCGTGGTGATCCGCGAAGGCAAGCTCTACCAGTTGGTCGTGGTGCCGGTGCTCGCTCCGGATCCCATCGCGTGGGTCGGTCTCGCCTTCGAGGTGGACGACCGCGTCGCCAAGGACCTGAACCAGCTGACCGGCCTCGAGGTCACTTTCGCGAGCTGGGTGCCGGCGAGCGCGTGGCGCCTGCACGCCTCGACCCTCGCGCCGGCGCTGCGTGACGACCTCCTGCCCGCGTTCTACGGCAACGAGGGCCTCGCCGCGCAGGTGCACGAGGTCGAGATGGGCGGCGAGGAGTACGAAACGCGCGTGACTCCGCTCGAGTCGCGCCCGGACAAGCGCATCGTCGCGATCCTGCAGAAGCCGCTCGTCATCGGCCTCGCCCCGTTCAAGCGCATGAGCTCTTCGTTCTTCTGGCTCACCGCCGCGGGCCTGGTGATCCTGGTGGCCGGCAGCCTCATCATCGCGCGCAGCATCACGCGCCCGGTGCATCGCCTCGCCGAGGCGGCGCGCAGCGTGCAGCAAGGCGACTACACGCGGCACGTGCAGGTCGAGCACAAGGACGAGATCGGCCAGCTCGCGGTGAGCTTCAACCACATGCTGGACAGCATCGTGAGCCGCGAGAAGGAGATCCTGCGCCTGGCCTACGAGGACGGCCTCACGGGCCTGCCCAACCGCGCGATGTTCCACGAGCAGCTGTCCCAGGCGGTGCGCACCGCCAAGCGCGGCGAGGCGCCGATCGCGGTGCTGCTCTTCGACATGGACCGCTTCAAGGCCATCAACGACACGCTCGGCCACCCGGTGGGCGACCAGGCGCTTCGCGAGGTGGGGCTCCGCGTGAGGAAGGCGCTGCGCGATTCCGACGTGATCGCGCGCCTGGGCGGCGACGAGTTCGCGGTGCTGCTGGCCACCGGCAACGCGCAAAACGCCGTGGTCGTCGCCAACAAGATCCACAAGGCGCTCGAGGAGCCGTTCGTGATCGAGGGCCAGACCATGGACATGGCGGCCTCGATCGGCATCGCGCGCTTCCCCGAGCATGGCGCGGATTCGAGCGCGCTCCTCCGCGCGAGCGACGTCGCGATGTACGAGGCGAAGCGCACCAAGTCCCGATACGCGATCTACGACCCGAGCCACGACGTGCGCCGCCAGGAGTTCCTCACGCTGCTGGGCGAATTGCGCCGCGCGGTGGAGGCAGGAGAGCTGTTGCTGCACTACCAGCCGAAGATGAACCTGGTCGAAAACCGCGTGACCTCGGTGGAGGCTTTGGTGCGCTGGCGCCATCCGACGCGCGGCTTCGTGCAGCCCGCGGACTTCATCCCGTTCGCCGAGCAGACCGGCTACATCAGCGCCATCACGCGCTGGGTGCTGGAGCGCTCCATCGAGCAGTGCGGCGTCTGGGAGCGCACCGGGCTTCGCATCCGCATGTGCGTGAACGTCTCGGCGCGCGACCTGCAGAACGGCGACGAGCTGGTGAGCCAGGTTTCCGCGGGGCTCGCCGCGGCCGAGCTCCCCGCCGGGATGCTCTGCCTGGAGATCACCGAGAGCGCGCTCATGGAAGATCCGCTGAGCGCGCAATCGACGTTGCGCAAGCTGCGCGAATTGGGGGTCGCCACCTCGATCGACGACTACGGCACCGGCTACTCTTCGCTCGCCTACATCAAGCAGCTGGCGGTGAACGAGCTAAAGATCGACCGAGCGTTCGTGAGCGGCATGGAAGCCGACCGGCGCAACGCCGCCATCGTGCGCTCCACCATCGAGCTCGGCCACAACCTCGGGCTCACCGTGGTAGCCGAGGGCGTGGAGACCGACCACGAGCTGGCAGAGCTGCGCCGCTTCGGCTGCGACGAGGCGCAGGGATTTTTCTTCGCGCGACCGATGGCCGCGCCCGCGCTCGAGCGCTGGCTAAGCGGCGCCCGTGACAAGCCGGGCGGGCAGCGCTCCGACGTCCTGGGCGAGGCTTGAGCCCTTCTTCTCCGCTTGCTTGAACTCGGCGTAGTGGCGCAGCGCCGCGCTCACGTGCGAGCGCAAATCCTTGCCGTCGATGGGCTTGGACAGGAAGCGGTAGATCTGCGCCTGGTTGATGAGCTCGGCGACCAGGTCGGCGTCGGGCTCCTCGGCCACCAGGATCGATAGCGTCCCGGGCCGCTTCGCCTTCACCACGCGGAAGAGCTTCACCAGGTCGTCCTTGCCGGCGCGCTGGTCGGCGATGATGGCGGCGTATTCCTTCGTCTGCAGCAGCTTCGCCGCCTCGGGCACGGTGGCGACGAGCTGGACCGTCGCCTCGCCCGCTACCAGGCGCTCGAGGCCCTTGGCGAGGCTCTGGCCGGGATCGATCACGAGGAGCGAGCCGGCGGCGCGCGGCGAGGGTGCTGTCGCGGCCGCTGCGGGGGGCGCAGGCGCCTTGCCGCGCGCCGAAGCGGTGGTGGGTGCCGGCGCACGACTGGCGAGCTTTGAGGCGGCCACCGCGGCCTCGCCCACCATCGCGCGGATCTCGTCGTTGTCCCAGGGCTTCTTCACGAAGCGGAACACCTCGCCCTCGTTGATCGAGCCCACGAGGGCGGCGAGGTCGGAGTAGCCGGTGAGGAGCAGGCGCACCGTCTGCGGCGCCGCCCTCTTCAATTCGCGCAGCATCTCGACGCCGGTCATGCCGGGCATGCGCTGGTCGCTCACCACGATCGGGATGCTCTCGGCGTTCTGCAGGGCGAGGCCCGATTCGCCGTTCTCGGCGGTGAACACCTCGTAGTCGTTGCGGAAGAGGGCGCGCAGCGCGTTCAGCACGCGCACGTCGTCGTCCACGAAGAGGATGCGGAAGCGTTCCCCCGGGGTGTCCGGAACCGGATCGTCGATCGGCACCGGGACGAGGAGCTTCGCCTTGTCGGAGAGCTTTACGGTGAGGAGAGGCGCCGGTACAGGCGCGGGCTTGCTCTCGGCGACGAGCGGCTTCTGTGCCACCGGTGCCGGGGCCTTCTTTTCCGCCACCGGCGCCGGAGCCTTCTTCTCCACATGGGCGGGCGCGGGCGGAGGCACGGCCAGCGGGGCGCCGATCGAGTCCTGCATTCCAAGGCGCAGCCCATCCATCAGCTCGCGCGCCGAGCCGAAGCGGTCCGCGGGGTCCTTGCTGAGCGCCCGCTGGATCACCCAGTCGAGCTGCCATGCCAGCTTGTCGACCAGGGACGAAGGATCGGTGGGCCTCTCCTGCGTGATGCGATGGACCATCTCGTCGCGCGCGCCTGCGAAGGGCGCCTTGCCGGAGACAAGGTGGTAGATCAAGGCGGCCGCCTGGTAGAGGTCGGTGCGTGCGTCCATCGCGTTGCCGTTGAACTGCTCTGGCGCCATGTACGGGTTGGAGAGCTGAGCGGCGAGCGAATAGG
Organism: Burkholderiales bacterium; assembly: GCA_038227085.1. Taxonomy (GTDB): domain Bacteria; phylum Pseudomonadota; class Gammaproteobacteria; order Burkholderiales; family Usitatibacteraceae; genus Usitatibacter. Next base: position 5,496 of record JBBRQA010000163.1, on the reverse strand, counting down.
CGCCGAGGTCGGTCAGCCGGACGCGCCCCTGCTTGTCGAGGATCACGTTGGCGGGCTTCACTTCGCCGTGGACGATCCCGCGTGCATGGACCGCCTCGAGAGCCTCGAGCACCTGGCGCGCGATCTCCCAGGCGAGGCGCAGGTCGGGCGGCTTGCCTTCCTTCAGGAGGACGGTCAGCGGCTCGCCCTCGGCGGGCTCGTACACGAGGCAATATGCCCTGTCGGTGTCGACGATCTCGATGAAGCCCGCGATCGCCGGATGGCGCACGCGCGCGAGCGCCGCCGCGCCTTCGTGGAGCCGTGCGAGCGTCTCGGGCGGGACGGCGGAACGATTGGCGATCTTGAGGGCGACCTTCTTCTCGCCGTCGAGGCCCGCGAACACGCTCGCGGAGCCGCCCTTGCCGAGGAGGGCCTGGATCTCGTACTTGCCGATGCGGCGAGCTTCGCTCATTCGGCGCCTTCGGCCTGGGCCTCGGTGATCGACGCGAGCTCGGGCGGCGGGACCACCGGCAACGTTACGGTGACCACGGTGCCGATGCCGAGCGTGGAGCGCACCTCGATGCGCCCGCCGTGCTGCGTGACGATCTTGTAGGCGATGGAAAGGCCCAGCCCCGTGCCCTTGCCGACTTCCTTGGTGGTGTAGAACGGGTCGAAGACCTTGGGCAGCACATCGGCGGCGATGCCCTTGCCGTTGTCCTCGACCTCGATCACGACGGCGCTCGCCCCCGCCGGGCGCGTGGTGACGGATATGCGCCCGCGCGGCTTGTCCATCGCCTGCGCGGAATTGGTCACGAGGTTCAGCAGCACCTGGTTCACCTGCGAGGGCGAGCAGGTGATCGACGGCACGTCGCCCAGGTGCGTCTCCACGTCGATCTTGCGAAGCGTGGGCTTGGCGATGAGAAGCGTGGCGCGCACACCCTCGTTCACGTTGAAGCTCGCGACCTTGCTACGGTCCAGGCGCGAGAAGTTGCGCAGGTTCTGCACCAGCTCGACGATCTGCTCGATGCCGTGCAGGCCGTCGCGGGTGAGCGAATCGAGATCCTCGAGGACGTTTTCCCTGCGCAGCCGCGCGAGACGCGACTCGAGCACGTTGAAGCTCGCCTGCAGGTCGGCCTCGTCGGGCGCCGGGGAGCGCAGGATGCCGAGCAGGCGCTCGGCTTCGGAGAGGGCGTCGCGCAGGTCCGGCATCCTGTCGCGGGCGGTGGCCACGCTGTTCTTCACGTATGAGAGCGGCGAATTGATCTCGTGCGCCACGCCCGCCACCATCTGGCCGAGGGAGGACATCTTTTCCGACTGCACCAGCTGCGCTTCCGATTCCTGCAGGCGCTTCAACGTGAGCGAGAGATCGCGCGTGCGCTCGGAGACGCGCTTCTCGAGCTCCTCGTTGGCGCGGCGCAGCTCCCCCTGCGTCGTGGCCACGCGCGAGCCGAGATAGCCGGTGGCGATGAGGAGGGCGAGCGCGTAGACGAAGAGGTACACGCGCCAGCGCTCCTTCTCGTCGAGCGTGTCCTCGATCGACTTGGCGAGCGTGCGCGCCGACAGCTCGATGCGCCCGCCGAGCGTGAGGAAGGAGAACTTGCGGAACACCTCGGCCTCGGCGGCGCGCGCCGCAAGGAATGCACGGCTCGCGCTGTCGGCGACGGCGGCGGCATCGGCGAGCGACGCATCGCTCGCGACCGCCGCGGCGCGCAGGACCGCCACGCGCTGCTCCATCGACGGCCTGCGCGCGGCGAAGGTCTCGAGGCGGCGTTGGATGTCGGTGCGCAGCTGCTCGGCGAGGCCGGCCGCGCTCAGGAGCGAGCGCGAGGAGCGCGCCCCCGCGGCGCGCGCGGTGGCGAGCTGCGCGAGGCTGCGCAGGGATTCGTCCATGGTGCCCGCGGTCTCGATGCTCTTCTGGTGCGCCTCGAGGAGCGCCTTGAAGGCGGCCTGCTTCTCGTCCAGGCCGGAGCGCAGCCGCGCCATCTCCTTCTTCAGCGACTCGCGCGCCACCAGGCGGTCGAGCTCGTGGAGGATGCGCCCCATCATCGCGCCGAAGTCGGCCTGCGGGGTCGCGGCGCCGCGGAAGTCGTTGGAGATGCGCGCAGCGTCGTCGTCCCAGTGCGTGTCGAAGTCCTTCATCTCGCGCAGCAGGTTCAACGCGCTGGAATCGTGCTTGAAGTCGATGCCCGCGGTCTTCACGAAGAGGAAGACGAGGGTGCCCAGAAGAAAGGCGGCGCCGAGCGCCCAAAAGGCGCCGCGCGTGGTTCGGATCATGGCCGGAATTCTTCTCTCGAAATCCTCGCCGCCCCAGGAATCGGGCAGGGATCATTCTGAAGCGGGAAGGCCGGGCTCGCTGTGAGCCGCGTCACTGGCGTCATTTCAGCTGTAATCCTATTCGCCGAGGTAGGCCTCGCGGATGCGCGGATCCCCGAGGAGCGAGCGCGCCTCGCCGGTGATGGCGACCACGCCGCCCTCCAGCACGTAGCCGCGGTGGCTCACCTCGAGCGCGAGACGTGCATTCTGCTCCACGAGGAGCAGGGTGACGCCTTCGGCGGCGATGGCGCGGATCACCTCGAAGATCTTCTCGACCATGAGCGGAGCCAGGCCCATGCTCGGCTCGTCGAGGAGAAGGAGCTTGGGGCGGCCCATGAGCGCGCGCGCGATGGCGAGCATCTGCTGCTCGCCGCCCGACATGGTGCCCGCGGTCTGGCGGCGGCGCTCCTTCAGGCGCGGGAAGAGCGCGTAGGAGCGCTCCATGTCCGCCGCGACCCCCGCCTTGTCCGAGCGCGCGTACGCGCCCATCGCGAGGTTCTCCTCGATGGTGAGCTGCGCGAAGACCCCGCGTCCCTCGGGAACCAGCGCCAACCCGCGGCGCGCGATCTCGTGCACGCGCAGGCCGCCGATCTCCGCGCCGTCGTAGACGATGCGCCCGGCCGCGGCGCGCACCAGGCCCGTCACGGCCCGCAGCGTGGTGGTCTTGCCCGCGCCGTTGGCGCCGATCAGGCACACCAGTTCGCCGGGCTCGACCGTGAGGTCGACCCCCTTCACCGCGCGGATGCCGCCATAGGAGACCTGCAACTGCTCCAGCGCAAGGAGGCTCATGCGGGCTTGGGCGCTTCCCGCGGCGCTCCGAGGTAGGCCTCGATCACCTTGGGATCCTTCTGGATGTCGCGCGGCACCCCCTCGGCGATGTTGCGTCCATAGTCGAGGACCAGCACGCGGTCGCAAAGGCCCATCACCAGGCGCACGTCGTGCTCGATGATGAGGATGGTGACGCCATCCTTGCGGATCGACTCGAGGAGCTTCCTCAGGTCGAGCTTCTCGGTGGCGTTCATGCCCGCCGCCGGCTCGTCGAGCGCGAGGAGGCGTGGCTCCGTGGCGAGCGCGCGCGCGATCTCGAGCCTTCGCTGGTCGCCGTAGGAGAGGTGCTTGGCGAGCTCGTTGCCGCGCTCGCCGATGCCGACGTACTCGAGGAGCTCTTGGGCGCGCTTCTCGATGGCGCGCTCCTCGGCGCGGGTCCCGGGCCCGCGCAGGATCGCGCCGAAAACGCCCGCGCGCGTGCGCACGTGGCGCCCGATCATCACGTTCTCGAGCGCCGAGAGGTTGTTGAAGAGGCGGATGTTCTGGAAGGTGCGCGCGATCCCCAGGCGCGCGATGCGATCGGGCGTCGCGTCCTTCAGCTCCGCGCCCTCGAAGCGGAAGCGGCCCTCGTCCTGGCGGTAGATGCCGGTGAGCACGTTGAAGAGCGTGGTCTTGCCGGCGCCATTGGGGCCGATAAGGCCGTAGATCTCGCCCTGGCGGATGGAGAAGGAGACTTCCGAGAGCGCGGTGAGGCCGCCGAAGCGCTTGGTGATGCGCTCGACCTCGAGGAAAGCGGGTGCGGAGGCAGGCGCGCCCGCGGGTCCGGTCTCAGCCATTCCTGGGCACCGCGAGCTCGCGCTTGCGCAACGGCGACGGGAGGAGTCCCGCGGGCCGGAAAAGCATCATCACGACCATCGCCAGGCCGAAGAGCAGCATGCGGATCACTTCGGGATCGATGATCGAGCGCCCGAAGATCATTCGCTGCACCGGCTCCACCGTGTAGCGCAGGATCTCCGGCACGAACGAGAGCAGGATCGCGCCGAGGATCACGCCCCAGATGTTGCCCATGCCGCCCAGCACCACCATCGAGAGCACCATCACGCTCTCGGTGAGTATGAAGCTCTCCGGGCTGATGAACCCCTGGATCGACGAGAACATGCCGCCCGCGACGCCGCCGAACGAGGCACCCATCGCGAACGCCAGCAGCTTCATGTTGCGCGTGTTGATGCCCATCGAGCGCGCGGCGAGCTCGTCCTCGCGGATCGCTTCCCACGCGCGGCCGATGCGCGAATTCTGCAGGCGCAGGTTGATCACGATGACGATCAGCAGCACCGCGAGCAGGAAGTAGTAGTACTTGATCGTCCCGGACACGAGGAGCTCGCCTACGCGCGTGGTGTTGCCGAAATCGACACCCATGAAGCGGATCGGATCGATCGTCGACAGGCCCTTGGGGCCATTGGTGAGGTTGAAGGGCTCGGAGAGGTTGTTCAGGAAGATGCGCACGATCTCCCCGAACCCGAGCGTGACGATCGCCAGGTAGTCGCCGCGCAGCTTGAGCGTGGGCGCGCCCAGGATCACGCCGAAGAAGCACGCCACGGCGGCGCCGATCGGCAGGATCACCCACCACGGCAGGTGCAGGTTGAAGTGCGGGGACGCGAGCAGGGCATAGACGTATGCGCCCACCGCGTAGAAGGCGATATAGCCGAGATCGAGGAGCCCCGCGAATCCGACGACGATGTTGAGGCCGAGCGACAGGAGCACGAACAGGATGGCGAGGTTGGTGATCCGTACCCACGCCGTGCCCGCCATCGCCAGCACGAAGGGCAGCGCGACCAAAGCCGCCGCGATCAGCGCGATGCCAATCCACTTGGCGGCGGGGTTCTTCTTGATGTCAGCCAGTGTGCCCATGGTGGATAACTCGATGACGCATGACTAGGCTCGGTCGCCGACGCGCTCGCCGAGGAGGCCCTGCGGGCGGAAGACCAGCACCATGATGAGGACGATGAAGGCGTAGACGTCCTTGTAGTTGCTGCCGAACAGGCTCGACTCCGGGCTCGCGGCGCAAACGTCGCTGAACCCGGGAAGGAACTGGTCGAGGGTGCAGACATTGGTGAAGTCGCCGATGTATCCCGCCCCGAGCGCCTCGATCAATCCCATCAGGATTCCGCCCAGCACCGCGCCCGCGAGGTTGCCGATGCCGCCCAGCACCGCGGCGGAGAACGCCTTCAGCCCGAGGAGAAACCCCATCTGGTAGTGCGCGATGCCGTAGTAGGTCCCGACCATCACGCCCGCCACCGCGCCCAGCGCGGCGCCGATCACGAAGGTGATCGAGATCACCGCGTTGATATCCACGCCCATGAGGCCCGCGACCTGCGGGTTCTGCGAGGTCGCGCGCATCGCGATGCCGATCTTGGTGCGATGCACCAGGACGAGGAG
>JBBRQA010000162.1:0-9274 GCA_038227085.1 Burkholderiales bacterium | reverse complement strand
TCACGCCTTCGGTGAAATCGGTTGCGATGTTCTCGTAGGGAACGCCCGCTTCCTCCGCGGCCCACAGGTTGCGGAACGCGCGCGAGCGCGCGATGCCGTGGATCCTGAGAGTCATCCCTGGGCACGCTCCCGCGAGCGGTGGTCCAGCACAGAGTCGGGAACGACCTCGATCGCCGCCGGCAGATTCAGGCTGCGCCAGAGCCCCACGGGGTTCATGCCACGCCGCAGGAGCCGTCCCGCCACCATCACGACGATGCGCGCGATGTCCACGACCGGGCGGAAGTGGCTGCGCCGCGCCGTGGGCGGATAGATACCCGGGATGGACACCGCGACGATGCCGACTCCTCGTGCCCCCGCGGCGATCAGGATCTCGCTTTCGAAGACGAATCGGCCCCACGACACGTCCGCATGGGTGAGCTGCGAGAGCAAGTGCGCCGGATAGACGCGGAAGCCGGATTGCGTGTCGGCGATCGCCGCGCCCGCGGCCCACGAGATCCAGAAGCGCGCGAATTGGTTGGCGTAGTAGCGCCGCGGCGGAAAGTTGCGCTTGTCGTGCAGGCGCGCGCCGATCACGATGCGCCGCGGAAAGAGGTCGGCCACGTGCAGCAGCCTGCCGATGTCGTCCGGATCGTGCTGGCCGTCGCCGTCGAGCGTCACCACGCGCGCGGCGCCGTTCGCCGTGGCGTAGTCGAGGCCGCGCCACAGGCTCCCCGCCTTGCCGAGGTTGCGCTCGTTGGTGAGCACCGTCACGGGCAGCCCCGCGAGACGCGCGCCGGTGCCGTCGGTGGATCCGTCGTCGACCACGATCACATGCGGCGTGGCGGCGAGGGCGCGCTCCACCAGGCCGCGGATCGTGGCCGCTTCGTTGAAGGCGGGGATGAGGACAAAGGTGACGTTGCGCATGGCCACGAGGTTAACCAAATCGGTTCAATCGCGCACGGTGACGCGCTTTTCGGATTGCGCGAAGGTCCAGGTGAACGCGATTCCGGCCGCGACACCGGCGCGCTTTTCCACGAGCGGGCTCGCTTCGAACGCCGCGCCGCGCAGGAAATCCTGCTTCACGAAGCCCGCCACGAACCATGATCCCCATCGTTTGGAGAGCGCGGCGATCGCCTGCGCGCCGGAATATCCGCCTGGCGCCTCGTACGCGGGCCGCCCGGCGCGAGCGAACTCGGGCGCGACCGAGTAGTAATAGCCGTGATTGCGGCGGTCGCCGAAGAGCACGCCCCCGACAAATCCGAGGCGCCATCCGTCGCCCAGGCGCACGTCGAGGTTCAGGTTCGGGTTCGTGACCACCCCGACGCCGCGGAGCGAATGAAAGTCGCTCGCCACCTGCGCGCGCACCGGAAGCCGCATGCGCAGCGTCGAGGAGGCCGACCGCGCGAGCCGCACGTTGAGCGACGGCCCCAGCTCGAGCACGGGATCGAGGTCCGGCATGCCTTCGCGCGCCGGGTCGTCGTTGCTGCGCACCGGCACCGAGCCGCTCACCGACAGCTCGAGCTCGACACGGTCGGTGCGAAACAGCAGCCCGCGCAGCTTCTCCCTATCTACCTGGATGAATTCGCCGCGGTAGGCGAAGGCGGGCACAGGCAGCAAATACCCGCGTTGCCGGCCGGACCCGCGGTAGTCGGGGAAGCTGATGGCCGCGGCGCCGATCCCCACTTCCCAGAGCGGCAGCTCCTCGCCATGCGTGGCGAAGGCCAAAGCCAAAGCCGAGAGGCCGGCCGCCAGGGGCGTCGCCGCAAAGGGCGCGAGGAGCCGAGTCTTCATGAGCGCCAGCATCTAGGCGGCGACCCGGATGTCCTCGCGGCGCTTGCGCCACGCGCGAAACGCGGTCGGCCATTGCCCGATGAAGTTCACGTAGTAGATCACGCGGAAGAGATAGAGGCGCGGGCGCACCGGCCCGGCGCGGAACACGTCGCCCGCGAGGAGCGAGACCACCGCCGACTGCACGCCGAGGAAATTGCGCGGCGCCATGAAGAGCTTGCGGATCACCGGGTTGGTCATGCGGTAGATGATCCACGAGAAGGCACCCACTCCCCGTCGGATGGTGCGCTCGAACTCGCGGTAGAGCTCCGGCGCGCTCGAGGGATCGGCGAGCACCTTGTCCACCACGTCCGCGCCGAGCGTGGCGCTGTTCATGGCGAGGTACACGCCGCTCGAGAAGACCGGGTCGATGAAGGCCCACGCGTCGCCCACCATGAGGTACCCCGGCCCGCTCATGCGCTTGGCGGTGTACGAGTAGTTTCCGGTCGCCGTTACCGGTGCGGTGAGCTCGGCATCCTTCAGGCGATCGGCGATCTCCGGCGCCATGGCGATGGTCTGGATGAGGAACGTGCTCGGATCGGTCTTGCGCGACTTCATGTACGCGGGCCAGCACACCGCGCCCACGCTCGTGGTGCCGTCCTTCAGCGGGATGAACCAGAACCAGCCGTGCTCGAACCAGACGATGGTGATGTTGCCCTCGGCGCTGCCGGGATTGCGGCGCGCGTTCCTGAAGTGGCCGAAGATCGCGGCGCTCGCGTGCTTGCGGTTCCTGCGCTTGATGGAAAAGCGATCGGCGAGGAAGGTGTCGCGGCCGGATGCGTCGACCAGGAAGCGCGTGCGCCATTCCTGCTTGCCGCCGTCCTCCAGCTGCAGGTGGACCACCGTGTCCTCGTTCCGCGCGAGGTCGCCGAAGTCCACCGCAGTCACCCGCGCGCCTTCGTACACGCGCGCGCCCTTGGCGGCGCAGTTGCGCAGCAGCATGTGGTCGAACTCGGAGCGGCGCACCTGGAAGGCGTGCGGCCAGCGTTTGTCGAAGGCGGTGGAGAACTGGAACTCGACGGTCTTGCCGGCTACCCTCGACTCGAACTCGGCGGCGTCCTTGCGGATGCCGATCTTCACCAGCTCGTCCCATACGCCGAGGCGCTCGAGGATCGGCATGTTGAGCGGCAGGAGCGATTCGCCGATGTGGAAGCGCGGATGGCGCTCCTTGTCGAACACGGCGACGTCGCGCCCGCGCTCGGCGAGCAGCGCGCCGATGGTGGATCCGCCGGGCCCGCAGCCGATCACGAACACTTCGCAGCGGCGCTGCGCGGCATCGGCCGCGCCGATTTCCAGTCTAGGCATGAAAATCCCTCCGCGTGGTGTTCATGCGATGCCGCCGTTCACGCCGATCACCTGGCCCGAGATGTAGGCGGCGCCGTCCGAGCACAGGAACGCGACCAGCGCGGCGACCTCGTCGGGCTCTCCGGCGCGGCCCATGGGAACGAGCTGCCTGATGCGCTCGGCCGGGAATGCCTTCCGCGCTGCCGGCGAGGCGATGATCCCCGGCGCGACGGCGTTGACCGTGACCCCGCGTGACGCAACCTCGAGGGCGAGCGCCTTGGTGGCCCCGTGCAGGCCGGCCTTGGCCGCGGCGTAATTGACCTGCCCGCGGTTGCCGATCACTCCGGCGATGGAGGTGATGCTCACGATCCGCCCCCAGCGCGTGGCCAGCATCGGCATCAGCAGCGGCTGCGTGACGTTGAAGAAACCCTGCAGGCTCACATCGAGCACGCGCCGCCAGCTCGCGCCGTCCATCGCGGCGAAGAGCGCGTCGTCATGGACGCCGGCGTTGTGCACCAGGCCCTGGATCGGGCCGCCGGCGAGGATCCTGGCGAGCCCCGCGTCCGTGGCGGCGGCGTCGGTCACGTCGAACATCGCGGCCTCGGCGCTGCCCCCCGCGCCCTTCAGGTCCTCGGCCAGCCGCGTCGCTTCGGCCAGGCGCCGCCCCGCGTGCACGACGACATGGAATCCCTGTGCCGCCAGCGCGCGGCAGATGGCGCCGCCGATGGCGCCGCTGCCTCCGGTCACCAGGGCGCGCTTCATCGCGCCGCGGCTGCCGCTTCGGAGAACATGAGGGTGAGCCGCCCCTCGAGCAGCAACGCGCCGTCGCCGCGAGCCTCGAAGGAATAGATGCCGCCCGAGGGATCGCGATGCAGCAGCGTGGCCTCGAAGACGAGGGGCGCGGCGATCCGGTCCAGCCATTCGCAGGCGGGAAGCACGTGCTGCACCTTGCCGAGCATGCCTGCGCGGGGCCCGGCGCCCATCAACAGCGCTCCGTGCACCGCGGCCGCCTGCGCCGCGTATTCGATGCCGGCCCACACCGGGAGCCCCCCGCCCTCGCGAAGCGGATTGTCGGCATCCCGGTGGCTTTCCGCGGCGCATCGGATGTGGCGCTCGTCCCATTCCAGCACCCGGTCGAGCAGGCACATGCGCCCGGCATGGGGAATGCGGGCGGCGATCTCGTCGCGGCCTAGCATCGATCGACCTGCACGGCGAGGCCGGGAGAAAGCGGCAGCGCCGCCCTGGTGACGGCGCCCGACAACGTGGCGAGGGCATCGAAGCCGCGCGCGCTGGCATTCGCATGCCACCCGCGGGGCATCCACGCGGGCCATTCGGCGCCGCCCTCGGCGGGCGCGACGGCGAGCTCCCAGGACGCGAGCGTGGCAGCGGTAGCCGCGGGGGCGATCACCAGCGCGATCGCGGTCGCATCCACCACCGGCATCGAGTCGGACAGCGGCGAGGGCATCGGACTGTCGTAGCAGACGAAGAGAACCGGCACGCCGTCGCAGAGCGCCTGCACCGCGGCAGCGAGCAGCCCGGCGGCGAAAGTCCACGGTCCCCGGCAGATGCTGGTCGCGCCCAGCTTCGCCTTCATCGCGATGCTGTAGTAGCCGCTGGGGGCGTTGTGCACGGAATTATGGAAAATCGTAGGCGAAATCTCGCGGCTGCCCGCGAGCGCTTCGCACAGCTGGTGGGTGATGAGGCCCTCGGCTTCCGGCGACGCGAATACCAGCGCCATTTCGTGGGGCGCGATAGAGGTGCGCTGCAACGCCTGCTCGGCAGCGGCCATGGCGAGGCGCACCGTGGGCGAGCTGCGCCGGCGCTCGACGGGCGACAGGCTCGCGGGCGCGCAGGGGGCGAGCGGCGCCGGCTGGAACGGGACGCGCCCGGATAGCACGGCCTGCGCGCCGTCCCAGTCGGGGAAGCCCGGCGCGAGGACCGCAACCGACTCGATGGCGATGCGCATCAGGTTGCCTTGCCGAACACCAACACGCAGTTGTTTCCGCCGAATCCGAAGCTGTTGCTCATCACGTGCGAAAGCTTGCGCGCCTCGCCGCGGAGCGCGATCGTGCACTGGATCTCCGGATCGACCTCGCGCGTGGTCGGACTGCCCGGCATGAAGTCGTGCTCGAGGCTCAGCAACGAGATCGCCGCCTCGGTGATGCCCGCCGCGCCGAGCGTGTGGCCGGTCACGCCCTTGGTGGAAGAGCAGGGCGCGGCGGTGCCGAACACGCCGTGCACCGCGCGGCCTTCGGCGCGATCGTTCGCGGGCGTGGCCGTGCCGTGCAGGTTGACGTAGTCGATGTCGCCCGCCGAAAGCCGGGCACGCGCGAGCGCCTCGAGCATCGCGCGGCGCGCGCCATCTCCGTCGGGATGGGGCGTCGACATGTGGTGGGCGTCGCTCGTCTCGCCGTAGCCCACCAGCTGCAACGCGCCCGCGCCGCGTTCGAGCAACGCGAAGCCGGCGGCCTCCCCGATGGTGAGCCCGCGGCGCGCGGTGTCGAACGGCCGGCAGACGTCGGTCGCCACCAGCTGCAGGGCGCTGAAACCGTAGAGCGTCGTATGGCAAAGGCTGTCGACGCCACCGACCACCGCGGCATCGACGAGGCCCATGCGGATGAAGCGCTCCGCGAGACAGAACACCTTGGCGCTCGAAGAGCAAGCGGTTGACACGGTCATCGACGGGCCGGTGAGTCCCAGCACGCGCCGCACGAATTCCGTGGTCGCGTCGAGGTTGTGCCTCGTGTCGTAGCGAAACTCTTCAGGAAGCCGGCCGGTGGCTGGATCGCGTCCCTGGTAGGCGAGCTCGGTGGAAAGGATTCCCGACGTGCTCGTCCCCAGGAAGAGCGCGATGCGCCCGGCGCCGTGGCGCGCGCGCGCCGCCGCAACCGAGTCGAGGAAGCCGTCCATCTCGAGCGCGAGGAGCGCGAGACGGTTGTTGCGACAATCGAATCTTTCGAGCGAGCGCGGCAGCGCCGCCGATTCCGCGGCGGCCACGCGCCCGATCCAGCAGTCGAGCGGAGCCCACGGCAAGTCGTTGCGCTTGAGCGCGCTACGCCCCTCGCGCAGGGCTTGCGCGGTACCGGCCTTTCCGAGGCCGGCGGCGCTGGTGGTCGTGTAGGAGCGAATCGCGAGTGGCAGCATGATGCGAATTCTAGCGTGCTAAACTCGATTCGCGTTTGACGAAGTCATTTGCCCACACATAACGATCACATAACGACAGCGGGGGAGAAAAGAAAATGCGTGCAACGCGGATCAGGAATGCAGTCGTCGCTGCGATGTTGGTGGCAGGCCTCGGGGCGTGCGTCTCGGCGCCGATCTATAACGTGACCGACGCGCCGGTGAGCACGGTGTCCGGCAAGTCCCTGGCACCGGCCCAGGTTCGGCAGGCCATCATCACCGCGGGCAGCGCGCTCGGCTGGCGCATCGTCGATGCCGGTCCCGGCCGGCTCGAGGGCACCTTGAGCCTGCGCGGGCACGTGGCCGTTGTAGAGATCCCGTACAGCGCCAAGGCGTACAGCATCCAGTACAAGGGCGGCGAGAACCTGCAGGTGGCCAACGGCACCATCCACAAGAACTACAACGGCTGGGTGCAGAACCTCGATCGCGGCATCCGCTCCGCGATCTCGACGCTGTAGCACGGTGTGGCATCGGATCCATGAAGGATGAGCACGATGGCGAGCGCGAGCTGGCGCGGCTGATCGTCGCATCGCTGCATCTCGAAGGCGTCCAACCCGAGGACATCGAGCCCGAGGCCGCGCTGTTCGGCGACGGGCTCGGCCTCGATTCGCTCGACATGCTCGAGCTGTCCATGGCGATCGAGCAGAAGTACGCGGTGAAGCTGCGTTCCGACGACCCGGACAACGACAAGATCTTCGCTTCGCTGCGCAGCCTCGCCGGGCACATCGAGCAGAAGCGCGCGCGCTGAGCCCGACGCGATGCCGGTGATGCGCATCTCCGGCCCCGGCCTTCTCTGGCTCGGACTCTCGGCGGCGTACCTGGCGGCCTCGGCGCTCGGCGAGCGCGCGGCGGCGCTTGCGGCACTGGGCCTCATGGCGGGCGCGCTGGTCGCCGCGTCCGGGCAACGGATCGCGGGCCTCATCGTGGGACTCGCCCTCGCCGCCGCAGCCTGGCGCTTCGCGGACACGGTGCGTGTCCTCGTCTTCATCCCGCCGCTGGCCGCGTTCGCGTTCATGGCGTTCTTCTTCGGGCGCACGCTGCGCGCCGGGTCGGAGCCGCTCATCAACCGCATCGCGCGCAAGGAGCATCCGGACTTGCCCGCCGACATGGCGCGGCACGCGCGCTGGCTGACCAAGATGTGGACGGGGTGCTTCGTGGCCCTTTTCGTCGTCGCGCTCGCGCTTGCCCCGTGGTTATCGCTGGCGGCGTGGTCGCGAGGCGTGCAACTCCTGGGCTATGTCGTGCCCGGCGTGCTCTTCCTGGGGGAGTACGCATACCGGCATCGACGCTTCGCCCATCGCGCCCACGGCTCGCTCTCCGTACTGGTCGCGAACGTGCTCCTCGTGATCCGCGAGAGCGCCATCGAGTCCGCGCACGGCGCCCGTCCCGAGGAGCGTTCCCGATGAGCCTCATGCCGCTCGCGAGCCATCGCGCGGCGGGCGATGCCGTGCTGGTCGGTCCCGCGGGGGTAGTGAGCGCGGCTACTTTTTTCTCGCAAGCCGCGCGGCTTGCGCTCGCGCTGCCGCAAGCCCGGCATGTCATCAACCTCTGCGAAACGCGCCACGGTTTCATGCTGGGGTTCGCCGCGGCGCTCACCCGGGGGCAAGTGTCGCTGCTTCCCCCAGGCCGGGCGCGCGCGGACTGGGAGGCGCTCCTCGGCCGGTATCCAGGCGCGTACGTGCTGAGCGAGAAGCCCGTCGACGGCGTCGATGCGTTCACGCTCGAGGCGTTCGTCGAGGAGCGCGCGCGGGGGGCTTTCGACATTCCGCGCATCGATTCCGCCGCGGTGGCCGCGATCCTCTTCACTTCCGGCAGCACCGGGGAGCCGGCGGCACACGCCAAGAGCTGGGGCCGGCTCTGCGCCGGCGCGCGCATGTTCGCGTCCCGGCTCGGCTGGGAGGAGCGTTCGGGGCACGCGATCGTCGGCAGCGTGCCGCCGCAACACATGTTCGGCTTCGAGTCCACGGTGATGCTGCCCTGGCAGTCTGGGGTGCCGGTGCACGCCGGCGATCCGCTGCTCGCCGCGGATCTGGAGACCGCGCTCGGCGAATGTGGCCGGCCCGCTTGGTGGATGACGACGGCCATGCTGATGCGCGCACCACTGCGTGGCGCGTCGCTCGCGGGCTTGCAAGGCGTCGTCGCGTCCACCATGAGCCTGCCCGCGGAGCTCGCGCGCGCGGCGGAAGAGGCGTGGCGCGTGACCGTCATCGAGCTCTATGGGTCCACGGAGACCGGCGCGCTGGCGACGCGGCGCACGGCTTCCGAGACCGCGTGGACGCCGATGCGCGGCGTCACGCTTCGCGCGGAGGGAGCGGGCGAGGAGCAGCGTTTCCGTGCCGAAGGCGACCATATCGAAGCGCCGATCGTATTGGGCGACGCGCTCGACCTTCACGCCGATGGCTCCTTCCACTGGCTCGGGCGCACCGCCGACCTGGTGAAGGTCGGCGGCAAGCGCGCATCGCTGTTCACGCTGAACCTTGCGCTCACCGGGATATCCGGCGTGGACGATGGCGTCTTCGCGTTTCCTCCGCGAGCGCGCGCCGCCGGGGACGAATCCCACCCGGCGCGACGGCTCGCGGCCTTCTTCGTGTCGGAGACGCTGGATCACGCGCAAGTGCTCACCGCGTTGCGCGAGCGCATCGATCCTTCCTTCATGCCCCGCCCGATCCATCGCGTCGCCGGGCTGCCGCGCAACGTCAACGGCAAACTCACGCAGGCGGCCCTGGACGAGCTGTTCGCGCGCCACCAGCCGCCGCAATCGATCGCGGCCAACCATCCCTGCATCGCGGGACACTTCCCGGGCGATCCGAGGGTTCCGGGCGCGGCGCTCCTCGCACGCGTGGCCGATGCGCTACGCGAACGGTTTCCGCAACACGCCCTGCGTGAGCTGGTGCAAGCGCGCTTCCACGAGGCGCTGCGCCCGGGGGAACGCTTCTCCATCGAGGCGCGGCGGGAAGGCGGACGCGCGCGCTTCGAGGTGCGCCGCGCAGAGCGTGAACCAGAG
>JBBRQA010000161.1:0-9282 GCA_038227085.1 Burkholderiales bacterium | reverse complement strand
GAATCCTTCAGCGGCCCCTACATCATCCTGGCGCTGCGGGTCTTCTCGCTCACCTTCCCGGGCCACGCGCCGCGCGGGACCAGCCCCGGGGCGATCGCGCGCGAGGTGCTGGCGGGCTGGATCCTGATCCTGGGCCTCCTCCTCATGTTGGGATGGGCAACCCACACCGCGGGTTCCTTCGACGAACGGGTCATGATTACCTGGGCGGCAATGACCCCCATCGCCATTTTCTGCGCTCACATGGCCATGCCGGCCTTACTGCCACGCCTTCTCGCCGCCGAGGGCATGAACCGCGTCGCGGTGATCGCGGGCGCCGGGGCGCTCGGGCACAAGCTCGCCGAGCGCATCCGCACCACCCCCTTCCTGGGCGTTCAGGTGGCGGGCTATTTCGACGACCGCTCCTCGGATCGCCTCGAGGGCGTGAACGGCGACGAGATCCTCGGCACCGTCGAGGAGCTCGCGGAGTTCGTGAAGAGGAACCGCGTAGACCTGATCTACCTCACGCTCCCGCTCGCATCGCAGCCGCGCATCATGAAGCTCCTCGACGACTTGCGCGACACCACCGCCTCGGTCTACTTCATCCCGGACATCTTCCTCTTCGACCTCATCCAGGGGCGGATGGACACGATCGGCGGGCTGCCGGTCCTCGCGGTGTGCGAGACGCCCTTCTTCGGCATGAATGCGATGGTGAAGCGCCTCTCCGACATCATCCTCGCCACCCTGATCCTCATCGGCATCGCGCCGATCCTCGCGGCGATCGCGCTCGCCGTGAAGGTCTCGTCGCCCGGTCCGATCATCTTCAAGCAGCGCCGCTACGGCCTCGACGGCCGCGAGATCCTCGTCTACAAGTTCCGTTCGATGCGCGTGACGGACGACGGCCCGGTCGTGAAGCAGGCCACGAAAGACGACCCGCGCGTCACCAAGTTCGGCGCCTTCATCCGCAAGACGTCGCTCGACGAGCTGCCGCAATTCATCAACGTGCTGCAGGGTCGCATGAGCATCGTCGGCCCCCGCCCCCACGCGGTCGCGCACAACGAGCAATACAGGAAGCTCATCAAGAGCTACATGATCCGCCACAAGGTGCGCCCGGGAATCACCGGCTGGGCTCAGGTGAACGGCTTGAGGGGCGAGACCGAGACCGTGGACAAGATGCAGGCGCGCATCGAGTACGACCTCGATTATCTCAGGCACTGGTCCCTCAAGCTCGACTTCCACATCATCTGGAAGACCATCTTCGTAGTCTTCCAGAAACAGAACGCCTACTGAAATCCCGCGACCATGAACCTCTATCCCGTGATCCTCGCCGGCGGCAGCGGCACCCGCCTGTGGCCGCTGTCGCGCGAGGCGTACCCGAAGCAATTCCTCGACATCCTCGACGGCAAGAGCCCTTTCGTGGCCACGCTCGATCGCCTGAACGGCCTGGGCCGCGTGCAGCCCGCAACGGTCGTGGTGAACCAGGAGCATCGCTTTCTCGTCGCCGAGCAGGTGAAGCAGTCGGGCAATGCCGTGCGCAAGATCTACGTCGAGCCGTTCGGGCGCAGCACGGCGCCGGCGCTCAGCGTGGTCGCGTGCGAGCTCTGCAAGGAAGATCCCGATGCGCTCATGCTGGTGCTGCCCGCTGACCACGACATTCCCGACGAGGCGCAATTCGCCGAGGCGGTCGAGACCGGCGGTGCGGCCGCGGCGCAAGGCCGCCTCATGGTGTTCGGCGTGATTCCGCGCTGGGCGGAGACCGGCTACGGCTACATCGAGCG
This sequence comes from Burkholderiales bacterium, assembly GCA_038227085.1. Taxonomy (GTDB): domain Bacteria; phylum Pseudomonadota; class Gammaproteobacteria; order Burkholderiales; family Usitatibacteraceae; genus Usitatibacter. Next base: position 7,528 of record JBBRQA010000161.1, on the reverse strand, counting down.
CGGCGGCGACCTGGTGAGCGCGCCCGGCTGCTTCGAGGTGACGAGCTTCGTGGAGAAGCCCGAGCTGGAGATCGCCACGCGTCTGGCCGATTCCGGGCGCCACTATTGGAATAGCGGCATCTTCCTGTTCGGCGCGGCCACCTATCTGGAGGAGCTCGAGCGCTTCGAGCCGGAGATCGCCCGCTCCTGCTGCGAGGCCGCGGAGGCGAGCAAGGATGACGGCATCTGCAGGCGCATCGACGCCACCGCCTTCGAGCAGTGCCGCTCGCTGTCCATCGACCACGCGGTGCTCGAGCGTACCCAGCTGGCCGCCGTGGTGCCCGCGCACTTCCGCTGGTCGGACATCGGCTCGTGGGACGCTCTCTGGGACCGCGCCGCGAAAGACGACGACGGCAACAAGCTGCAGGGCGACGTGAACGCGATCGACGTCACGCAGAGCTTCATCCATTCCGAACATCGCCTCGTGGTCGGCATCGGCCTCGACGACCTGGTGGTCATCGACACGCCCGACGCGTTGTTGGTCGCGAAGCGCGGCGAAACGCAGCGCGTGCGCGAAGCGGTCGAACAACTCCGCGCGACCGGCCGCGGCGAGCATCGCACGCACCGCACCGTGCACCGCCCCTGGGGGCACTACGAGGACGTCGACCAGGGCGAGCGCTTCCGCGTGAAACGCATCTGCGTGGCCCCGGGCGAGAAGCTCTCGCTCCAATGGCATCACCACCGCGCCGAACACTGGGTGGTGGTGAGCGGCACCGCGCGCGTCACCAAGGGCGACGAAGTGCGGCTCCTTTCCGAGAACCAGTCGATCTTCATCAACGTGGGCGAGGTTCACCGCCTCGAGAACCCGGGCAAGATCCCGCTGCAGATCATCGAGGTGCAGACCGGCGCCTACCTGGGAGAGGACGACATCGTGAGAATCGAGGACGTGTACCAGCGCGCGCCGAAGGAAGTGGCGCCGTGACCGCGCGCACCATCGACATCGCCCCGACGCCAGCGCTGCGCGCGGCGTGTCTGGTGGGCTTCCTCGCCATGGTGGCGCAGCTGCTCTTCCTCGCCGAGCCCAATTTCGCGGTGCGCATCGTGAGCCTCACCTGGGACAAGGCCGTCCACTTCCTCTTCTTCGGGACGATGGCCTTCCTGCTCTGGATTGTCACCGCGAAGCGCTGGCCGCTCGCGGTCTGGCTCGCCGTGGCGTTCATCGGCTTCGCCGACGAGACGCTGCAGGCCTCGACCCCGGGACGCACCGCCGACGTCGACGACTGGATCGCCGACGGCTTCGGCGCCGCCGCGGCCCTCATCGTCTCGCAACGCGTCTCGCCCGCCGCGGGCAATCCTGCGCGCTCGCGCACCATCTCGAACACCGGAGGCTAGTCATGTGTGGAATCGTCGGCGCCGTCGCGCGCCGTAACGTGGTGCCCATCCTGCTGGAGGGCTTGAAGCGCCTCGAATACCGGGGCTACGACTCCGCCGGCATCGCTGTGGTGAACGGCAAGCTGAAGCGCCTGCGCAGCACCGGGCGCGTGGCGCAACTAGGCCAGCTCGTGGACGAGCAGAGCTTCAACGGCAACATCGGCATCGCCCACACCCGCTGGGCGACTCACGGCAAGCCGACCGAAGCCAACGCGCATCCGCACCAGAGCGGCGGCATCTCGGTCGTGCACAACGGCATCATCGAGAACCACGAGCCGATGCGCCGCAAGCTTCGCGCGCACGGCTACAAATTCACTTCCGAGACGGATTCGGAGGTGATCGCGCACCTCATCCACTCGTACAAGCTCACCGGCGTGGGCCTGCTGGAAGCGGTGCGCCGCAGCGTGCAGGAGCTGCACGGCGCCTACGCCATCGCGGTCATCGACGAACAGGACAAGGAGCGCATGGTGGTGGCGCGCATGGGCGCGCCGCTGCTGCTGGGCATCGGCGAGCACGAGAATTTCGCCGCCTCCGATACCTCGGCCCTCCTCCAGGTCACCAAGAAGGTGATCTATCTCCAGGAAGGCGATTGCGCCGAGCTGTCGCTGAAGGAAATCCGCATCGTCGACAAGACGCACGGACGCCCGGTGGAGCGCCAGCAGCACGAGTCGAAGCTCTCCGCGGCTTCGGTGGAGCTCGGCAAGTACAAGCACTACATGCAGAAGGAGATCTTCGAGCAGCCGCGCGCCGTCGCCGACACCCTCGAGCTCGCCACCAACGCCAGCTCGCTCACGCCCGAGCTCTTCGGCGCCGAGGCGCAACGCGTCTTGTCCGAGATCGACTCGGTGCTGATCCTCGCCTGCGGCACCAGCAGCCACGCGGGCCTGGTCGCGCGCTACTGGATCGAGAGCCTCGCCGGGGTTCCCTGCAACGTCGAGATCGCGAGCGAGTACCGCTATCGCCAGTCGGTGCCGAATCCGCGCACGCTGGTCGTGGCGATCTCGCAGTCCGGCGAGACCGCCGACACGCTCGCCGCGCTCGAGCACGCGAAGGCGCTCGGGCAGCCGCACAGCCTTGCCCTCTGCAACGTGGCCGAGTCCGCCATCGTGCGTGCCGCGGCGCTGCGGTTCCTCACCCGTGCCGGCCCCGAGATCGGCGTCGCCTCCACCAAGGCCTTCACCACGCAGCTCGCCTCGCTGCTGCTCCTGTCGATGACGCTCGCCAAGATGCGCGGCAAGCTTTCGGCGGGACGCGAGGCCGAGCTCCTCGAGGCGCTGCGCAGCCTTCCGGCCGTGATCACGCGCGCGCTCGACACCGAAGGCCCGATCACCGACTGGTCGCTCAACTTCGCGCTGCGCAAGCACGCGCTCTTCCTGGGCCGCGGAATCCACTACCCGATCGCCATGGAAGGCGCGCTCAAGCTGAAGGAAGTGACCTATATCCACGCCGAGGCCTATCCCGCCGGCGAGTTGAAGCACGGGCCGCTCGCGCTGGTCGATGCGAGCATGCCTGTGATCGCCATCGCTCCGCGCGGCGCGCTGCTGGAGAAGCTGAAGTCGAATCTCCAGGAAGTCCGCGCGCGCGGCGGCGAGCTCTTCGTGATGGCCGATGAGGACGCGCACATCGCCGCCGAGCCCGGCGTGCACGTGATCCAGATGCCGCCGCACCACGCGATCCTCTCGCCCATCGTCCACGCCGTGCCGCTACAGCTCCTCGCCTACCACGCCGCCATCTGCCGCGGCACCGACGTCGACAAGCCCCGCAACCTCGCGAAGTCCGTCACAGTGGAATAAGCAAACACCGGGGTCAGGGCGGGGACAGACCCCGGTCTGTCCCCGGTCTGTCCCTGGTTGTCATTTGAGGGTCTTGAGCGTGACGACGCGCTTGCGCATGATTACCCCCTCAAGGATGCCAATCCGAATCCTATCCACAGCGCGAGCAGCCCGGCGATGACGCTGAGGATGATGTTGGCCCCGGCGATGGCGAAATCACCGCGTCGCAGCAAATACATCGTCTCCAGGCCGAACGCGGAAAATGTCGTGAAGCCCCCGAGCAGCCCCGTGAAAAGAAGGAGCCGCAAGTCCGCGGAGAAGAACTCATGCTTCTCGGCCAGGGCCGCGAGAACGCCTGCGACCAAACACCCCGCCACGTTCACCACGAACGTCCCGGCGGGAAATTTCCAATCGATCGCATGTTGCAGGACGTAGCCCGAGAGCTTGAAGCGCGCCACCGATCCGATCGCTCCGCCGAGGGCCACGAGAAGAATTCCCTTCATCGCGGCATTCTCGCCCCGATCGGCCTCGCGCTCAAGGCGCCCAGCGCGATGGGGATCCCGGCGAAGAGCGCATGGGGCGCGGAGTAATGGGCCACCGATTGCACCACCCATTGGGGAGAGCGCCCGAACAACCTCAGGATCGCGTAGACAATATCGAAAGTACCGGCGAGAAGCCTGCCGAGGAGAATGGCGCGGCTAGCCCTCATACCCGTCGACGAGCACCGCGGGGCCCGTCGAGGCGCATGACACTCCGGTCGCAGTGACCGAGAGCACGGCTCCCGACTCGAAGGTGAACTCCGCGCTGACCTTGCCGGCCTGGTCGAAAGGCAACGGCAGCACACTGTCGAATCTTTTTCCCGACACCGTGATGACCCCCTCCGAGATCGCGCCGGAGCAGGGCCCGTCCTTCTCGGTGAACTTGGCCCCGGAGAAGACGATCTCCGCGGGCTGGAGGAATCCGGATCCGGCGTCGACTCCGGGACGACCTTCCGAGCGGTGCACGTACGCGGGCTCGAAGATCATGTGCAGCGTGGTTTCGGACGGGCGCAGCTCGACCACGTCGGAATCGTGAAACTCGAGGGCAGACTTCAATCAGGGGCTTTCATGGCATGTGGCGAGGGAAGACGCGATGGTAATCCTTCGCCCCGCGGGACGCATCACGGAACCATCCCCAGCACCCCGAAAGAGGCACACACGATCGGCATCTCCTCGCCGGGCTCGCGCCCGATGCGCCGGCATTCGCGCGAGAAGAAAGCCCAGTGGGCAGTGCGCCAACAGGCGAGCGAACCGTCGCCCTCGCCTTCCCGGGCCGCGAATTGCGCGCCTACCTTGAAGAAAGGGAGCACTTCGACTTCCAGGATGCGAGTTACCAGGATCGGCTGGCGAAGATGGTCCACGACCACCTCGATGTCGCCCACCTTCGGTACCGTCTCGTTGTCCGCCTCGTAACCCCACAGGAGGGAGGCTCCCCCGCGCTTCTTGCCGCTGCGGATGAGGGCGATCAATTCCCGGGAGAGTTCGGCGGAATCGCCGAACTCCGTCACGCGCGCCGGGGCGGGAGCCGTCATCGACCGGCCGCCTCGCTCAACTTGAGCACCGTGGCCCAGTTGCGCGCCGTGGAGGTCTCACCCATCGTGCGCGAGAATGCCCGCAGGAGCTTGCTGTCGTGGATGCCCCTGGGGCAGCCGATGTACGCCGCCCTCTTTCCGATCGCGAGAGTTTCGGGCGCCCATGCCTTGTCCATGAGCCCCGCCGCTGAGCCGAGAACCGACGTGTCGCCGACGAATGCGACCAGGAATCGCGACGGATCCTCGACCGTGCAGGGGTTCTCGTCGATCGCGGCGCACAGCTCGGCCGCGGTCACGACCACCACGTGGGCATCGATGCCGAATGTGCCCTCGATGCCCTTGCGCAACGCGTGGGCGAGCCTGCCCGTGTGCGCCCGCCTGGCATCGAACACCACGTTGCCGCTGTTCAGGAGCGTGCGCACGTTCTCATGGCCTAGGCCCTCGACCATGTCGCGCAACTCCGGCATGGCGATGCGCTTGGCGCGACCGACGTTGACTCCGCGGATCAGGGCGACGCATGCGGTCATTTCACGCCACCGCGAGTCAGCGCTCGAGGAATGGCTTGAAGCCGCCGTAGATCATGCGCTTGCCGTCGAAGGGCAGCGTCTTCGAATTCATCATGTCGGCGAGGCGCGGATCCTTCATCACCTTGGCGCTGATGCGATCGCGTGCGGCTCGGGACGGGTAGACGATCCACGAGAACACCACGGTCTCGCCGGGCTTCAGCTTCACGCTGCGCGGGAACGAGGTGCGCTTGCCGACTTTCACATCGTCGGCAACGCACTCGTGATACGAGAGCGCGCCGTGCTCCATCCACACCTTGGCGCCCAAGCGGGCCATGCGCTTGTATGCGTCCATCTTTCTTTTCGGTACCGGAACGATGAAACCGTCGACGTATGCCATGGAAGTCTCCTTGGGTTGGAGGGAGGGGAATCATGATGCCAGCTCGTCCTGCAGGAATTGCAGCACCGCCACCTCGTCGCGCCGCAGCGCCGCGGCCCGGCCGTCGCGGCGCGGAAGCTTGCGCGGGGACTTGTCGTGGTGCTGCACGGTGCGGCCCTCGAGGTACGCGGCCAGCAGCGCGGGATGCACGTAGTACTTGCGGCACACCGCGCGCGTGTTGCCCAGGCGCTCGCTCACCTCGTCGATGGCGCGCACGATATTGCGGTCGGCCTCGCGGCGACTCGCGGCCGTGCCCATGGCCTGCAGCGCGAGCGCCGCGTGCATCGTGCCGCCCCAGGTGCGGAAGTCCTTCGCGGTGACGTGGCGCCCGGTGATTTCCTGCAGGTGCGCGTTGACGTCGTCCGAGGAGATCGCCTGGCGCTTTCCCGAGGCGTCGAGGTACTGGAAGATCTCCGTGCCCGGCAGGTCCTGGCAGCGCTGGACGATGCGCGCGAGGCGCGCGTCGGTGAGCGCCACGTCGTGCTCGACTCCGCTTTTTCCCCGGAAGCTGAAGCGCAGCAGCGTGCCATCCACGCTTACGTGCCGGCGGCGCAGCGTGGTGAGCCCGAACGAGCGGTTCTCGCGCGCGTATTCGTCGTTGCCAACTCGGATCAGCGTCTTGTCGAGCAGCCGGATCACGGTAGCGAGGATCTGGCGGCGCGAGTGGTCGTCGGCGCGCAGGTCGCGCTCCACGCGCTCGCGCAAGCGCGGCAGGATCTCGCTGAACTCCAGCATGTGGCGGAACTTGGACTGGTCGCACGCCTCGCGGTAGGAAACGTGATAGCGATACTGCTTGCGCCCGCGAGCGTCGCGCGCCGTGGCCTGGATGTGGCCGTCGGGATCGGGGCAGATCCAGACGTCGGTCCACGCGGGCGGAATGGCGAGGGAATTGAGGCGCTGGCGTTTGTCCCGGTCGCGGATACGCACGCCATTCGGTGCGTAGTAGGCCCATCCGCTTCCCGCGCGCTTGCGGGTGATGCCGGCGAATCCGTCGGTGACATAGGTGAGTCCCGCCCGTGTGGCGGTCCTGCGATGGTCGCGCCTCGACCTCCCCTTGGTCTCCACGGGAGCGAGCCTACCCTGAAATCAGGAAAGCTTGAACTCCCCGCCGCGCTCGAGCGCCCGCTGGTACGCGGGCCGCGAGTGGATGCGCTCGAGGAATGCCATCAGTTTCGGGCGCCGCGCGTCGAGCCCGCCGCGCGCGGCGGCGCCCTCGATCGGGAAGCTCATCTGGATGTCGGCGGCACTGAATTCGTCGCCGGCAAACCACGTCGACTTGCCAAGCTCGCCCTCGAGGTAGTCGAGGTGCAGGTCGATCTGCGGCTGGACGAAGGAGCTCTTGGCCTTGGCCGCGATGCCCCGCAAGATCGGCCGCGCGAAGAAAGGCGCCCTCGACTTCCCGATGCGGTCGAATACGAGCTTGAGGAGGAGCGGGGGCATCAGGGAGCCCTCCGCGTAATGCATCCAGTAGCGATAGCGCCGCCACTCGGGCGACCCCAGCATCGGCACGAGGCGGCCTTCGCGCTCGGCGAGATGCTCGATGATGGCGCCCGACTCGGCGAGAGTGAGGTCGCCCTCGGTGATCACCGGCGACTTGCCGAGCGGGTGCACGGAGCGCAGGGACGGCGGCGCGAGCATCGTCTCCCGGTCGCGCTGGTAGCGCTTTATTTCGTAGGGGACTCCGAGCTCTTCCAGGAGCCAGAGGACCCTTTGCGAGCGCGAGTTATTCAGATGATGGACGACGATCATGGCGGTTCCCGTTAGGCGTTGTTTGAGTTGCAGTATAGCCGGGGAGGCCAGATTGCGGCTGGGCAAGAAAAACGGACAGAAAATT
>JBBRQA010000160.1:0-9319 GCA_038227085.1 Burkholderiales bacterium | reverse complement strand
CGGCCTCGCGCTGGGCGTGCTGCTCGCGCCCATGAGCGGATCGGTCGGCGCGAGCGTGGCGATGCTCACGCGCACCGTCCATCCGCGCATGGCGGCAAGCGGTTATCCCGAGGACCGGAACGTCGCCCTGGTGTGCGTGGCGAGCACGCTCGGCGTCGTGATTCCGCCGTCGCTGGTGCTGATCCTCCTCGGCGACGCGATGATGCGCGCTCACACCGAGGCGGCGAACGCGGCCGGGCTCGTGGGGCGCATCGTCAATACGCAGGACGTGTTCCATGCCGCGCTGGTGCTGGCCGCGATCCTCCTCGCGTCGTGCGTCGCGATCGTGGCGATGCAGGGCGTGCGCGAAAAGCCGCGCTCGACTCCGCAAGCTCCTTCGCGGCGCGAGACGATCACGGCCTGCATCGCGACCGCATTGATCGTGGCGCTGCTGGGCGCCGTCGCCATCGGGCGAATGTATGCGGTGGAAGCTGCCGCGACCGGCGGCATGGCGCTCATCGCCTACGGGCTCGCGACGCGCACGCTCGATCGCGTAGTGCTTGGCGCCGCGCTGCGCGAGACCATCGCGATCACCGGGTCGCTCTTCGCGCTCCTCGTGGCCGCGACGCTCTTCACCCTGGTGCAGCGCGCATTCGGCACCGATCGCTGGCTCGCGGCCGCGCTCGCGCACTTGCCCGGCGGCCCATACGCGACCCTCGCCGTGGCCCTCGCGGGGCTCGCCGCCTGCGCGCTGGTGCTCGACGCCTTCGAGATGATCTTCGTGGTGGTTCCGCTGATCGCGCCCGCCCTCATCGCGCGGCTGCCCGACGCGCCGTGGGTGGCGGTGCTGACGCTCCTTATCCTCCAGGCGAGCTTCCTGGTGCCGCCCTTCGGCTACGCGGTGCTGATGGCGCGGGGGCGGCTGCGCTCGACCCTCGGCACGAGCGATCTGGCGCTCGCGCTGGCACCCTTTGTCGCGGCCCAGGCGCTGGTGCTGGGATTGGTGATCGCATTCCCCGCGATGCTATGGCGCGACATGGCGGCGGCGAGCGCAACCCCCGCGGCGCCGAAGTCCGACGAGGCCCTCGGCCGAATGCTGGAAGAGCAGCTCGACGCGCAGCCGGCGCAGAAATGAAAAAAGGCCCGCGGGTGCGGGCCCTTGAAGCAATTGCCTCGACCTATTTAATGGATCCGATCGAGTGCATGAAGTCGTCGAAGCCCTTCTCGGCGACGCGGAACCACAGCAGCTCCTCGCTGCGGAACGCGACCATCGATTCGTAGATCTTCTTGAAGGCCGGGCTCTTCTCTCCGGCTTCCTTGTAGACCTCCAGCGACGCCTTGTACGCGGCGACCAGGATCTCGCGAGAGAACTGGCGCAGCTGCGTGCCGCCGCCCACCAGGCGCTTCAACGCCGCCGGATTTTGCGCGTCGTACTTGGCGACCATCCAGGTGTTGGACTCCCAGCACGCCGCCTCCAGGATGTTCTGGTATTCCTTCGGCAGCTTGTTCCACTCGGCCATGTTCACCATGGTGACGAGCTGCGGGCCGCCTTCCCAGAACCCGGGGTAGTAGTAGTTCTTCGCGATCTTGTTGAAGCCGAGCTTCTCGTCGTCGTAGGGGCCGACCCACTCGGCCGCGTCGATGGTGCCCTTCTCCAGGGCGGGATAGATGTCGCCGCCGGCCAGTTGCTGTGGCACCGCACCCATCTTCTCCAGCACCTTGCCGGCGAAGCCGCCGATGCGGAACTTCAGGCCCTTCAGGTCCGCGACGGTCTTGATCTCCTTCCTGAACCAGCCGCCCATCTGCGCGCCCGTGTTGCCGCATGGGATGTTGTAGATGTTGTAGCCCTTGTAGAACTCGCGGAAGAGCTCCAGCCCGCCGCCGAAGAGCTGCCAGGCGTTGGTCTGGCGCGCGTTGAGGCTGAAAGGGATCGACGTATCCAGCGCGAAGGCCGGGTCCTTGCCCCAGTAGTAATAGGGCGCCGTGTGGCCCGCCTGCACCGTGCCTGCTTGCACGGCATCCAGCACCTGCAGGCCCGGCACGATCTCGCCCGCGGCGAACACCGGGATCTGGAACTTGCCGCCGGTGCACCCCGCCACGCGCTTGGACATCGTCTCGGCCGCGCCGTAGATGGTGTCGAGGGACTTGGGGAAGCTCGAGGCGAGGCGCCACTTGATCTCGGGCGCGGCCTGTGCGAAGGCGGGCGCGACGCCGGCGGCAAGGATGCCCGCCATGCCGGCGCCCGTCGTATTGATGAAAGTCCTGCGTTTCATTCGTTCTCCTCCTGGGGATTGTTCAAGGCGCTGCGACACGTGCAACGGTGCGTCGCTAGCCTAATCCGGAGGACGCCGAATTGAAAGGGGTCGGACCTAGTCTCCCGCGATGGTCATGCGCTCGATGAGGATGGATCCGGTCGTCTTGGAGCCGCGCACCAGGACGTCGCGGCCGATGGCGCGGATGCCGTGGTACATCTCGAGCAGGTTGCCGGCGATGGTGACTTCCTCCACCGGGAACTGGATCTCGCCCCCTTCGACCCAGAAGCCCGCGGCGCCGCGCGAGTAGTCGCCGGTCACCGAATTCACGCCCTGCCCCATGAGCTCGGTCACGAGAAGGCCGCGGCCCATGAGCTTCACCAGGGCGTCCAGGTCGTGCTCGCCCGGCTTCACGATGAGGTTGTGGTTGCCACCCGCGTTGCCGGTGGTCTCGAGGCCGAGCTTGCGCGCCGAGTACGACGACAGGAACCAGCCTTTCAGCACGCCGCCCTCGACCAGGTTCCTCGCCGTGGTGGTGACGCCTTCGGCATCGTAGTAGCCGCTCGCGAGCTCGCCGGGAATGTGCGGATCCTCGCGGATGTCGACCACGGGCGCGAACACCGCGCTCCCCAGCCGGTCGAGCAGGAAGGAGGAGCGCCGGTAGAGAGACGAGCCGCTCGCGGCGGAGACGAAGTGGCTGATGAGACTGCCGGCGATGTTGGCGTCGAAGATCACCGAGGCCTCGGTGGTCGGCAGTCGCCGCCCCCCCAGGCGCGCCACGGTGCGCTCGCCCGCGATGCGCCCGGTGAGCTCGGGATTTTCGAGGCGCTTCGGATCGCGATGCGTGGTGTACCAGTAGTCGCGCTGCATGCCGCCGGCATCCTCGGCGACGACGCCGCAGCTGATGCTCGCCTTGGAGTTGGCAAAACCGGAGAGGAAGCCGCGCGTGTTGGCGAGGATGAAGTCGGTATCGTAGGCGGACACCGTGCCGCCTTCGGAATTGGTGATGCGCTTGTCCACCGCGAGCGCGGCGGCCTCGATGCGGCGCGCGATGTCGATCGCCTCCTCCACCGTGAGGCCCCACGGATGGAAGAGGTCGAGATCGGGCGCGTCGCCGCGAAACAGGCGATCGGCATCCGGGAGCCCCGCGGCGATGTCCTCCGCGGTATGGATCGCGATGGCGCACGCGGCATCGACGGTGCGCTCGACCGCCTCCGCCGAAAGGTCGGAGGTGCTCGCGTTGCCGCGCCGCTGGCCGAAGTACACGGTGATTCCCAGGCCCTTGTCGCGGTTGTACTCGACGGTCTCGACCTCGCCACGGCGCACCGTGACCGACTGGCCCACGGCGGCGGAGACTTCGACCTCGGCGTCGCTCGCGCCGCGCTTCTTCGCGTATTCGAGAGAAAGGCGCGCGACACGCGCCATGGCGTCTTGACTGAGCGGCAGGGTGGCTACAGGATGGTCTGGCATGGGGTACTTCCGGGTAAACTCACGCGGCGAAAAGACGAGGCCGCAAGGGGCATGGAAGAAGACGATTTTATCAGCAAGACGCGCCGCAAACGGGAGGCGCGCAACCTGCAGGACGTGGGCGCCGCGCTGGTGGAGCTCTCCGAGGAGCAGCTCAAGCGCCTGGGCTTGCCGGAGAACCTCTTCGACGCCGTACTGGCCTGCAAGGACATCACCAAACATGAGGCTCGCCGGCGCCAGATTCAATACATCGGGCGCATCATGCGCGATGTGGATTCCGCCCCCATCGCGGAGCAGCTTCGTGCTATCGAGTCGCCCTCGAAGCGCGACACCGCGCTCCTGCACCTTGGCGAGAAGTGGCGCCAGTCCATGATCGAAGACGCCGAGGCGATCGCGCGTTTCGCGCGCGAGTTTCCGCACGCCGACCAGGACCACCTGCGCAACCTCGTGCGCGGCGCGCAGGAGGAGAAGCGCGCCTCCAAGCCGCCGAAGAAATTCCGCGAGCTGTTCCACGCGGTGAACGACTTGATCCAGGACCACGCGAGGCGCAACAATTCATGAGCGGCACCCCACACGACACGGTGCGCATCGGACTGGTCGCGACGAGCGACCGCGCCTCGCAAGGCGTCTACAAGGACGAGGGCATCCCCGCGCTCGAGCAGTGGCTGCAGGGCGCCCTCGAGAACCCGCTCGAATTCGAACGGCGCCTGATCCCCGACGAGCGTGCCGTGATCGAAGCCACCCTGAAAGAGCTGGTGGACGAGCGCGGCTGCCATCTCGTCGTCACCACCGGCGGCACGGGCCCCGCGGCGCGCGACGTGACGCCCGAGGCGACACTCGCCGTCGCCGACCGCGAGATGCCCGGCTTCGGCGAGCAGATGCGCCGCATCAGCCTGGAATTCGTCCCTACCGCGATCCTCTCCCGCCAGGTCGCCGCGATCCGGGGTAAGGCGCTCATCCTGAATCTTCCCGGACAGCCGAAGTCGATCAAGGAGACGCTCGAGGGATTGAGGAGCCCCGAGGGCAAGGCGATCGTGCCGGGGATCTTCGCGGCCGTACCCTACTGCGTCGATCTCATCGGCGGCCCCTACATCGAAACCCGCGCTGAGGTGGTGAAGGCTTTCCGGCCCAAGTCCGCGCTGCGCCCACCGAGGACCCCGACGTGAAACCCCTGGAGCAGATCGAGCTCACCACCGGCGCCGAGCCGCGCGGCACCGTCATCTGGATGCACGGACTGGGTGCGGACGGCTGGGACTTCGTGCCCGTCGTGCGCGAGCTGCCGCTGCCCGAATCGCTCACGCTGCGATTCATCTTCCCGCATGCGCCCGAGCGGCCGGTCACCATCAACAACGGCTTCGTGATGCGCGCGTGGTACGACATCTCGCAAAGCGACATCGCGCGCGTGCCCGACGAGAAGGGCATCCGCGAATCGCAGGCCGCCGTCGAGGCGCTCATCGAGCGCGAGAAGACGCGCGGCATCGATTCGTCGGCGATCGTGCTGGCGGGATTCTCGCAAGGAGGCGCCATCGCGTTGCAGACCGGCTTGCGGCTCAAGGAAAAGCTCGCCGGCATCGCGGCGCTCTCCACCTACCTGCCCCTGGAGGATTCGCTCGACCGCGAGGCTGCCAACGCCAACAAGGCCACGCCGATCTTCATGGCGCACGGCACCGATGATCCCGTGATCCCGATGAAGCTCGCGGAGATCTCGCAGCAGGCGCTGCGCATGCGCGGCTACGACGTCGAGTGGCACAGCTACGCGATGCCGCACTCGGTGCACCCCGACGAGGTGCAGGACCTTGCTGAATTCCTGGCGAGGGTGTTCGGCGCTGCGCCGGCGAAATCCTCCATCCTGCTGGCGCGCTGAAAAGCGCGCTTTCGACTCAGAGCGCGGTAGGAAAGGTGACGCGCAAGGGCTCCAGCGCGAGGCGCAACGCCGCTGGCAGGTCCGTTACCGGGCGGCGCGTCTCGCGGTCGACGTACACGTGCACGAAATGGCCCTGGGCCGCCCCAGTGGTCGATCCCCTCGCGAAGAGCGCCACCTCGTAGCGCACGCTCGAGCGTCCCACGTGCGCGACGCGCAGCGCCGCCGTCACGGGCTCGGGATAGGTGAGCGTCGCGAAGTAGTTGCAGCCGGTCTCGACCACCAGGCCGATCACCGGACTGTGCTGGATGTCGTGAGCGCCGTGCTCGATCAGCCACGCGTTCACCACCGTGTCGAAAAGCTCGTACTGCACCACGTTGTTCATGTGGCCGTACGGATCGAGGTCCTTCCAGCGGGTGGTGAGCACGCGGCTGTGCGGATAGTCCCCGAGGCGGTGAGGCGCGGGACGGGCCATCTAGGCCGCGGTCTTCCCGGTCGGCTCGGGTTGTCCCGAGGTAGGCACCATGAACTTCACCGTGCGCGCGTAGGCGCCCGGCACCGGCGACAAACCCCCGGCGAGGAACGCCTCGACCTCCTCGCGGCGCTTGATGGTGTCGTCATAGCCGAGCGTGATGAGCTCGTTGCAATAGCCGCGCTCGAAAAGGAGGTAGCTCGCCAGGTTCGCGCCGCCCCGGCGCATGGCGCCCACGCTGCGCAGCAGGAAGCGGATGGTCCAGGGCAGGCTGCGCACGTGCTTCACCGCGATCGAGTCGAGCGGCTCGGAGGGCGTGAGCACCAGGACGTCGACGTGATGCAGCGTGAGGCCCATCTTCTTCAAGGTCTCGCGGTCCACGCAGCTGATGGTGCGGTTGATGCGCTCGAGGCGCTCGAGGTCCACGGCGAGGCTGTCGAGGAAGATCGAGTTCAGCACGTGGCCGGCGATCTGGGCGAGCGTGGGATAGAGGTCGCCGCGCGTGCGCTCCGGCGAATCGTGGCGGATCTTCGCCGTGCCGATCACCACCACGCGGTCGGCCCCCAGGTGCAGCGCGGGGCTCACCGGCGCGATCTGGCGCATCGAGCCGTCGCCGAAGAACTCGCGGTTCAGCTTGTGCGGCGGGAAGAGGAACGGGATCGCGCTGGAGGCCATCAGGTGCTCGACGCCGATCCGCGTGCGGATGCCGATCCGCTGCGAGCGCTGCCAGCCCTCGAGCTGGTCGCTACCCTCGAAGAAGCTGCAGCTCTGCCCCGAGGTGTATCCGGAGCAGGTGATGGAGACCGCGTCGAGGGCGCCGGCCTTGATGTTGCCCTCGATGCGCGAGAAGTCGAGGCGGCGCGCGAGGAGCCGTTCGAGCGGGCGGTTGTCGAGGAGGGAGATGCGCTTGTTCTTGAAGAACGCGCCGAGGAGGAAACCGCCGAACCAGCGCAGGCTGTTGATGGCCACCCCGGGAAAATCGGATCGGTACACGTGGTGCGGCTCGAAATGGCGCCACACCTCGAGGAGGTTGTCGACGGCGCGGCCGAAATCGTCGGCGTGGACCGCGAGCGCGCCCGCGTTGACCGCGCCCGCCGAGGTGCCGCAGATGATCTGGAAGGGATTCACCCGCTGGTCAGGCAGCATCTCCTTCATGGCCTGGAGGACGCCGACCTGATAGGCGGCGCGGGCGCCTCCGCCCGCGAGCACGACTCCCGACTTACCCCCGCCCACCGATTCCATGGTCCCCCCGAGCCGGGAGCGGCCTGCCGGTCACGTCGGCCCGGCGGCCGCCCTCCCCTTCTCCTTGCGTACCGGTGTACCTGCTGTGCGCGCGTTTTGCAACATCTCGGCCGCGTGGCGGCGCGTGGCCTCGGTGATCTTGAGCCCGCCCAGCATGCGCGCGACCTCCGCCACGCGCTCGTCGGGATCGAGCGCGTCGACGATGGCGAAGGTGCCGCGCGCGCCGGGCTGCTTCGCGACGCGCAGCTGTGCCCGCGCATGGACGGCGACCTGCGCGAGGTGCGTGACGCTCAAGACCTGGTGATGGCGCGCGAGCGTCTGCAGGAGGCGCCCCACCACCTCGGCCACCGCGCCGCCGATGCCGGAATCGACCTCGTCGAAGATGAGGGTCGGCACCGAGGCCGCGCCCGACAGGAGCACCTGGATCGCGAGCGAGAGGCGCGAGAGCTCGCCCCCGGATGCAACGCGCGCGAGGGGCGCGAGCGCCTGTCCTTCGTGGGTTGCGACAGCGAGCTCCACCGCCTCCAGCCCGCCCGCGCCCGGCGTTTCGAGAGACTCGAGCACGACGTCGAGGCGCCCGCCGGGCATCGCGAGGAGCTGCATGGTCCTGGTCACCTCGCTTCCCAGGCGCTGGGCGGCGGCGCGCCGCGTGCGGGAGAGCTGCCCGGCCGATTCGCGGTACGCGCGCTCCGCGCTGTCTTCCTGCGCCTCGAGGCTCTCGAGGCTTTCCTCGCCTCCCAGCTCGGCGAGACGCGCACGGCGCTCCTCGAGGGCGGTGGGCAGCCCGTCGGGATCGACGCGGTATTTGCGGGCGCTGTCGAACACCGCTCTCATGCGCGCGTCGAGCTGCGCCACGCGTCCTGGATCGACTTCGAGGCGCTGCAGGTAGCGGCGCAGCTGCTGCGCGCCCTCGCCCGCCTGCAAAGCGGCGCTTTCCGCGTCGCGCCGGGCGTCCTCGAGGGAAGGGTCGAGCGCGGCCGCGTCGGCCAGGCGCGCGGCCACCGACGAGAGCCGCGCGGTGATCGACTCCTCGGATTCGTCGAGGGCCTCGGCGCACTCCGAGACGGTGGCGATGAGCTCCTGCGCGTGGGCGAGGCGGCGATGCTCGGCCTGGTCGTCGGACCATTGCCGCGCCTCGAAGGCGAGCGCCTCCAGGTCGCGCAGCTCGTGGGCGAGCAATTCGCGCTCGCGCACCGAGCTCGCCTGCGCGCGCTGCCGCGCGAGGCGCTGGTCGGCGAGCTTGCGCCACGCGGAAAATTGCGCCGCGACTTGCCGGGCCTGCTCCACGGAACCTCCGTAGGCGTCGAGCAGCATGCGTTGGCGGTCGCGCTTGAGAAGGAGCTGGTGATCGTGCTGCCCGTGGATGTCCACCAGCATCTCGCCCAGCTCGCGCAGCTGCGCCGCGGTGGCCGGCCGCCCGTTCACGAAACCGCGCGAGCGCCCCGCCGCGTCGATCGTGCGGCGCAGCAGGCATGCGCCGTCGCCTTCGTCGAAATCCTGCGCGGCGAGCCACGCGCGCACCGGCTCGAGCGACTGCGCGTCGAAATCGGCGCTCACCTCGGCGCGCTGCGCGCCGGCGCGCACCACGCCCGCGTCCGCTCGCCCGCCCAGGGCGAGCTGCAACGCATCGAGGAGGATCGACTTGCCGGCACCCGTCTCGCCGGTGAGCGCGGTAAAACCCGCACCCAGCTCGAGGTCGAGGCGCTCGACGATGACGTAGTCGCGGATGGAAAGAGCCCGCAGCATGGCTACCTAAAAGCCCTGGAAACGCGTTGCCGGGAGCGCAGCGTCAAGAGGTGCGCTCGTTCCAGCGCAGCTTCTGCCGCAGCATGGAGAAGTACCGATAGCCCCTGGGATGCAGGAGCGTCGCCGGGCGCGCGGCGGCCGATACCGTGACTACGTCGCCCGGCTCGAGCTGCCAGTGGGCCTGCACGTCGAAGTTGGCGCGCGCATCCAGGCCGCGCACCAGCGTGATCTCCACCTTCGAGGTGCTGCGGATCGCGATCGGCCGGTTGGAGAGCGTGTGCGGAGAGATCGGCACGAGCG
>JBBRQA010000159.1:0-9378 GCA_038227085.1 Burkholderiales bacterium | reverse complement strand
CGCGAGGACGCTACTCGGCCAGTTCCTTGAACTTTCCATAGTTGACCCAGCGCTCCTGGCGGCGCTCGAGGAGCGCGTCGGGCGAAAGGTCCTGGAGGCTTCGCAGGCCCTCCTGGATCGCCTTCTTCAGGCTCTTCGCCGCCTCCGCGTGGTCGCGGTGCGCCCCGCCGAGGGGCTCGGCGATCACCTTGTCGATGACGCCGAGGGTCTTCAGGCGCGAGGCGGTGATGCCGAGGCTGTCCGCGGCCTCGGCCGCGTTCTCCGGGCTCTTCCAGAGGATCGCCGCGCAGCCCTCGGGAGAGATCACCGAGTAGGTCGAGTACTGCATCATGAGCGTGATATCGCCCACCGCGATGGCGAGCGCGCCGCCCGAGCCGCCCTCGCCGATCACGGTGACCACCACCGGCACGCGCAGCCCCGCCATCGCGTAGAGGTTCTTGCCGATCGCCTCCGACTGCCCGCGCTCCTCTGCGCCGATGCCGGGATAGGCGCCCGGCGTGTCGACGAAGGTAAGCAGCGGGATGCCGAACTTCTCCGCGAGCTTCATCAGCCGCAGCGCCTTGCGGTAGCCCTCGGGGCGCGGCATGCCGAAATTGCGGAAGATCTTGTCGTTGGTGTCGCGGCCCTTCTGGTGGCCGATCACCATCACGCTCTGCCCGTTGAAGCGCGCGGGCCCGCCCACGATCGCGGCGTCGTCGGCGAACGAGCGATCGCCGTGCATCTCCTCGAAGTCGGTGCACAGCATGCCCACGTAGTCGAGCGTGTACGGACGCTGCGGATGGCGCGCGACCTTGGAGATCTGCCAGGGGGTGAGCTTGCCGTAGATCTCCTTGGTGAGATCACGGCTCTTCTTCGACAGGCGCTCGATCTCCGCGGAGATGTCCACGGCGGAGTCGTCCTGCACGAAGCGCAGCTCCTCGATCTTCTGCTCGAGCTCCGCGATCGGCTGCTCGAAATCCAAAAAGCTGGTTTTCACGGAGCCGATTGTACAATGGGCGCTCATGGCGAACCGTCTCACGAAGATAGTCACTCGCACGGGCGACGACGGAACCACCGGGCTCGGCGACGGGACCCGCGTCGGCAAGGACTCCCTGCGCGTCGAGGTGATGGGCAACCTGGACGAGCTGAACAGCGCCATCGGCGTGGTCCTCGCCGAGACGGTTCCGGACCACGTGCGGGCCGCGCTCAGGGGAGTCCAGAACGACCTTTTCGACCTGGGCGGGGAGGTCTGCATCCCGGGGCGCTCGGCCCTCTGGGAAGCGCACCTGCGCGAGATCGACGCGCGCCTCGAGACGCTACGCGCGCCGCTGCCGTCGCTGCGCGATTTCGTGCTTCCGGGCGGCACGCGCGCCGCGGCCGCATGCCATCTCGCGCGCGCGATATGCCGCCGCGCCGAGCGCTCGCTGGTGTCCCTGGGCCGCGTGGAGGCGGTTTCGGCGCTCAGCATCCGGTATATGAACCGGCTCTCCGACATGCTGTTCCTCGCCGCGCGCACCCTCAACGCGGCGTCGGCTACGGCGGAAACCGTGTGGAAGCCGGGCCGCGAGGGCAAGCCCGCATGACGCTCGACGCCGCCCAGGCGCGCCTCGCCGGCCTCCTCGCGCGCTCGGCGCTCGGCGACCGGCCGGCGTTCGCCGAGCTCTATCGCGCGACCAGCTCGAAACTGTTTGCCGTCTCGCTACGTATAGTCCGTGAGCGAGCGCTCGCGGAGGAAGCATTGCAGGACAGTTTCATCAATATCTGGAACCATGCGTCGGACTACGCTCAGGCCAAGAGCGCGCCGACGACATGGATGACGGCTATCGTGCGCAATCGCAGCCTCGACATCGTGCGGCGCACGCGCGAGGAGCCCGACGTCGACGACGTGCTCGCTTCCAACCTCGCCGACGAGCGCGCCGCACCGCCGCAGGAAGCCCAGACGCGCGCCGAGGCGCACTCGATCCAGCATTGCCTCGAGGAGCTCGACGCCGAGCAGCGCCAGACCATCGCGCTCGCCTTTTTCCACGGGCTCACGCACTCGGAGCTGGCCGACCACTTGCGCCGCCCGCTCGGCACCGTGAAGACACACATCCGCCGCGGGCTTCTCAAGCTCAAGGATTGCCTCATGCGCACCGGCGCGGCGGAGCGCGGCTGATGCGCCTCTCGCCCGCCGCCGTCCAGGCCCTCGCCGCGCAGTACGTGCTCGGCACGCTCCGCGGGCGCGCGCGCAGCCGCTTCGAGCGCCACATGCGCGAGGACCGCGCGGTGGCCGGGGAGGTGGCGCGCTGGGAAACGACTCTCACGCCCCTCGCCGAGCGCGTCGCACCGGTCGAGCCGCCCAGGCGCGTGTGGTCGGGCATCGAGGCGCGCCTTGCTCCGCGCACGGTACCTGCCGCACGCGCGGGTCTGTGGCGCGCCTTCGGCCTCCTCGCCGGCGGCCTCGCCTCCGTGCTCTTCGCCTTCTTCGTGTTCCTCTCGACCGGCCCGCGCGGCGAGCCGGTGTTCGTCGCGGTGCTCGCCGACGCTTCACCGCGCATGGTGGTGTCGATGCACCAGCCTGATCTCCTGCGCGTGCGCGTGGTGAAGCCCTGGGGCGGCATGGAGAACCAGAGCCTCGAGCTGTGGGTGCTGCCCAAGGAAGGCAAGCCGCGTTCCCTCGGGTTGGTCACCAACGCCATGGGCGACACGTTGATCAAGATCACCGCGGCGGATCCGCGCGTGCAGGGCGCCAACGCGCTCGCGGTCAGCATGGAGCCGCGCGGCGGCTCGCCTACCGGGCAGCCCACCGGGGCCGTCGTCGCCTCCGGCATGATCGCACCGGTAAAGCGCGCCTAGCGCACGCGCGCGATCGCCTCGCACAGGGCGGCGATGCCGTCGGGCGTGCGCGCCGTGAGCCGCTGGATGCGGTCGGCATCCACGAACACCAGCCGACCGGACTTCACCGCGGCCAGCGCCGGGCGTTCGCGCCAGTTGGCGCGGAATTCCTCGGGCGAAGCCGCGGAGCTCGCGCCCACCACGATCTCGGGATCGCGCCGGTAGACCTCTTCCCAGGGCACCACGGGCGCGACACCGGCTAGATCCTGGAATACGTTGGTGGCGCCGCAGACCTCGAGCGCCTCGTTCATGAAATGCCGGCCCGCGATGGTGGTGAGCGGGCGATTCCAGATCTCGAGGAGGGCGGTCAGCTTCGGCACGCCGGCATAGTCGCGGCGCACCTTCGCGAGCTTTGCCTGGTACTCGGCCGCGGGCGCCGCACCGTCGGTCGCGGTGAGCGTGCCGATCGCGTGGAGGAGGCGCGGCACGTCTTCGAAGTTGCGCGAGTGCGCGACGAATACCGCGGCCCCGAAGGCCGTGATGCGCTCGATATCCTCGCGCCTCACGCTGTCGCGCCAGGCGAGCACCAGGTCCGGCTTCAGCGCGGCGATGCTCTCCAGCGAGAACGACGCCGCGGTGGACACTTGCGGGAGCCTCTTCGCCTCCTGCGGGTAGTCGCTGTAGGCGCTGACTCCGACCACGCGATTTCCCGCTCCCACCGAGAAAACCAATTCGGTCAGTGAAGGTGCGAGCGTGACGATCCGCTGCGCGGGTTGCTTCAGCTCGACCTTGCGGTCCAGGTCATCCTTCAGCGAAATGGGCGCCGCGATGGACAACGTGATGCAAGAAGCCATTGATCCGCAGACAAGCGCGGACAAGAGCCTTTCGATCAACGAAGCCGCCGCCGTTTCTCGTACGTTTCACGAACCAGCGCGCAGTCCTCGAGGAAATACGGCAGCTCTTCCAAAGTCAATGCCTGCGCGGCATCGACCAATGCCTTGCCCGGATCGGGATGCACGTCGGTGAGCACCAGGTTCGCCCCGGCGATGATGCCCTGCGCGGCGACGTGGAAGATGTCCTGCAGCCCGTCGGGCGCGGTGGCGCGGATGCCGACCGAGTGCGAAGGATCGATGCAGACCGGCATCCGCGTGAGGCGCTTGACCACCGGCACGTGCGCGAAATCCACCAGGTTGCGATGCGGATCGCCGAAGTTGGTCTTCATCCCCCGCAAGCAGAACACGATGTCGCGGTTGCCGGCGCTCGCCACGTACTCGGCGGCGAGCAGCGACTCGTGCAGCGTGATGCCGAAGCCGCGCTTGAGGAGGATCGGGAAATCGCGCTGGCTGCCGACGGTCTTCAGGAGCTCGAAGTTCTGCGTGTTGCGAGTGCCGATCTGAAGCATCACGCCGGTGGCGTCGCCCGTCTCGCGCAACGCCGCGCGGATCTCGTCGAGGTGCTCGTCGCGCGTGACCTCCATGGAGATCACCTGGATGCCGTACTTGCCGGCCAGCTCGAAGACGTACGGCAGGCAGCTCTTGCCGTAACCCTGGAACGAATAGGGGCTGGTGCGCGGCTTGTACGCCCCCATGCGCGCGCATGCCTGCCCCATCGATTGCAGCGCCTTGAAGGTCTGCTCGGTGTACTCGCGCGTGTCGACCGCGTTCAATCCCGCGACCACGTGGAAGGAATCCTGGTCGAAGGTGACGCCGCGGTAGGTGAAGCGGATCGACTCGTCGCCCGCCTTGTGGCGCCCGAGGATGCGGAACTCTTCGGCCTTGCTCATTCGCTGTGCTTCAGGCGCCGCTCACGCACCCCGCGCGCGAGCGTCTCGAGAAGCGTCGCGGTGTCGGCCCAGCCCAGGCACGGGTCGGTGACCGACACGCCGTGCGCGAGCGGCTTGCCGGGCACCAGGTCCTGGCGTCCGGGATTGAGATGGCTCTCCACCATCACGCCGACGATGCGCTCGTCGCCCCCGGCGAGCTGGCTCACGATGTCGGCCCCGACCTCCATCTGCCTCTCGAATTTCTTCGACGCGTTCGCGTGCGAGAAATCCACCATGAGGTGCGGCGCGAGGCCGGCGTCCGCCAGCTCCTTCGCGGCCGCGTCCACGCTCGCCGCGTCGTAGTTGGGTGTCTTGCCGCCGCGCAGGATCACGTGGCAGTCCTCGTTGCCGACCGTCTCGAAAATCGCGGCCTGCCCGGTCTTGGTCATGCCCATGAAGGCATGCGGCGCCGCGGCTGCGCGCAGCGCATCGACGGCAATCCTGATCGAGCCGTCCGTGCCGTTCTTGAATCCCACCGGGCACGACAGGCCCGAGGCGAGCTGGCGGTGGCTCTGGGATTCCGTGGTGCGCGCGCCGATGGCGCCCCACGCGATGAGGTCCGAGATGTACTGGGGCGAAAGGAGGTCGAGGAATTCCGTGCCGGCGGGCAATCCCATGTGGTTGATGTCGAGGAGGAGCTTGCGCGCTTGTCGCAGGCCCTCGTTGATGGCGAAGCTGCCGTCGAGGCGCGGATCGTTGATGAAGCCCTTCCATCCCACCGTCGTGCGCGGCTTCTCGAAATACACGCGCATCACGAGGAGGAGGTCGGCGGCGTGGCGCTGCGCGGCGTCCTTCAGCCGCGCGGCGTATTCGAGCGCGGCGCCCGAATCGTGGATCGAGCACGGCCCCACCACCGCGACCAGGCGATCGTCGGCGCCGTGCAGGATACGGTGCACCGCCTGCCGCGCGTTGGTGACGGTGGCGAGCGATGCCGCGTCGACCGGCAGCTCTTCGAGCAGCAGCTGCGGCGCGATGAGCGCGCGTACCGCCGATATTCGAAGGTCATCGGTCCTTCCAACGACCGGCATCGACTTCTTCTCTGCGCTTGCCATCTTCATTCCTCCACTGCGACGCGACGCGCACGCACGCCCTCGGCGAGCGTGTCGAGCAGGTTGACCGTGTCCGCCCAGCCCAGGCAGGCGTCGGTGATCGATACGCCGTACTCGAGGGGCTTGCCGGGCACGAGATCCTGGCGCCCCGGATTGATGTGGCTCTCCACCATCACGCCCACGATGCGCCGCTCGCCGGCAGCGAGCTGGCCCGCCACGTCGCGCCCGACCTCGAGCTGTCTCTGGAACTGCTTCGAGGCGTTGGCGTGCGAGAAGTCGACCATCAGGTGCTGCGCGAGTCCCGCCGAGGCGAGCTCCTGGCACGCCGCTTCGATGCTGGCCGCGTCGTAGTTGGGCGATCTTCCGCCGCGCAGGATCACGTGGCAGTCCTCGTTGCCCGCGGTCTTGAACACCGCGACGTGCCCGGACTTGGTGACCGAGATGAAATGGTGGCGCGCGGCCGCGGCCTTGATCGCGTCGACCGCGATGCGGATGTTGCCGTCGGTGCCGTTCTTGAAGCCCACCGGGCACGATAGCCCCGAGGCGAGCTGGCGATGCGACTGCGATTCGGTGGTGCGCGCGCCGATCGCGCCCCAGGCGATGAGGTCCGCGATGTACTGCGGCGAGATGAGGTCGAGGAATTCCGTCCCGCACGGCACCCCGATCTCGTTGACCTCGAGGAGGAGCTTGCGCGCCAGGCGGATCCCCTCGTTCATGTCGAAGGTCTCGTCGAGGTGCGGATCGTTGATGAAGCCCTTCCAGCCCACCGTGGTGCGCGGCTTCTCGAAATACACGCGCATCACGATGGCGAGGTCGTGCGCGAGGCGCTCGCGCTCGCCCGCGAGGCGCCTGGCGTAATCCAGCGCGGCCTTGTAGTCATGGATCGAGCACGGTCCCACCACGACCAGCAGGCGATCGTCGGCCCCGCGCAGGATGTCGTGTACCGCGCGCCGCCCGTCGAAGGTCGCCTCCTCGGAACGCTCCGTGGCGGCGAGCTCGCGCATCACCTGCATCGGCGCGAGGAGCTCGTCGCCCTGCTCGATCCTGACGTCGTCGGTTCTCACGTGCGGCATATGACTGACTCCGGGGGGACAGAACACATCCGCCATCGAGTTGTGGTCTGTCCCCAAAAAACAAAAAACCGCCAGGTTGTGTCTGGCGGTTTGTGGTGGATTCGTCTGGCTGTACCCGGCTCAAATCCTCTCAACCGCCTGCGGCGTGAGATAGAAGAACCAGAAGTACCAAGGGGCCCGGCGATCCATGCTCGAATGCTAGCATAAAGCGATGAAAAAACTCCTTGCCTTGCCGTGCCTCATCGCCTGTGCCGCCGCCTTCGCAGCCGGCGCGCCGGAGGCGAAGCGTTTCGCGATGACCCTCGAAGCGAAAAAGATGCATGAGGAATGCGTGCGCCTGGAGGCGGGCGAGAAGCGCGCGTACGCCTGGAAATCCGACGCGCCCCTCGACTTCAACATCCACTATCACCACCATCCCGAGGTCTTCTATCCGGTGAAGCGCGACGCCATGCGCGGCGACGGCGGCACCTTCATCGCGAAGAGCGCCGAGGACTATTGCTGGATGTGGACCGCGCGCGACAAGCCCGCGAAGCTCGACGGCCGGATCGAGGCGAAGTGACCTAGGCCGGGACGAACTTCAGTGCCACGCCGTTGTTGCAATAGCGCTTGCCGGTGGGCTTGGGCCCGTCGTCGAACACGTGGCCCTGGTGGCCCTCGCAGCGCGCGCAGTGATACTCGGTGCGCGGCAAGACCAGCTTGAAGTCGGTCTTGGTCTCGAGGTGGCCGGGGATGAACGTGTAGAAGCTGGGCCAGCCGGTGCCGCTCTCGTACTTGGTGTCCGAGGTGAAGAGCGCGAGGTCGCACCCGGCGCACACGAAGGCGCCCTTGCGCTTCTCGCCGTTGAACGGGCTCGAGCCGGGACGCTCCGTACCCTCGTGGCGCAGCACGGAATACTGCTCGGACGTGAGGCGCTTCTTCCACTCGTCGTCGGAGAGTTTGAGCTTCTCCACCTTGGCGGCGTCGTCGGGCTTGGTGGCGGCCTGGGCGCCGTGCATCGCGAAGAGCGCTCCCAGGGTGGCGATGAAATGTCTGCGGTCGATGGTCATGATTGGCTATACGGGAATAGCAGTGAGTCGGATGCAGCGGCGCGGCCTTACGCGGTGCCGCCCACGGTGAGCCCCTCGATGCGGATGGTGGGCTGGCCCACGCCCACCGGGATGCTTTGGCCTTCCTTGCCGCACATGCCGACGCCGGGATCGAGGCACATGTCATTGCCGATCATGGTGACGCGCGTCAGCGCATCGGGGCCGTTGCCGATCAGCGTCGCGCCCTTCACCGGGTACTGGATCTTGCCGTTCTCGACCCAGTAGGCTTCGGAGGCGGAGAATACGAACTTGCCGCTGGTGATGTCGACCTCTCCGCCGCCGAAATTCACGGCGTAGAGACCGCGATCGACGGAAGCGATGATTTCGGCCGGATCCTCGGACCCGCCCATCATGAAGGTATTGGTCATGCGCGGCATCGGGATCGCCGCGTACGATTCGCGCCGCCCGTTGCCCGTGACCGGCACGCCCATGAGGCGCGCGTTGAGGCGATCCTGCAGGTAGCCGCGCAGGATGCCGTCCTCGATGAGGACGTTCCTCGTGGTGGGATTGCCCTCGTCGTCGACGGAAAGCGAGCCGCGCCGCTCGGGCAGCGTGCCGTCATCGACCACGGTGACCCCGGGCGCCGCGACGCGCTCGCCGATGCGCCCGCTGAACGCCGACGTTCCCTTGCGATTGAAGTCGCCCTCCAGCCCGTGGCCGATGGCCTCGTGCAGCAGCACGCCGGGCCAGCCGGGTCCGAGCACGACGCTCATCACGCCGGCCGGAGCGGGACGCGCTTCCAGGTTGACCAGGGCCTGGCGCACCGCGTCGCGCGCGAGGTTCTCGAGCATCTCGCCGGTGAAGAAGCCGTAGCCGAAACGCCCGCCCGCGCCCTGGTGGCCCTGCTCGCGCCGCCCGTCCTGCTCGGCGATCACGGTGATCGACAGGTGCACCAGGGGACGCACGTCCGCGGCGAGCCCGCCGTCGGCGCGCGCCACGAGCATCACGTCGTATTCGCCCGACAAGCGGGCCATCACCTGCTTCACGCGCGGATCCACGGCGCGCGCGTGCTTCTCGATCGCCTCGAGGATCTTCACCTTGGCGCCGTCGTCGAACTGCGTGATCGGATCGATGGGCGCGTAGAGCGCGGGGCCGGCGCGCACCATCGCGTTGCCGATGAGGGCGTCGCCGCCATCGGCGGCGATCGCGCGCGTGACCTTGGCCGCGGCGTCGAGCGCCTCCACGTTGATGTCGTCCGCGTAGGCGAACGCGGTCTTCTCGCCCGACACCACGCGCACGCCCACGCCCTGGTCGATCGAGTAGCTGCCCGACTTCACCTCGCCTTCTTCCAGCGACCAACCCTCGGAGCGGTTGTACTGGAAGTAGAGGTCGGCGTCGTCGGCCTTGTGCGCGAGGATGGTGCCGAACACCTTGTGGGTGGCGACCTCGTCGATCCCGAAGGGAGCGAGCAGGGTCGCCTGGGCGATGTCGAGCGTGGACGGGCCGGGTTTGGTCATTCGGGCTTCTTCAGTGTCAGGAAATTTCAGCATTGGTTCAGATAGTTACCACTGCCGAAGGGTTTTGTGGGTGAGCGCGGGGAGACTTTTTCGGATCTT
>JBBRQA010000158.1:0-9414 GCA_038227085.1 Burkholderiales bacterium | reverse complement strand
CCTTGAACATGGTGAGCAGGTCGCGCAGGTAACGCACGCCGCCGTGGATGTTCTCAGTGGGGTCCATCATGTTCTGCACGCCGTAGCGGCGAGCGGTGTCGGGCATGAGCTGCATGAGGCCCATGGCGCCGGTGCGCGAAACGGCGTTCTGGTTGTACGCGCTCTCCGCCGAGATCACGGCGTGGACCAGCGACGGCTCGACCCCGTAGGCCTTGCTCGCGGTCTGGATGATGTTGGCGTACTTCTGGATGTCCTGCTGCGACGGCATGAAGACCTTGGCGGTGTAGTTCGAGCCGCCGTTGACCGGGGAGCCGTCTTCCTTGCGAACCAGCCTGTAGCGGTTGTCGAGCCCGGCGATGTTGGTGAAGTGCACGACGCCCTTGTCGTCCTTGAACGAAAAGATGTCGGCAAAGGCGGGCGCGGCCAGGGAGGCAGCAAGCGCCGCGGCCATCACAAACAAGCGTTTCGATCGGATCATCGCCTACACCTCGCCTTCGTCATCTCTGACAGAGGTGTCGATTTTAACCCAGAAAGGCGGCTTTCTGAAATGACAGCCGTAATGGGCCGTCTTACAGATCAACCACTTAGCGCGCTTTGCGGTCGATTTTCTTGAATTCGGATGGTCCGGTTGGACCTTCGACCTGCTTTCCGGAGGCGTCCACGCCACGCACCCAGCCCCGAAACGAGGCCGACGCGAGGAAGAAATCCGAGTGCTCGTCGGCCACCTCCGGACGGTCGCTGCGGCATCTGGAACCCTCGGTCCCGGACGTGAAAAGCGACTCCATCTGCTTCATCCAGAGGGCGCGGCAGCCCTCGTACTCCATCAGGCTCGCCGGGTTCACGCCCGCGAAGGGCCGGTCCTTGCGCCATTCGCCGACCGCGGCGGCCGGATCGCCGGGCACGTGGTAGAGCCGCCCATAGATGTTCGCGTCCACGCGCTGCAAGCGCAGGATCCGCTGGCGAAAGGCCTGGCGCTCGGCGTCAGGGTTCACGTATTCGGCGTACAGCCAGTACTCGTCGGTGCGCTCGGGCCAGAGCCGGACAATGCGAAGGCGCATCGGCAGGGAATCGCCGTAACCCTCCAGCTGAGGGGTGGTCTCGAATGTCCCCTCGAGGTAGCTCATGAGGAGCTCGAGATCGCGCTGCGCGAGCGTCGCGGCGAGCGGATCGACATCGGGAATCGGGGCGGCCTTCTGCGCCACGGGGGGCGCGGCGCATGCGGCAAGCATCAGCGCCAACATCAGGGGGATTGTCTTTCTCATGGGACAATATTTTAACCATGTGCGGGGATGAAACGTTTGCCAGATGTAAGGTCCAATCGCGATGAAGACCAAATCCGCCGTGCCCCTATGCCTCCTAGCCCTCGCGGGCGCCGGCCCCGCGCTGGTGCTCGCCCAAAGTAACGATGCCGGCCTGCAAGCCTTCGAGGTCGTGCGCTCCGTGCTGCAGCATCCGCGCTGCGCCAACTGCCACATCCCCGAGGACGCCCCGCGCCAGCTCGACACGAGCCGCCCGCACCAGATGAACGTGCAGCGCGGCCCCGCCGGCTTCGGCGCCGTGGCGATGGAGTGCGGCACCTGCCATGGCCAGCAGAACCTGCCTGTCGACTATGGGCTGCACGTCCCGCCGGGCGCGCCCAACTGGCACCTCCCGCCCCCGAAGACAAAGATGGTGTTCATCGACGTCACGCCCGCGCAGCTCTGCGCCACGATCAAGGATCCCGCCAGAACCGGCGGCAAGGACCTGCGGGCGATGCTCGTTCACAACCGCGACGACAAGCTGGTGGCGTGGGGTTGGAACCCCGGGCTCGGGCGCAATCCTGTACCGGTGCCGCGAGAGCAGTTCGTGGCGGCTTTCAAGGCGTGGATGGATGCGGGAGCGCCCTGCCCTCGCTGAAGGCAATGCGCTTCGAGAACCCACCCTTACGGGCGGGGCATAACCGCCCGGAAGGGACGCTCTTCACGCGAAGACCTGGCGCATGATCCTCTCGAGCTCGCCGCGGTCCGTGCCGTTCTGTGCGAAGACTCCAATCGTCACTCCTGCGCGCTTCATGAAGATGCCCTCTGTGGCACCCCGCTTCATCAGCACGTGAGCGTCGCTCTGCGTTCCTCCGGGAAGCACCAGGACGGACACCACGCCATTTGGGCCGTCCATGGTGAAGTGCCGCCCTTCGCGTCCCGCGACGATGCAATTGGCGAGGTGACGGATACGGTAGCCCGCATCGCGCACATTCACGCCAAGCGCCGACACCGAGGTCCGCAGCACCGCGGGCTCGATGCCGCTGTCATCCTGGAGCTCCGCCACTTCCTGGTCGACGTGCGCGATCATCGCGCGCTCAACGTCGGCAGCGCCCGGGCTGAAGTACCACGGAACGGCGATCGCCACGGCGACGAGCGTGGCAGCAAGCGCGAGGCCCCAGCGCGTGCGATCGCCGTACCGCGCGCGAAGCACGATGCGGTCGGCGAGGCCCTCGGGCACGTCCGCGCGCGTGAGCAGGTGATTCATCTCGTCGTCCGCGCGGATCAATTCGTCGCGAAAGGCGGCAAGTCCCGGCGAAGCGTCCACCGCCGCTTCGAGTTCGGCGGAAAGCCGTCGGGGATCGGCGAGCAGCTGGCGCCGGGCTTCGAGTTCGTTCATCGAGGTTCTCCTTTTACGGCGCGACTGTCGGGCTCGCGGAGCATGTCGCGCAGCGCCGCGCGGGCGCGGCTCATGCGCGTCATCGCGGCGCCGACGCTCACGCCAAGGACGGCGGCCACCTCCTCGCAGGTAAGGCCGGCCAGGTTCTGCAGCACCAGCGGCTCGAGGAATTGCGACGGTAGCCGGTCCATGATCTGGCGTAACTCGAGTCCGCGCGTGAAGTCGCGCTCGTCGGCGATTTGCGCGAGCATCTCGTCGTCCATCTCTTCCGCGTCGCGAGCGCCCTTGCGCGCGTCGCGATAGAACTCGTTGCGCACGATTGAATAGAGCCAGCTGCGGCGCGCCGACTCGTCCTTCACGTGGTTCCAGTTGCGCCAGGCGCGCGTGAGCGCCTCCTGCAGGATGTCCTCCGCCCGATGGCGATCGCGCGCGAGCCACAGCGTAAAATGAAAGAGTTCCGCGGTATAGGCGCGTACGACCTGGTCGAAATGCGACGGCGAGCGGCCGATAAGGGACCTCATGCGCGCCGCTCGCTTCTCGCCACGAGCATGCCCTCGCGCACCCAGCCCGCGAACCAGCCGCCGATCGCCTCCGCGCCGGCTTCATCGAGGGCCTCGCAGGCGCGCCCCAGAGTGCCGCTTGCGTGGAGGGCGAGGAGCGCCTGCCCTTCCGCCACCGAAGCCGAGCGCCAGTGGGATTGAAGATTCTTGCGCCACACGAGCAACGCGTGCTCGTGCTCCCGAGGCTCGTCGATGGCGCTGCCGCTTTCCGCGCGAACGGCTTCCCACTGCGCCTCGACCGTCCATGACATCGACAGCACGGCGACCGACGGATGCGCGGCGAAAGGCAGGTCGGCCCATTCGTCGACCGGGATCGATTCCAGGAATGCCGCTTCGATCGGCGCGGCATCCGGCGCATCGAAGGCGCTTCCCAGCGCCCACTCCATGCGTGCCAGGTCCGCGCGCGCGCCGTAGAGCGAACGCCACAGCTCGGAACCGTGGCCGCGTATGGAATAGTGGCGCGACGGCATCGCGCCGGCGTAAGCGTCGGCGATGCGTCGAAATTCGAGCTCTCCGAGCAAGGTCGCGAGGATGGGATAGTTCACGCGCAGCGCGCCGGCGAGGCGGGCGCGGTAGGCGAATCGATAAACCGCGACGCCCTGCCCGTCGCGCGTCGGCGCGCAGGGCGAAGCGGCGTCGCCCGCCAGGATCACAGCCTGCAGCGCGCGCTGCTCGTCACGCAGCGATGGCATCTTCCGCTCCTTTGCGCAGCGCGCGGTCAGCCCTGATGCGCGCCACGGCGAGCTCCTTGACGAGCTCGTCCAGCGGCGGAATGCGGTCGTCGCGCTCGATCATCGTCGGCACCGCGCCGAACCGGGCGATGGCGTGCTCGTAGAGATCCCAGACCGCCTCGCAAACCGGGGCGTCGTGCGTGTCGATGAGCCTTCCACCCTCATCCGTATGGCCTGCCAGGTGAATCTGGCGAACACTCGATGGCGCAATCGCATCGATGAATTCGCGCGCGTCGAACTGGTGGTTCGTCGCGTTCACGTAGACGTTGTTCACATCGAGGAGCAACTCGCAGCCGCTGTGGCGCGCGAGCGCGGCGAGGAACTCCCATTCGCTCATCTCGTCGCGCTCGAAGCGAACGTAAGTGGACGCGTTTTCCAGCACCAGGCTCCGGCCCAGGTAGTCCTGCACCCTGCCCACGCGTGCCGCGACGTGGCGCAGGGCTTCCCGTGTGAACGGCACGGGCAGGAGATCGTGCAGGTAGGCGCTCTCCACCCCGGTCCAGCACAAATGATCCGAGATCCACGCGGGCTGCACGCGTCGCGCCAGGGCCTTCAGCGCGCGCAGGTATTCCTCGTCGAGCGGCTCGGTGCCCGCGATAGAAAGAGACACGCCGTGCATGACCATCGGATAGCGCGCGCGAATGCGATCGAGGTAGTCGAGCGGCTTGCCTCCGGCGACGAGGTAATTCTCGGTGAGGATCTCGAGCCATTCGACCCTGGGGCTCGCGGCCGCGAACTCGCGATAGTGCTCGGGCCGCAGCCCCAGGCCGAATCCTTCGATCATGGGATTACGAGAGCACCTTGCCGCCGGCCGCCGTGCATTCCTTGGCGCTGCCCTTGGTGACGAACCCCTCGCCCTTGCAGCTATTGAGGCCCTTGCAATCGTTGGTCGCGGTCTTGCATTCCGAGTGGCCCTTGCAGCTGTTGACGCCCGCGCATTTCACGGCGCCGTCGGTCGACGCCGCCGCAGCCGTGAGCGGCATTCCCGAAGTAAGCACTGCGAAGGCGGCGGCAGCCGCGATAGAGCCCAATTGCCTGCGATTCATGCGAAATCTCCTTTGGTGGGTTGGGTGTTGCTCCGATGAGACCCGGCGGGGAGCGCGAACCTTACCGCAATGGGCAAAGATTATTGCGGCGGGCGCGGCGTTCATCTTGTAAGGAATGGCCCCGTCGCCGGGTCTTCATCGTGCCGACCATCCATCGAGGAGATTTCATGACGCTGCGATCGTTGAATGCCGTGGAGCTCGCTGCGATGACGCGATTCTTGCGCGGCTACGCGAGGTCGCAATTGAGGAGCGCCGACCAGGCGGACGACGTCGTCCAGGAGGCTTTGGCGGCGGCGCTGGCCGCCCGCACTCCCTTCGACGGGCGCAGCACGCTGCGCACGTGGCTGGTCGGGATCCTTCGCAACAAGATCTGCGACCATTTTCGGAGGACGGCCAAGATCCTGCATCATATGTCTCCACTTTCAAGTCTGCCTGACGAGGATTCAGGCGACGAATCCAACCTGACATACGAGCCGCATGAGGAGATCGATCATCGTACTGACCCGGCCCGAATCTTCGCCGCTCGCCAAATGCTTGCTGCAGCTGGCCGCGCCCTCGAGCAACTACCTGAGCGGAGCGCAGCCGCCTACGTATTGTGCGAGCTGGAAGGGTATGAGACCGAGGAGGCGTGCGACAGGCTCGGAGTGTCGCCCGGAAACTTGTGGGTCATCGTTCACCGCGCACGCAAAGCGGTTCGAGCGAGCCTGCCGTCCTGAAGCGGCCATCACGACTGAATGATCACCATCTGAATTTTCACCGTAGGAGTTGCCGACCAATGATCAAGCTCTACTACCATCCATCGCCGAATCCCGCAAAGGTCGCCCTGTTTCTGGAAGAATCCGGCCTTCCATACGAAGTGATCCCCGTCGACACGCGCAAGGGGGAGCAGCATTCGCCGAGCTTCCGCGCCATCAATCCCAACGCAAAGACTCCGGCGATCGTCGACGGAAACCAGGCGATCTTCGACAGCAACGCGATCCTGCTTTATCTGGCCGAGAAGACAGGGCGCTTCCTGCCGGAGGGCAATCCGGGCGCACGCGCGGAGCTGCTTTCATGGCTCATGTTCGTGGCGTCTGGTATAGGGCCCTATTCCGGGCAAGCGGTGCATTTCAAGCATTTCGCCCCGGAACCCAAGGCGTATGCGGTCAACCGCTACGACTTCGAGGCATGGCGGCACTGGAAGATCGTCGACGAACGGCTCGCGAAGCAACGCTATATGGTGGGCCCCTCGTACACGATCGTCGACATGGCAGTCTGGGGATGGGCACGCGCCATACCGCGGGTATTGGGCGACGGCGCGTGGGAGCAGTTGCCCAACGTGCGCCGGTTATTCGATGAGATCAATTCCCGCCCCGCGGCGCAGCGCGTCGAGGCGCTGTCGAAGAGCCACACCTTCAAGACCGAGCTGGATGAGGAGGCCCGGCGAGCCCTCTTTCCCCAGAATGAACGACTGGCCTCTGGCGCATGACCTCATGCCGCGCGCGAAGGGAAGCCGTGCGCCGTCTCAATCTCTCGAAGGCGTGACGGGCTGCGGCCCGTGGCCCTGCGCAGGCACGAAGATCCAGAGCAGCGCGTACACGACCAGCCCGAAGCCGTGCAGAAGCGCCGTAAGCACGAACAGAACGCGCCATGACCACGATGGGATGCTCGTGATCTCGGCGAGACCACCGCAGACGCCGCCGATCCAGCGGTCGGTGATGGAACGGCGCAGCTGACTGAGGGCGTTGGGCTGAGGTGAATTTTCGGTCTTCGGCGGGGCGCCTTCGGCCGTGCCCTCCAACAGCCGCTTCTTCGCGAGTACGAATTCTTCTTCAGTCAGCGCACCTTGCTCGCGCAGGGTCTGGAGCTTTTGCAGGTCGTCGGGCAGGGTCATGGTTGTCTTCCTCTTTTCGACACACTACCGCCAGGCTCGGCGGCACCTTTGCAAGATAGGGCCGGGAAAGTCCTGTGTACAGCGTGCGCCGATGAAATGCGGATGGCGCAGGATGAAATGCAGCGATGCGTCCCTTCTCCGGCTTGTCGCTTGTCTCGAAGTTGAGATGCCTTGCCAGTACTCCATCTACCGGGCTTGGTCAATCGCACGCCTCGTGCCCCGCTCTTGCCGCTGCCTTTTGAAGCGACTAAGGCGGGACTAAGGGCTCGTCACGGTACTAGCGAGCGACGGCTGCCTCGGCAAGCCCGGCCAGCGCCTTTCGAAGATTATCAACGACGGCACACTCCGGCACCCCATGTCGCTGGGCCAGGAAGGCCGGATCGTTGTAGCCGAGCCAGACTTGGGACGATGCGTCCTCCCATACCAGCGCCTTCAGTGGCAGGTCGATGCCCGCCGTCTGTGCGCATTCCATGAACGGCGTTCCACCCTGCGGGTTGCCAAAGATCAGCAGCTCGGTGGGCCGCAGAGATTTCCCGACCTTGAGTGCACCGGCGGCATGATCGATTCGTGCGAACACGTTGAGGCCGCGCTGCTTCACGAGGTCCTCGAGACGGTTCATCGTGTCCTTGGCGCTATAAGGGCTCTTGACGGCGATCAACCCATCCGCGGCACCGGCAACCGAGACGAACGCCGCAAGGGCTATGCCCACAAGTGAATGCGCGAATTTCATGGATAACTCCGATCGGGGAAGCTGGATACTGACTGGTAGGCGATCACAATTCTGTTACGCGGCAGGCGCGCCGAGGCGCTCGGCGAGCTCGTCGAACCCGTCAACCGCCAGTGTGCAGGCGGGATTCGGGTGCGGGTCAGGCGGGCCGCCCGGGCCCCATTCGTCGGGCCGGCGTACGAACGCAGTCTGGTAGCCGCAGGCGCGCGCCGCGTCGAGGTCGAAATTGTGGCAGGCCACCATCATAATCTCCGCGGGCTCCAGCTGCAGCCATTTCGCGGCGGTACGGTAGGCCTCGGGCCGCGGCTTGTAGATGCCGACCATCTCGCAGGAGATGATGGCGTCCCAGTCGATACCGTTCTTCTTCGACACGTCGATGACGAGCGAGGTGGTGAGCAGGGTCAACGAGGCCACGACATGGCGCTTGCGCAGGCGCGCGGCTGCGGCGACAAAATCGGGCCACGCGTCCAGCGCGTGCCAGGTGCGCCAGATCGCATCGCGGTCCGCGGCCGTGAGCGCGTCGAGCTTGAATTCGGCGATCACCTCGTCCAGCTTGTTGCGGTGCACGTCATCGAAGTTGTAGGCCGGATGCTCCGCATTGACCATGCCTTTGAGCGAGCGTCGCCGGTACTCGTTGGTGACGGCTGCCCAGTCGGCCTTCAAGCCGCGCGCGGTGCCGGCGGCGGCGAAGGCGCCGCTGATGCCTCGATGCCAGTCGAGAATGGTGCCGCCGGTGTCGAAGGTGAGCGCCTTGATCGTCACGCTTCACCCCGCGCCGGGTAGTTCTTGCTGATGACGAAGTCGATTGCGCCGGCGATGTCGGTGAAGTGCGGGCGCGCGAACGGCATTGTCGACACCGAGGCCCAGTAGAGCGTGGCATCGGGCTTCACCAGGAAGATGCCCGGTTCGGCGAACAGCGCCGGCTCCTCGATCCCGGCGGAAGTCATGCCGCGGCCGGCCGAGACGTAAAGGCCCCATTCGCGCGCCTTTTCGATCGACACGCCATAGCCGACGGTGAGGTTCGGCAGGCCCCATTTCTCCTTTGCCTCGGCGGCGCGCTCCTGCGAATCGGTGCTGGTGATGACCGTCGAGACGCCGCGCTTTTCATAGTCTTCGATCATGCCGTTCAGTTCGCTGGTATAGCGATGGCAGATCGGGCAGTGCAGTCCGCGGTAGAACACCACCATGGTGAACTGCGCCGGCTTCTGATCGGCGAGCGACCAGCGGCTGGCGCCGACGGTGTCGAATTCAAGCGAAGGAACGGGTTTGCGGGGCAGCAGAGCCATGCGGTTCTCCTCGGTGATCAGTCAAGACAGTGCAGCATCGTTCTGGCGATATCGTTCAGCGCCGCCCGGTCAGGTTTCGCCTTTCCTACCAGGCGCATGCCCTGGATGCCGGCGGTCAGAAAGCGCGCCAGTGCCTGAGTATCGACGCGGCGTTCGAGCTCGCCCCGCGCGCGTGCTTTCTCCAGGCCGTCCTTGAAAGTGGCCTCGACGCGCGCAAGGCTGCGGCGCACGCCCGCCGCGGCGCCGCGATCGAGGCGTGCCATTTCGGCCGCGCAGTTGCCGATGAAGCAGCCGCGGCGCCCGGGCCCGGCGACTATGGCGTTGATCAGGGCGTCGAGAAACAGCCTTACTCCCAACCTCACCGGCCTGCCCTCCAATGCCGCGGCGATGCGTGCAACCGAGCCTTCCTCGTAGCGCTCCAGCGCGCGTAGGTAAAGGTCGCGCTTGGAGTTGAAGGCCGCATAGAAGCTGGAGCGATTCAGTCCCGTTGCCGCGCACAGGTCATCGAGCGAGCTGTGCTCGAAGCCTTTGGCCCAGAACACGCGCGTGGCGCT
>JBBRQA010000157.1:0-9501 GCA_038227085.1 Burkholderiales bacterium | reverse complement strand
GCTGCGATCTTCGCAGCTGACGGCGACGCAACAGGCGATTGGGAAGCACTGGATTGGGCCCCGGCCTTCGCCGGGGTGACTTCTTTTTCCGCCGGCTTCGCGGCGGCGGCTACGCTCGCCTTGCCTTCGGTGTCGATCACCGCGATCACGTCGCCGCTGGTGACGCTCTCGCCGTCGTTCTTCATGATCTTCACGAGCACGCCGTCGACGGGCGCGGGCAGCTCGAGCACGACCTTGTCGGTCTCGACGTCGATCAGGTTCTCGTCGCGCTTCACGGGCTCGCCGGCCTTCTTGCGCCACGCGACGAGCGTGGCCTCGGAGACCGACTCGGAAAGCTGGGGAACCTTGACTTCAACCTGCATGATCGTGTCCTTTGTCTAGGCGGCTTCTTTTTTCGAGGCCGCGTTGCCGCTGAGCGCGGCGTCCACGAGCTCTTTCTGCTGTTCGTTGTGCAGTTGCAGGTAGCCAACCGCGGGGGATGCCGAGGAAGCGCGGCCCGCATAGGTGAGCTGCTGGTCGGAGCGCATGTGGTTCAGCAAGTAGTGCTGGATGCGATGCCATGCGCCCTGGTTGCCGGGCTCTTCCTGCGCCCACACGATGCTCTTCGCGTTCGGGTAGAGGTCGATCTGCGCCTGGAACTCCTCGTGCGGGAAGGGATAGAGCTGCTCGATGCGCACCACGGCCACGTCATCGACGGTGCGCTTGGCGCGCTCCGCGACGAGGTCGTAATACACCTTGCCCGCGCAAAAGACCACGCGCTTCACCTTCTTCGCGGCGAGCTTCTCGGTCTCGGGGATGATCACCTGGAATGCGCCGGTGGCGAGGTCCTGCAGCGGCGACGAAGCCTCCTTCTTGCGCAGCAGGCTCTTGGGCGTCATGACGATGAGCGGCTTCCTCATCGGACGCACGATCTGGCGGCGGATCATGTGGAAGAATTGCGCGGCGTTCGACGGCACGCACACCTGGATGTTGTGCTCCGCGCAAAGCTGGAGAAAGCGCTCGAGGCGCCCCGAGGAGTGCTCCGGGCCCTGTCCTTCGTAGCCGTGCGGCAGATACATGGTGAGCCCGCACATGCGTCCCCACTTGGCCTCGCCCGAGGCGATGAACTGGTCGATCACCACCTGCGCGCCGTTCACGAAGTCGCCGAACTGCGCTTCCCAGATGACGAGCTCGAAAGGCTGCGCGGTCGAGTAGCCGTACTCGAATCCGAGCACCGCTTCCTCGGACAGGAGCGAATCGATGACGACGAAGTTGCCCTGCCTTTCCTTCACGTTCTGCAGCGGGATGTAGACGCCGGCATCCCACTTCTCGCGATTCTGGTCGTGCAGCACGGCGTGGCGGTGCGCGAAGGTGCCACGTCCCGCGTCCTGGCCGGAGAGGCGTACCGGATGGCCGCCATCCACCAGCGAGGCGTAGGCGAGGTTCTCCGCCATGCCCCAATCGAGGTTCTGCCGGCCCTCGCCCATCTCGCGGCGCGCGGCGAGCAGGCGCTCGACCGAGGGGTGCAGCTTGAAGTTCGCGGGGATGTCGGTGAGGCGCTTGGCGAGCTCCTTCAGCTTCGGCAGCGCGACCGCGGTCTCCGCGGGCTGCCTCCAGTCCACGCCCATGTAGGGCGCCCAATCGATGGCGAGCGCGGGCTTCAATCCGTAGAGGATCTTGGGATTGGTGCCCTTGCCGGCGTCGAGCGCGGCACGCACGCTGGTCACCAGCTCGTCGCCGTACCCCGCCTTGACCGCGCCTTCCTTTTCGAGCTTGTCGGCGTAGAGCTTGCGCGTGCCCGGGTGCTGCGCGATCTTCTTGTACATGAGCGGCTGCGTCACGAACGGCTCGTCCTGCTCGTTGTGGCCCAGGCGGCGGAAGCACACGAGGTCCACCACGACATCCTTCTGGAACGTGCGGCGATACTCCTCGGCGATCGCGGAGACGAATACGCACGCCTCGGGATCGTCGCCGTTCACGTGGAAGACCGGCGCCTCGATCATCTTCGCGATGTCGGTGCAATAGAGCGAGGAGCGCGCGTCACGGGTATCCGAGGTGGTGAAGCCGATCTGGTTGTTCACGACGATGTGCACCGTGCCGCCGGTCTTGTACCCGCGCGTCTGCGACAGCGCCATGGTCTCCATCACCACGCCCTGCCCCGCGAAAGCCGCGTCGCCGTGGATGAGGAGCGGCAGCACCTGCACGCCGGTATGATCGCCGCGGCGATGCTGGCGCGCGCGCACCGAGCCCTCCACCACCGGATTCACGATCTCGAGGTGCGAGGGGTTGAAGGCGAGCGTCAAGTGCACCGCGCCGCCGGCGGTCTTGATGTCGGACGAGAAGCCCTGGTGGTACTTCACGTCGCCTGAGGAGAGGTCGTTGGCGTGCTTGCCTTCGAATTCCGAGAAGAGGTCGGCGGGGATCTTGCCGAGCGTGTTTACCAGCACGTTCAAGCGCCCGCGGTGCGCCATGCCGATCACGACGTCCTTGGCGCCCTTGGCGCCGGCATTCTCGATCACGGTGTCGAGCATCGGGATCATGCTTTCGCCGCCCTCGCCCGAGAAGCGCTTCTGCCCCACGTAGCGAGTGTGGAGATAGCGCTCGAGGGTTTCGGAGGCGGTGATTCGCTCCAGGATCCAGCGCTTCTGGTCCCCCCCGAAGCTCGGCGTGGACAGCGATCCCTCGAACTTCTTCTGGATCCAGCGCTTCTCGGCGGTGTTCGAGATGTACATGTACTCGATGCCGATGGTGCCGCAGTAGGTCTTCTTCACGTTGGCGACGACGTCGCGCAGCTTCGTGGGCCCGCTCACCCCCTGCCACGAACCGGCCGAGAACTCGCGGTCCATGTCGGCGTCGGTGAGGCCGTAATAGGAGAGCTCCAGCTCGGGGACCGGTGTGCGCTCCAGGCGCTTCAGGGGATCCAGCTGCGAGTAGCGCGAGCCCATCACGCGGTGCGCGCGGATGTACTGCAGCACCTTGAGGGCCTTCTCGTCGCCCGCGACCGGCGCCGCCGGGGCGCTCGCCGCCTGCGGGTTGCGCGCGCGACTCTCGAACGCGGCGATCACCGGCGAATGCGGCACGTCCTTCTTCGCCGGATTGTCGTTCTGCCACGCGTCGAAGGTGGCGCGCCACGAGGCGTCCACCGCGTTCGGGTCGGCGAGGTAGCGTTCGTACTGGTCCTCGACGTACGGCGCGTTGGCGCCGTTCAGCTGCGAGGAGGCTTCGAAGTCCTTCATCACACTGGCCATGACTATTTCCTCTTGTCGATCGGCACCACGTCCCTCTGCGTCGGGCCCACGTAGAGCTGGCGAGGGCGCCCGATTTTCTGCTCGGGGTCCGAGATCATTTCGTTCCATTGCGCGATCCAGCCCACGGTGCGCGCGAGCGCGAAGATGCAGGTGAACATCGACGTGGGGATGCCCAGCGCGCGCTGCACGATCCCCGAGTAGAAATCGACGTTGGGATAGAGCTTGCGGGAGACGAAGTACTCGTCCTCGAGGGCGATCTTCTCCAGCGCCATCGCGAGCGGCAGCAACGGGTCGTTCTCCGCACCCACCGCGGCGAGCACCTCGCGCGTCGTCTCCTGCATGAGCTTCGCGCGCGGATCGTAGTTCTTGTAGACGCGGTGGCCGAAGCCCATCAGCTTCACCCCGGAGTTCTTGTCCTTCACCTTCTTCACGAATTCGCCGACTTTCGCGACCCCGCCTTCCTTCTGCAGGTCGATCAGCATCTGCAGCGCCGCCTCGTTCGCGCCGCCATGCGCCGGGCCCCACAGGCAGGCGATGCCCGAGGCGATGCACGCGAACGGGTTGGCTCCCGAAGAGCCCGCGAGGCGCACCGTGGACGTGGACGCGTTCTGCTCGTGGTCGGCGTGCAGGATGAAGATGCGGTCGAGCGCGCGATTCAACACTTCGTTCTGCTGGTACTCCTCGGCCGGGACACCGAACATCATGCGCATGAAGTTGGGCACGTAACCCAGGTCGTTGCGCGGGTACATGAACGGCTGACCCATGTTGTACTTATAGGCCATCGCGACGATGGTCGGCAGCTTGGCGATCAGGCGGAATGCCGAGATCTCGCGGTGCTCCGGGTTCGTGATGTCGAGCGAGTCGTGGTAGAAGGCCGACAGCGCGCCCACCACACCCACCATCACGGCCATCGGGTGCGAGTCCCGGCGGAAGCCCTGGAACAGGCGCGCGAGCTGCTCGTGCACCATCGTGTGCCGCGTGACGGTCCAGTCGAACTTTTCCTTCTCCGCCTTCTTCGGCAACTCGCCGTTCAGCAGGAGATAGCAGACCTCGAGGAAGTCGCAATTCGTCGCGAGCTGCTCGATGGGGTAGCCGCGATAAAGGAGCACCCCCTTGTCGCCGTCGATGTAGGTGATCTTCGACTGGCACGAGGCCGTGGACATGAAGCCCGGGTCGTAGGTGAACATCCCGGTCTTGCCGTAGAGCGCTCGGATGTCGAACACGTCCGGGCCGATCGTCCCGCCATAGGCCGGCAGGTCGAGATTCTTGTCCGGCCCGTAGTTGAGTGTGACCTTGCCTTTGGCTTCCATCGTTCTTGGCTCCATTTCTTATGCCGCGCGAAGTTGTTCCACCATGCCGCGAATGCCCGCATCCGCGGTCTCGGCCCGTCGCATCACGAGATCGAGCAGGTCGTTGTCGGGCAGTGCGAGGAGCCTTTCCAGAGCCGCCACCTCACCCGCATCCATTGTCTTGCCCGCACCTTTCCAGAACCTGTCGAAGACAATGTCCAGCTCCAGCAACCCGCGCCGGCTCTTCCACTTCAACCGCTCGATGACCCTGTCGTCCACGCTCTTCTTGTACTAAACCGCTCGCCTCACGAGCAATTCCTTGATGCGCCCGATGGCCAGCGTGGGATTCAACCCTTTCGGGCAGACGTCGACGCAGTTCATGATCGTGTGGCAGCGGAACAGGCGATACGGATCCTCGAGGTCGTCGAGGCGCTCGTTGGTGGCGCTATCGCGGCTGTCGGCGATGAAGCGATACGCATTGAGGAGCCCCGCGGGACCGACGAACTTGTCCGGGTTCCACCAGAAGCTCGGGCACGCAGTCGAACAGCACGCGCACAGGATGCATTCGTAGAGACCATCGAGGACCTCGCGCTCGGCGGGCGACTGCAGTCGCTCCTTCTCGGGCGGCGGTTCGTCGTTCACTACGTAGGGCTTCACGGAGTGGTATTGCGCGAAGAAGTGCGTCATGTCCACGATCAGGTCGCGGATGATCGGCAGCCCCGGCAGCGGCTTGATGACCACGGGTTGCGCCACGTCGGCGAGCTTGGTGATGCAGGCGAGCCCGTTCTTGCCGTTGATGTTCATCGCGTCCGACCCGCACACGCCCTCGCGGCACGAGCGGCGCAGGGACAGCGTGTCGTCGGAGGCCTTGATGCGGATCAGCGCGTCGAGGAGCATGCGGTCCGAGGGACCCATCTCGATGTCGTAGTCCTGGAAGTAGGGCTTGGCGTCCTTGTCCGGATCGTAGCGTTGGATTCTGAATTTCATGACTAGTAGACGCGCGCTTTCGGGACGAAGGTTTCGACCGACAGGGGCTTCAGGTTCACCGCCTTGTACTCGAGGCGGTCGCCTTCGCGGTTCCACAGGGTGTGCTTCAGCCAGTTCACGTCGTCGCGCGAGTGGAAGTCCGCGCGGTCGTGGGCGCCACGGCTTTCCTGGCGCGCCTGGGCGGAGATCATCGTGGCGCGCGCCGTCTCCATGAGATTGTCGAGCTCGAGGGCCTCGATGCGCGCGGTGTTGAAGACCTTGGACTTGTCCTTGATCTGGGTGCGCTTCGCGCGTTCGGCCACCGCCTTGATCTTGGCGACACCCTGGTCGAGGAGGTCGGGGAAGCGGAACACGCCGCAATGGGCCTGCATGGTGCGCTGGATCTCGGAGCGCACCTCGGTCACGTCCTCGCCGCCCGTCTGCGTGTCGAGCCGGTCGAGGCGCGCCCGCGAATAGTCGCCCGCCCCCGCCGGCAGCTCGCGGTGCCTGGGGTTCGCCTTCATGTACTCGATCATGGAGAGGGCGGAGCTCTTCCCCATCACCAGGAGATCGGTGAGCGAGTTGGTGCCGAGGCGGTTGGCGCCATGGATCGATGCGCAGCCGCATTCGCCCGCTGCGTAAAACCCCGCCACCGGCGCGTTGGGGTTGTTGCCCGCCGGCACGATCACCTCGCCGTGATAGTTGGTGGGGATGCCGCCCATCTGGTAGTGCACCGTCGGCACCACCGGGATCGGATCCTTCACCGGATCGACGTTGGCGAACTTCATCGCGATCTCGCGAATGCCGGGCAGGCGCTTCTCGATGGTCTCGTGGCCGAGGTGGTCGAGCTTGAGAAACAAGTAGTCGCCGTGCTCGCCCACGCCGCGTCCTTCCTTGATCTCGGTGGCCATCGCGCGCGACACGACGTCGCGCGAAGCCAGGTCCTTCATGGTCGGCGCGTAGCGCTCCATGAAGCGCTCGCCGTTCTTGTTGAGCAGATAGCCGCCCTCGCCGCGCACGCCTTCGGTGATGAGCACGCCTGCGCCGGCGACACCCGTGGGATGGAATTGCCAGAACTCCATGTCCTCGAGCGGGATGCCGGCGCGCGCCGCCATCCCCAGGCCATCGCCGGTGTTGATGAACGCGTTGGTGGACGAGTGGAAGATGCGTCCGGCTCCGCCCGTGGCGAAGAGCACCGTCTTGGCGTGGAAGACCACCATCTCGCCCGTTTCCATCTCGAGCGCGGTCACGCCGACCACGGCGCCCTCGGCGTCGCGAACCAGGTCCAGCGCCATCCACTCGACGAAGAACTGCGTCTTCGCGTGGACGTTGCGTTGATACAGGGTGTGCAGCATCGCGTGGCCGGTGCGGTCCGCGGCGCATGAGCTCCTCTGCACCGGTTTCTCGCCGAAATTCGCCGAGTGGCCGCCGAAGGGGCGCTGGTAGATGGTGCCGTTCTCGTTGCGGTCGAACGGCATGCCGTAGTGCTCGAGCTCGATCACCACCTCCGGGGCCATGCGGCACATGAACTCGATCGCGTCCTGGTCACCCAGGTAGTCGGAGCCCTTGATGGTGTCGTACATGTGCCAGAGCCAGCTGTCCTCGCCCATGTTGCCCAGCGCCGCGCCGATGCCGCCTTGCGCCGCCACGGTATGCGAGCGCGTCGGGAACACTTTCGAGAGCACCGCGACACGCAGGCCGTGGCTCGCGAGCTCGAGCGCCGCGCGCAGCCCCGAGCCGCCCGCGCCAACGATCACCGCGTCGAATTTGCGGATGGCAGCCGTCATTTCGAGATTCCCCAGAGGATCGACGCGGTCCAGATGAGATAGAAGAAGAGCACCAGGCCCACCGCCGACTGCACCGCGAGGCGCAGCCCGGTGGCGCGCAGATAATCCATCAGGATGTCGCGCATGCCGACCCACGCGTGATAGAGGAGCGCCGCGACGAACAGCATGGTCGCCACGCGGAAGAGCGCGGGTGAGAAGAACGACTTCCATTCCGCGTACGTGTGCGGGGGCACCAGCATCACGCCGATGAAAACCACCATCGTGTAGATCGCCATCACCACCGCGGTGAGCCGCTGCATCAGCCAGTCGCCGACGCCGTAGTGGGCGCCGACCGGGGTCTTCGAGTATCGCTTCACCATATCCGCCATCCGACGAAGAGCGCCGTGACTACGCCCAGCACCAGCACCACCACCGCCGAGGCGCGCGACGGCGCCTTCTCGATGCCGATATGGAGGTCGAGGAGAAGGAAGCGGATGCCTGCGAAGAAGTGATGCGCGTAGAGCCACGCGGCGCCGATCATGAGGAGCTTGACCACCGGGCGCGCGAGGAAGTCGTGCCAGCGCGTGAATCCCTCCTCCGAGCCCAGAGTCACGTGCAGCATGTAGAGGAGCAGCGGCAGGATCGGGAAGAACAGCAACGCCCCCGAGACGCGGTGGATGATCGACACCAGCCCGGCCGGTGGGAGATGCGCGAGGTTGAGGTCGTAATACTTCGGACGCGATTTCGACGTGGTGCCCATGTTGTTATTCCTCGCAAGCCCT
The DNA here is from genome assembly GCA_038227085.1 of Burkholderiales bacterium. Taxonomy (GTDB): domain Bacteria; phylum Pseudomonadota; class Gammaproteobacteria; order Burkholderiales; family Usitatibacteraceae; genus Usitatibacter. Next base: position 1,471 of record JBBRQA010000157.1, on the reverse strand, counting down.
CGATTTTAGCTCAGCTCGTTGTAGTACGAGAACCCATCCGTCACGCAAAGGCCCCTCCTCCACTCGACGGGCTTGTCGCCGTACGTGAAGGCGATGCGGTCGACGCACAGGAGCGGCGTGCCCTGCGCGACCTTGAGGTGCGCCGCGGCGAAGCTGTCGGCAGCCACGGCGCGCAGACGCTCCTCGGCGCGGATCATGCGCACGCCGAAGACACTCTCGTAGAAGCTGTAAACCGAGCCCGCGAACTCCTCGAGCTCGGCCAGCGTGAGCCCGGGAAACTGGCTCGCCTCGAACGCGATGTCGTCGAGGATCATCGGCCTGCCGCCGAACGACATGAGGCGCTTGAATCCCACCATCGCCGCGCCGGGCTTGAGCCCGAGCGCGTGCGGCGCGTCGCCGCTCGCCTTGGCGCGCTCGAGGCCGAAGAAAATATTCTTCGGTTGCAGCTTCTCGCCAGAGTCGGGGGTGACGCGAAGGAAGCGGTATTGATAGGAAGGCTCGTTGTGCGATGCGACGTAAGTACCCTTGCCCTGGCGGCGCATCAGGATGTGCTCGGAGGCCAGCTCGTCGATCGCCTTGCGCACCGTCCCCTGGCTCACGCGGAATCGCGACGCGAGCTCGATCTCCGAAGGAATCGCCTCGCCTGGTTTCCACTCGCCCGCCACCAGGCTCTGCGTGAGCAGGATCTTGATCTGCTCGTATAGTGGTCGGAACGAAGGGGTCGCCGGGGATTTTTTCATACTTCGGCCATCGTAGCATGGCTTTTCGGCTCTGTCTTATATAAGATAGCTGTTATCCATACCGCCTTTCAGATATCTTCCACTGACTTTTCAAGCACTTAGCGTATGAACCCCTACTACCGCCCGCGTCGTTCCATGCTCTATGTTCCGGGCTGTAGCATGCGATACCTGAACAAGGCGCGCACCCTCCGGGTCGATTCGGTGATCCTCGACCTGGGCGACCCGATCCTCGTCGACAAGAAGGTCGAGTCGCGCAAGTTCGTGAGCGAGGCGGTGCTGGCCGGGGGCTACGGGCGCCGCGAGGTCGTCGTGCGCGTGAACGACCTCGACTCGCCGTGGGGCCGCGAGGATGTGAAGGCCGTGGCCAACATCGGCGCCGACGCGGTGCTCTTCCCGAATGTCGAATCGAAGGCGGACGTGCTCGAGGCCCTCGCCCTCCTAGATGAGGCGGGCGGCAAGCACCTGCCGATCATGCTCATGATCGAAAGCCCGCTCGGCGTGCTGCGCGCCGAGGAGATCGCGTCGGCTTCCGATCGCATCGCGTGCCTCGTGCTCGCCACGTCGGACCTCCTGAACCAGCTGCACGGGCGCCGCACGCCGGATCGCATCGCCCTCATCCATTCGCTCTCGCAGGTGCTCCTCGCGGGGCGCGCCTACGATCGCGCGGTGGTGGACGGCATCTCCACCGACCTGAAGGACATGCAGTCCTTCGAGCTCGCCTGCCGCCTGGG
>JBBRQA010000156.1:0-9633 GCA_038227085.1 Burkholderiales bacterium | reverse complement strand
GTGCGACGGGAAGCCCGCCGCGGCCAACAGGGCGGCGAGCGCGATACGGATACGGCTGGACATTTTAGGTTCTCCCTGGCTTTTATCAGCGAAAGAGGCTAACACGCTGCCCCCCACCGAGATATGAACACCGTCACAAGCGCGCGCGCTCGCGTTGCAGCCGTAAAATGAAGGCCATGGCCGCCAAGGGAATACTCCGCGATAACCCGTCCACGCTCGCCTGGCAGCTCGACGCCAGCCTGCGCGAGGCGCCGCTCGACTCGGCGGCGTTCGCGCGAGCGGTGGACACGAAGGTGGACGAGATCTCCCGCGCGCGCTCGCAGCCCGCGCGCCTCCTCGCCATGCTCACCGAGGCCGCGCCGCTGCTGCGCATCGTCGGGCGCCTCGACGAAGCGCGCAAGACCGCCTCGGCCGCGATCGCGCTGGCCGAGCTCGTGGAGGATCCGCGCGCGGTGCACCTCAACCAGCGCGCGCTCGCGCAGGTGATGCAGTGGGAGGGGCGCTTCGAGATCTCGACGCCGCTTTTCGACCAGCTGATCGCGCAGGCGCGCTCGATTCCGATGTATGCGGAGTTCCTCGACGGCGTGCTGTTCGATGCGGGGCGCAATCTCTTCGACCAGAAGCGCCATCGCGAGGCGGCGCGCTATTTTCGCGAGTCGCAGGGGCTGCGGCGGGCGCAAGGCATGGAGCACCTGCTGGAGATGTCGGCCGAGGCGGTCCGCCGCGCCCGCGACGCGCTGAACCGGCCGGCGCGCTAGGCGCTTCTCAGGCGCGCGGGCGCCTCGTCGTGCGGAGGCTGCACGAAGATGTCGTAGAGGAGGAGCCAGCGCCGCGTATCGGGATCGGCGACTGGCTCCACGCCGTGGAAAGAGCGGTCGGTCTTGAAAAACACGAAAAGGGAGTTGGGCAGGAAAGGCATCGTCCAGAGCCTTTCGAAATCCTCGTGCTGGTAGTGGGGGCCGCCAAGGCAGGTCCACTCGCGGTCCCTGGGCACGTAGATCGACGTGCCAAGGTGCCTCTGCGACGTGTCCCTGGGCAGGTAGAAGAGCAACGTGATCACCTTGCGCGGCGCGTCGCTATGGGGGCCCAGCGCATAGTTGGTCGTGTCCTGCACGAGGAGCGCCTCGTCGTACAAGCTGATCTTGCGGCCTTCGAAGCGCTGCACCAGATACGAATGGAACTTGCGCGTCAGCACGCGCGAGAACGCCCCGCCCACCAGCCATGCGTGCAGGTCGGCCCAGAAGACGCGCTGGGCCTCTGAAAGCCGTGCGAGGTGCTCCGGCCTGAACTCGAGGACGAAGCGCTCCTTGTAGCCCTTGACCGGGCGCACATCGTCGATCGGCAGCATCGCCTGCGGATCGGGGAGGTTCGCCTGCAGCGCGTCGTAGAAGTCCTTCGGGAAGACGTCCGGGATGAAGAAATGCGGAAAGGGATAAGTGTTGATCGGCGCGTTGCCGATCTTGTACGAGAGCTCGAGCTCAGCGCGTGAAGACATATTCCGCGACGCCCTTGAAGGCGCCTTCCTTGCGTTCGGCCCGGTGGACCTGCGCGGCGTCGTGCTTGAAGCCGAGCACGTTCAGCTCGGCCACCATGGACATGTGGTCGGCGAGGTTCTGGTTGGTCTCGATGAGGAGGGACTTCACCGTGGGATCGCGAAGCGTCTCGCGCCCGCCGGCGATCACCTTCGGCTCGAAGCCATCGACGTCGATCTTGATGTGGTGGGGAACCGGCATCGCCCCGGCGGCGATGAGCTCGTCCAGGCGCGCCGCGTAACACCCCTGCTTGAACATTGTCTCGAGGGGCTTGTGCTCGAAGTCGAGCGCCTCGCCGACCGAGTGGCACGAGCCGCCCACCCGCATGTCCGCCATGTGCAGCACCGACACGCCCGAGATATCGGAAAGCCCCATGCAATACGCGCTCACCGTTTCGGCGACGCCGTTCATCTGGATGTTCTTGTTGAGGAGGGCGTAGTTCTGCGCCTCGGGCTCGAACGCATAGACGCGCGCCTTGCGCGTCACCGCCGCCCAGATCGTGTACATGCCCACGTTGGCGCCGCAGTCGAGCAGCACCTCGCCGGGCTGGAAGCCCGCGATCCACTCGAGGGTCCATGGCTCCTTCTGGCGGATCGTGTCGACTCGCCAGAAGGTCAGGGTCGACGGCGTGGCGAAGATCATCTTCACGCCCTCGTGCTCGACGACGGCCTTGGGAGAGAGCGACTCGTACTGCTCGAGGGTGAGCTTCGTGGGCTGCATGGCGTACCGCGAACGGGGAAGCCCCCGATTTTACTAGATCGGTAGCACCAGGGACGGGTCCGGGCGGCGCACGAACTCGTAGAACGCCTCCGCGAGCCGATCGCTCTCGGAGATCGCCGCGCGCCAGGACTTGATACGCGCCTCGTCGTCGCCGCTGAACCGCGAGAAATCCTTGCGGCTGGGAAGCCTTCCGTACGGAAGCTTCGCAAGGTATTCGCGCGAAGGCGCGATGAGCACCATGTTGTCGAGCCACGGCCCGCGCGCACGCCGCCACGGCATCGCCTTGTCGAGCCAGCCGGGAACGATATGGTCGGTGAAGTGCGGATAGAGCACCAACCTCTTCGAGTGGTGGTACGGCAGGTGCAGGTGGTAGTCGATGATCCCGCCGTCCCAGTAGATGCCCGCCGGGGCGCTCGGGATGTTGGCGACACCCTCGAGAATCATCGGGATCGAGGCCGAGGCGAGCAGCACCTCGGCGAGGTTCCCGCGGTCGAGCGCGACCGAATGCGTGTGGAAGGGATCGAAGCGCTTCTCGGAGCTGAAGAAATCGAGCGGGCTCCTCGGATCGTGGAACACCGTGCGGTCGATGAAGCGCGACAGGTGGCGGCGTCCGAGCAGGTTCGCGATGGCCGCCATGCCGAAGCCGAGTGGCGTGCCGAAGCGGCTGTCGCGCGTGAGGGGCCAGCGGCCGCGCACCGCGAGAACGTGCAGGCGGTAGTGCGGGTGGGTGAGGATCTCGTCCTCGCGCCCGGCGAAGAGCCCGCGCAGCATCTCGCGCGCCGACTGCGAGACGAAGCTCGCGCTCGGGCGGCGCGGATAGCGCTGCTCGGTGTAGGCGCGGGCGAATTCGTCGAGCGCATTGGCCGGATCGCTGCGGCTCGCCGCGGCGAAGCGCCATGCGCCGATCGACGAGCCGATGAGATGGCGCACGCCGGGAGCTGCGGGCAGCCACTCGCCGAAGATGGCGCGATCGAGGCCCGCGATGCCGAGCCCCTTCGGACCGCCAGCCGCCCCCGGGATGATCTCGACATCGGCGGCGGTGAGGCCCTCCGATCGGATACGCTCCAGTGCGCGCTTGCCCGCACGAATGGTAAGAACCGAATTTCGCATCATGGCGTCAAAGTTGCATCCCTCTACTATCCAGCAAAAAAGACTCCCAATGGCCTCGCACCTCTTCGCGCCCCTCACGCTGCGCTCCGTCACGTTCCCGAATCGCGTCTTCGTCTCGCCAATGTGCCAGTACTCGAGCGACGAGGGCATGCCCAACGACTGGCATTTCGTGCACCTCGGCAGCCGCGCCGTGGGCGGCGCGGGGCTGGTGTGCGTCGAGGCGAGCGCGGTCACGCCCGAGGGCCGCATCACGCCGTGGGACGCGGGCATCGGGTCCGCCGCGCATGGCGTCGCATGGAGGCGCGTCGCCGATTTCATCCGCTCCCAGGGCGCGGTGCCGGGGATCCAGATCGCGCACGCCGGACGCAAGGCCTCGTGTAACAAGCCTTGGCTGGGCGGCAAGCCGCTCGCCGCTGGCGAAGGCGCGTGGCAGACGCTGGGGCCGAGCGCGATCCCCTTCGGGCACTATCCCACCCCGCGCGGCATGACCGTCGACGAGATCCGGCGCACCGTGGAGGATTTCCGCGGGGCCGCGGGCCACGCTCTCACCGCCGGCTTCGACGTGGCCGAGATCCATGGCGCGCATGGCTACCTGCTGCATTCGTTCTGCTCGGCGCTTTCCAACCAGCGCACTGATGACTACGGCGGCTCGTTCGACAAGCGCGTGCGCTTCCCGCTGGAGGTCGGGCGCGCGATTCGCGACGCGTGGCCCGCGAACAAGCCGGTGTTCTATCGCATCTCTGCTAGCGACTGGTACGAGGGCGGTTGGAACATCGAGCAATCGGTGATTCTCTGCAAGCGGCTGAAGGACATCGGCATCGATCTCATCGACTGCTCGAGCGGCGGCAACATCCACGACCAGAAGATCAAGCTCGGGCCCGGCTACCAGGTGCCCTTCGCCGAAGCGATCCGCGCGGGAGCGGGCATTCCCACCGCCGCCGTGGGACTCATTTCCGATCCCACGCAGGCCGAGCAGATCGTCTCCCTCGGCCAGGCCGACGCCGTGTGTCTCGCGCGCGCCATGCTTCGCGACCCCTACTGGCCGCGCCACGCCGCCAAGGAGCTGGGCGTCGACCTCCCTTGGCCCGACCAGTACGCGCGCTGCGACGTCGGCCCCCTCGGCCGCTGAACCGGGGTCTGACCCCGCTCTGACCCCGCTCTGACCCCGGTTGGGGTAACGCTGCATAATCCGGGCAAAGCCCGCCTCGAGGAGACGCTTCGATGATCGACTTGTATTACTGGACCACGCCGAATGGCCACAAAATCACGATGTTCCTCGAGGAGGCGGGGATCGAGTACACGATCAAACCGGTGAATATCGGCAAGGGCGAGCAGTTCGATCCGGCGTTCCTGAAGATATCGCCCAACAACCGCATTCCCGCGATCGTCGACCATGCGCCGGCCGATGGCGGCAAGCCGGTCAGCGTGTTCGAGTCGGGCGCGATCCTGCTCTATCTCGCCGGCAAGACTGGGCAGTTCCTCCCCAAGGAGCTGCGCGGGCAGGTCGAGACGCTCGAGTGGCTCATGTGGCAGATGGGGGGCCTCGGCCCCATGGCGGGGCAGAACCATCACTTCGCGGTGTACGCGCCGGAGAAGCTGCCCTACGCCATCGACCGCTACGTGAAGGAAACTTCGCGCCTCTACGGCGTGCTCAACAAGCGCCTCGCCGGCCGCGACTTCATCATGGGCAAGCAGTACACGATCGCGGACATGGCCTCCTATCCTTGGGTGATCCCCGAGCGCCAAGGCCAGGACATGAGCAACTTCCCCAACCTCAAGCGCTGGATGGCCGCCATCCGCGAGCGACCCGCCACCACCCGCGCCTACGCACGCGCGAAGGAAGTGAATCCCACGCCGACCGCCTTCAGGAGCGAGGAGGAGCGCAAGATCCTCTTCGGCCAGGACAAGTCGGTCGTCAAATAACAAGCTGGGGACAGACCGGGGTCAGAGCGGGGTCTGACCCCGGTTTAAACGGGGGGGAGATGAGCCGACTGAAGGATCCGTCGGCGGTCCGCAAGATCGCCAAGAAGTCGCTGTTCGAGGGGCTCGACCGCATGTGCGAGGGCGCGATCATCGTCGACCGCGACTCGCGCATCATCTGGATCAGCGACAAGTACGCGGCGCGCTTGAGCCTCGAATCGCCGGCGCTCGCGATCGGGCAGGTGGTCGAGGACGTGATCCCCAACAGCCTGATGCGCGAGGTGGTGCGCACCGGCGAGCCGATCATGCTCGACATCATGCAGTTCGGCGAGGCGTCGTTCGTGGTAATGCGCGTGCCGATCAAGGACGAGCGCGGGCGCGTCCTGGGCGCCGCGGGCTTCATGCTTTTCGACCGGCTCCAATACCTGCAGCCGCTCGTCTCCAAGTTCCAGCGCCTCGAGACCGAGCTCGCCGACATCCAGAAGTCTCTCGCGGAAGAGCGGCGCGTGAAGTACACGTTCTCGAGCTTCATCGGCAGCTCCCCAGCGGCGATGGAAGCCAAGCGCCAAGCGAGGCGTGCCGCGCAGGCCGACACTACCGTGCTCCTCGTCGGCGAGACCGGAACTGGGAAGGAAGTCCTCGCACAGGCGATCCATTCGGCGAGCCCGCGCGCGCACGGCCCCTTCATCGGCATCAACGTCGCGGCGATCCCGGAAGCCGCGCTCGAGGCGGGTTTCTTCGGCACGTCGGTCCGCGAAGGAAGGTTCATGCTGGCCGACGGCGGCACGCTCTTCCTCGACGAGGTGGGCGACATGCCGATGCCGACGCAGGTGAAGCTCCTGCGCGTGCTGCAGGAAAAGGCGGTCGAGCCGCTCGGCTCCAATCGCGTGACCAAGGTCGACGTGCGCGTGATCGCCGCGAGCAGCGTGGACCTGCGCCGCATGGTATCGATGGGAAGCTTCCGCTCGGACCTCTACTACCGCCTCTCGGTGCTGCCCATCGAGCTGCCGCCGCTACGCGACCGGATCGGCGACCTCGAGCTCCTCTGCGACCACATCCTCGAGGAGATCGCGCACCGCGCCGGCCGCCCGCAGCGCGAGATCACGCCAACCGCGCTCGCTGTGCTGTCCGGCTACCCCTGGCCTGGAAACATCCGCGAGCTTCGCAACGTGCTCGAGCAAGTGACGCTTATTTCGGACAATCCGCGGCTCTCGGCCGAAGAGTTCACACTCATCCTGCCGCGCGTTCCCAGCGCTTCGCGCCACGGCGACCGGCCGCGCTTGAAGCTCGCGGACATCGTCGCCGACGCCGAGAGGGGCGCCATCCGCTCGGCGCTCGCCGCGGCCGAAGGCAAGAAGATCCTCGCCGCCGAGTTCCTCGGCATCTCGCGCGCCACGCTCTACCAGAAGCTCTCGGTGCTGGCGAGCCGCCCGCCGCAAAGGCGCCACTAACGAGTTTGCCACCCGACTGTCCGGAAATCCGGACGCCTTTCCGAATTCCGCGACGCAATCGGGTTTCCCCGAGGGGGGAGCATGCAGTCGGGGCGAAAATGAACGTCCAACTCTCTTGACACTGGACGGCGGAAGCGCGAGCCTCTGCACTCGATAACTAGACCGCCCCCCGGAGGAAATTCCATGTCGCTCATCAAGCGCGCAACGCTCGCGGCGTTGCCTTTGGTCATCTCTGCCTGCCACCACGGCAATTCCAGTTTCGGCGACGAGAACGCGAAGCCCGACTACATCAAGGGCGCGATCGTCTCGGCCACGTATGACGGCACCAGCAACGACCTCCTTACCGCGGGGCTCGGCAAGACCGGGTTGGCGGGCGCCGCACCGGCGGTCGCGGTGCCCACGGCGCCGACGGTGACGGAGCTGCGCACGCTCGCCATCTACAACAATTACCGCGCGCTCCTCGACATGACCGCGAATGGCGGATACGGACTGCTGTATGGCCCGAACATCGACATCAGCGGAAACAACACCCTGGGTGAGGGCAAGATCGCGGGCGACGAGCACATCGCCTACGCAGACGACGGCGCCGGCGCGCAAAACGTGACGCTGATGGTGCAGATCCCGGCCTCGTTCGACGTCGAGAACCCATGCATCATCACCGCGACCTCGAGCGGATCGCGCGGTGTGTACGGCGCAATCGGCACGGCCGGGGAATGGGGCCTCAAGCACAAGTGCGCGGTGGCCTATACCGACAAGGGCACGGGCAACGGCGGGCACGACCTTGTCAACAACACCGTCACCACGATCCAGGGCACGCGCGTCCCCGTGGCCACGGCCGGCACGGGCTCGGAGTTCACAGCCGCCCTGTCCGCGACGGACCTCGCCGCGTTCAACGCCGCATTCCCGAACCGCTGGGCGTTCAAGCACGCGCACTCGCAGCAGAACCCGGAGAAGGACTGGGGCCTGGACACGTTGCGCGCGGTGGAATTCGCGTTCTACATGCTCAACCAGAAGTACGGCGAGAGCCACAACGACAAGATCTACAAGAGCGGCAAGCTCGCGTTCGACAAGACCATCGTGATCGCCTCCAGCGTCTCGAACGGCGGCGGCTCCGCCCTCGCGGCGGCCGAGCAGGACACGACGGGCCTCATCGACGGCGTCGCCGTGGGCGAGCCCGAGGTGCAGGTGAGCCTTCCGGCCAGCGTCGTCATCAAGCGCGGCACCACGACGGTGAGCGCGGCGGGCAAGACGCTGCTCGACTACTTCACCATCGCCAATCTTTACGAGCCGTGCGCCGCGCGCGCCACGGCGGCGACGGGTTCGCCGTTGCTCGCCGGCGTGTCGGTGCCGCAGGCCGACGCACGCTGCAACGCGCTCGCCGCGAAGGGCCTCATCTCGGGCTCGACGCCCTCGGCGCTCGGCGACGCGGCGCTCGCCAAGATGCTCGCGAGCGGCTGGGAAGCAGAAGCGATCCCGTACATGCCGACGCACTATCTGTTCGCCGTGCTGCCGGTCGCGCTGACTTACGCCAACACCTACGCGAAGGCGAGCGTGAAGGACAACCTCTGCGGCTATAGCGTTGGCGGGGCGGTCGTCTCCGGCAACGTCTCCCCGGTGTCCGCGATCGCGGCCGCGCAGGGCTTCGGCACCGGCAACGGCGTGCCCGGCGCGGGACTCGTCATCCTCAACAACAACTCGGTCGGCGGAGCCCAGGCCGACGCCAACTCCGTCTCGCCCTCGACCGGGCAATTCGACTACAACTACGACGGCGCGCAGTGCCTGTACGACCTCGTCACCGCGACGAGCGCGACGGGCACGGCGATCCGCGCGAACATCGAGGCGGTGAAGCGCAGCGGAAACCTGCGCGGCAAGCCGGCGATCATCGTGCAGGGCCGTTCCGACACCCTCCTGCCGGTGAACCACACCGGGCGCGCGTACACGGCGCTCAACAAGTCGGTGGAGTCGGGAAGCAAGCTCTCGTACTACGAGGTCACGAACGCGCAGCACTTCGACACGTTCATCGGCACTGCGGCGTTCGCGGGCTACGACACGCGCCTCGTGCCGCTGCACCGCTACGTGGTGCAGGCGCTGGACATCATGTACGCGAACCTCAAGAACGGCACCGCGATCCCGCCCTCGCAGGTGGTGCGCACGACGCCGCGCGGCGGCTCGCCTGGCGCGGCGCCCGCGATCACCGCGGCCAACGTCCCGGCGATCGCCGCGGCGCCTGCCGCCGGCGATGCGATCACGTTCAGCGCGAACACCCTCACGATCCCCAACTGATCGCCGAGCAGCAGGAAAGAACAGGGGCGGCCTCGGCCGCCCCTTTTTCATTGCGCGAGAAGAGCGCTAGTCGTTCGCCGCCTTCTGCGCCTCGTTGATCTTCTTCATCACCGAGTTGTAGTCGCTGATCGCAGCGTTGGCGCCGTCCTCGTTGGCCTTGAGCGAGGCCTTGCGGTCGGCAAGGTACTTGTCCATGCACTCCTTGTACACCGCCAGCTCGCGCTCGAAGCTCTTGCGGCGCGAATCGGATTGCATCGCGAGGCGCCCGGGATATTCCGGCGTGGGCTCGCACTTGGGTTTGGGGACGTCCATCGGCTGCGCGAACGGGGTGGTCACGGCTGCGAGGAGGAATGCTGCTAGGAAGGTCCGCTTCATGGGTGGATGCCTATAGGAGGGGTTGGTAAAAACAGCGGGATTCTACTTCAGTCCGCGACCGGCACCGTGTAGTTCAACGCGAGGCGCCCGCCATCCGGATAGATGGTCTGGCCAGTGACGTAAGAGGCCTCGTCGCTCGCGAGGAAAACGGCGACCTGCGCGACCTCGCCCGGATCGCCCATGCGCCCCAGCGGCGTACGCGACAGGATCTTCTTCTCCGCCTCGCGGTTGCCGAGGACCGC
>JBBRQA010000155.1:0-9634 GCA_038227085.1 Burkholderiales bacterium | reverse complement strand
GCCCAACGGCTTCCGCCTGCCGTTCAACCTCGAGACCGGCGAGATCCTGCCGGATCGCTGGAAGCATTGGCGCGCCAACGATCCGGTGAACCTGGTGTCGAAATATCGCAAGAACCTCGAGACGCTGAAGGGCATCTACGTAGATTGCGGATCGAGGGACCAGTACCACATCCATTACGGCTCGCGCATCCTCTCCAAGCGCCTACACGAGGCCGGCATCGCGCACTCGTACGAGGAGTTCGACGACACCCATTCGGAGATCGACTACCGGATGGACGTCTCGCTGCCATTTCTTTACAGGGCGCTGAAACCGCTGTAGGCCTGGCGGCGACAGTCTTTTACGTGTCAACGCTTCTTCCCGGGAAGCGTTGGGGTTGCTACGTTCTGCGCTTTGTCCAACGCAGAGAAAGAGATTGCCGATGAACCTGACCCTCCCCCGCAGCGCTAGACTTGCCGCCGCAGCGTTGGCGTTCTCGGGGTTGCCCGCCTGGTCGTTCATTATCGGACCGCAACCCGATCCCGACGCGATATTCGTCGAGGAATACCTCCACGACCTGGGCGACGGGCGCTCCCACTACTTCCTGGTCGCCGATCCCGGCGAGAAGCGATTCATCGAGGCGGGCGGCGCGGGCCCGGGATGGCGCGCGACGGGGCATCGATTCGGCGCCTTCCGGGCGGGCTCGAATCGCGCTCCCGGCAAGGTGTGCCGCTTCTACGCGCCCGGGCCGGTGACGCATTTCTTCACGGCGAGCATCGCGGAGTGCGACGCGCTGCGCACCCACGATCTGGGCTGGAATTACGAGGGCATCGCCTTCGGGATCCCCGTGCCCTCCGCCGACGGCGCGTGCGCGCGCGGGCAATCGCCCATCTATCGCGTCTTCAACGGCCGCCCCCAGTTCAACGATTCGAATCATCGCTACGTGGCGGGTCCGGGCGCGCGCGACGACATGGTGGCGCAGGGCTGGGTCGACGAAGGCGCCGTGTTCTGCGCGACCTCGGCGGATTACCTTGCGGCGAAAAGCTTCACGGTCGCCGCCGGCAAGATTCGCCCGGTGGCCGATTGTGAGAACGAGGACTTGGGCGGGGGCGGCTGCATCGCGCTGAACGGCATCGCGGGCGGCATGAACAATCGCATCGGCCCGTACCTGCCGCCGTTCTACGTGACTCTCAACCCGCAGTGGTCGAGTCGCTTCAGCGGTCTCACCGGGTACTTCTTCGATCTCTTCACGGCGCAGCAGCCCGACGACACCGGGGCGGTCGCGACGCATTCGTTCGTCCAGAGGGGATTCGACGAGTATCCGGTCACGCACTGGGGCTTCCACGTGAGCGGCCTCGACCGCACGTCAGGCGCCCTCGGCAGCATCGAGCCCATGTACCAGTTCTGGACGCGCGCGCCGGGCGCCGGCGCGGCCGATGCGCGCGTGTTCCCGTGGCGCCTTGCCAGGGAGAACTACCTCGACCTGCGCTTCAGTCTCACCGTGGGAGCCATCCTGCGCGCCGATCCGGCGAGCCACGCGTACGGGGCGCCCTTGATCGAGTTTCGCGACACGAAGAGCGGCGCGCCGATCGACGTCACGGTGCTCACCTACGCGACCTTCCCCCCGGGCGACTTCGTCGGCGCGAAGGATCCGGTTACCGGCGCCGTGTACGTCTCCACGACCTTCGGCGACCGGATGACGTTCGGGCAGCGCCTCGGCGGGAATTTCATCGCGTGCGGCGGTGCGAGCTCGTGCGCGACCGTGTCTTCCTACTGGTTGCGCCTCACGAAGGCGGATTTCGCGCATATCGTCGACATGGCGCGCGCCTCCAACCCGGCGCTCTCGGCGGACGTGAACGACTACCTGCTGGTGAAGACGCTCTTCAGGAACGGCATCGTCAACGACGCCGAGCTGGGCGCGCAGTTGTCGGACATGAGCCTCGCGGTGTTCGGCTACTGAGCTGGCCGCGCGCACGCCTTCGTTTGCCCCTTCCATCCCCAGGGATGCGCGAACCGTCGCATTCCGCTTTTCCCCGCATCGAGCCGCTAGTAGGTTGCAGCCGGGAGCTCAACCTACATGCAAGGGAGAACGGCAATGACGAACGGAATCGGCAGGCGTTTGGCGATATTGGCTGTCGGCCTCGCGTTCCACGGCACGAGCGGCGCGGCGGCGAATCACAGCGGGCTGTGGTGGAACCCGGCGGAATCGGGATGGGGCGTGGCCCTCGAAGAGCAGGGCAGCGTGGTATCCGCGGTGATGGCGACGTACAGTCCGACGGGGGAGCCCGTTTGGTTCATCCTGCCGCGCGCCGAGAGAGCCGCGGACGCTTCCGGCGATGATCCCCTCGCGCCGCTGGTCTTCAATGGCAGCTACTACCGCACCGCCGGCAGGATGGCGCTCGACCATTGCACGCGTTGCGGCGATCCGCCCCTCTTCCCCGAGAGCGTGGACGTGGCCGAGATCGGCGACGCGGGCTTCGTGTTCAACGCAGATGGAAGCGCGACCTTCATGACACCGACCTCGCCGGCCGGAGCCAAGGCGATCACGCCGGAAGTGTTCGCGGCCAGCGAGTCGTCCTGTGGGGAGAACGCGGCGTCATCGTCGCCGCGCTATCAGGGCTTCTGGGCGAATGCGAGCGAGCCCGGCTGGGGGCTGTATCTCGCGCACCAAGCCGATACCTTGTTCGGGATCTGGCTCACCTATGCGCCGAACGGCAATCCGCTCTGGTACTCGATGCCGCTCGCCAAGGGCGAGGATGAGACGTACTCGGGCCGGATCATCTTCACCACCGGCCCGTCCTACGATGACGCGTTGTACGACGCGTCGCAGGTCCGGGCGATGGAAGTCGGGTCCGCGACGGTGAGCTTCGACGACGGCAACAACGCCCATCTCCAATACAGCCTGCCGGGCTTGTATCAGGGAACGCGCGACATCGCGCGCCAGGTGTTCGACCAGTCCGCGGAAGCGGGAACCTGCGATTAGGCGCCGCGCGTGCGCCTTCTCCTTCGCCAGATGGACGGCGGCTTGCCGAAAGCGCGCTTGAAGGCTGCGGAGAAGGCGCCGGCGGATTCGTAGCCCGCGTCGTGGGCGATGGCTTCCACCGGGCGCGCCGTGGAAAGGAGGCTCTCCGCGGCGACGCGAAGGCGCCAATGCGTGAGGAAGGCGAAGATCGGCTCGCCCATCACCTCGCTGAAGCGCTCGGCGAGCGCGCTCCTCGAAAGGCCCACGTGCCGGCCGAGCCTCTCCACCGTCCACGGTTCCGACGGCCGTCCGTGCACCAGCGCCAGCGCGCGTCCCACGAAACGGTCGTTCAATCCCGCGAGCCATCCGGTGCCGCCGGGCGGCAGCCAGTCGATGTGGCGGCTCAATGCCTCGATCAGCACCAGCTCGGCCAGTCTCGATCGCTGCGCGGCGGCGCCCACCGGCGGCGCCGCGCTCGCCGAGAGCGTGAGGCCCAGCGCATCGGTGAGCCACAAGAGCGCCGAGGCGTTGGCGAGGTCGATGCGCATCACCTCGGGAAGCGCGGCCAGCAGCGGGTCGGCCAGGTGCCTCTCCCAGGACGACGACAGCACGATCCAGCGCGTCGCGCGCCCATCGACCCCCACTTGGACTGGAACGAGCTCGCCGGGGATCGGGGTCTTCACCAGCGTGGACAGGGATCGCGCATCCGCGTCGAGCGAGGAGCCGATCAGGTGCGCGTCACCGCGCGGCAGGAATGCGACCTCGCCCGCCTTCAAGGCGAGCTCGGTCCCGGCGCCCGTCTTGATCACGCACTCGCCGTCGATCACGAGGTGGGCTCGGGCGATCGACGCGCTGGCTGCGACCGACACGCACCACGGCGCACGCGCGGTCGCATCCAGCGTCACGCCGGCGTTGAACCTCGCGAACCTCAGGACCTCGGAGAGCGCGTCAATGGAAGTGGGCGGCCTGCGTGTCGGCTTCCTCGGGAAGCTCGGCGTGCACGATCTCGCCCTCGGAGTTGGCGAACAGCGGCGCGCCGCAATCCTCGCAATACTCGGGCGTGAAGGTGCCGGGGAGTTTCTTCACGTCGGTGATGCCGGACTCGGTGAGCTGCGCCATCATCTCGTCGAGGGGGCCGGGATGGGCGGTCTCGTCCTCGCGGCCGTAGAGCGGCCACACCACGCCGTGCGCGACCTCGGACTCGTCGCCGCGCGTGAAGGCGATGCGGTACTCGTCCACGCGCTCCTCGCCGAAGCCCGCGACGACCGCCTGGATCTCGGGCGCTTTCACCTTCAGTGCGTTCTCGAGGAAGGCAACCGCGGCGCGGATGCCGAACGGGCGCACGCGCCGGTCCGACTCCCGGCAGTTCACGTAGTAGGCGTCGGGCAACAGGCACTCGAACACGCAGCCGGGAAGGAGCTTGGAGATGGTCGGGCGCGCCTGCACGATCCACTGCTCGAGGCTGCCGGCGCGCCCGGTGTGCCCCGAGGCGTCTTCCTGCCAGCGGAACATGGCCTGGTCGCGCGGAACGGCGGCGCATGCGATCACGAAGCGGGTATCGGCGAGCAGATGCGCGGTCTCCGGAAGGCGCGCCAGGTCCAGGCGCGGCACTTCCCCGGTGATCGCGCCGTCGGCGAGCCGCGCGGTGAGCTTGCGCAGCTCCGAGAAGTGGCGCGGCAGCTGGTCGATCGAATAGAGATAGGGCACGAGCGTCACGCGCGCGCCATCGGCCATCACGTGCGCCTGCAATTGCACGCGCAGCGCGTCGGCTTCCTCGCGGCCGATCGCGCCCGAGGGACTCGCGTACTTGGACCACACCACGATGGGCGCGGCGACGAGGAGGGCCTGCCAGGCCCGGTCGCCCTGCATCGAAACCACGGCTTCGGACTCGTTCTCCACCAGCTCGATCAGCGTGTCGTACGCGCCGAGGTTGGTCTGGTAGAGGGTGTCGAGCGCACCGTCGATGGGCGCGTCGTTGCCATGCTCGAGGAGCTTCACGACCACGGCGGACATCTGGGCTTGCCAGAAGCGGTCCTCGGTGAGGCTTCCGGAGGCATTGAGGCCGTTGGCGAGCGAGATCAGGCGCTCGGCGTCGCGGGTGAGTCGGGGCGGGGCTTTGGCGCGGGTGCGTGGCATCCCCTATTTTATCGTTACAATCGATTGGATGTTTGCGCCTGCCATCGCCTTCGTGGATCTCGAGACCACGGGCACCACGTCCACCCGCGACCGCGTCACCGAAATCGGCATCGTGCGCGTGGCCGACGGCGAATTCGTGGACGAGTGGTCCACCCTCGTCAACCCCGAATGCAGTATTCCCGAGGACATCCGCGTCCTCACCGGCATCACCAACGAGATGGTGCGCGGGGCGCCCACCTTCTCCGAGTTGCGCCGTGAAGTGATGGAGCGCCTGGAAGGACATGTCTTCGTCGCGCACAACGCGCGCTTCGACTACGGCTTCATCAAGAACGAGCTGCGCCGCCTCGAGGTGAAGTTCACCGCCGACGTCCTGTGCACGGTGCGCCTGTCGCGCAAGCTCTACCCCGAGGCGATCGGGCACGGCCTCGATGCGCTCATCGCGCGCCACGGGCTGCAGGATGCGATCGCTCCGCAGAGCGCGGCGCGCACCGGCCGGCACTCGGCATTGGGCGACGCCCGCGCCCTGTGGCGCTTCATCCAGATGCTCTATCGCGAGCGCGAATCCGCCGAGATCGCGGCCGCGGTCAAGCGCCTCCTCAAGATTCCGAGCCTGCCGCCGCAGCTCGCGCCCGATGCGCTCGAAGGGCTGCCCGAAGGGCCGGGCGTGTATCGTTTCTACGGCGTGAACGATCTGCCGATCTACATCGGAAAGAGCATCAACCTGCGCGACCGCGTCCGCTCCCACTTCTCGGGCGACTACCGCTCCGCGAACGACGTGCGCATCTCCGGCGAGATCCAGAGGATCGAGGTGGATCCGACCGCGGGCGAGCTGGGCGCGCTGCTGAAGGAAGCGCGCCTGGTAAAGGAGCTCCTGCCGCTGCATAACCACCGCCTGCGCCGCAAGATGAACGCGTGCTTCATCCGGCTTGCCGGGCTGCGCTCGCCGCCCGAGGTGCTGCCGGCGAAGGACATTGACTGGAACGCGCGCGCGGACGGCGCCGAGACCCTCTATGGGCCGTTCGCCACCAAGCCCCACGTGAAGGCCATGCTCGAGGAGATCGCGGCCGCGGAAGGGCTGTGCTGGCGCTTGCTGGGGTGGGAGAAGCGCGGCGGGCCCTGCTTCGCGCGCCAGGTGCGCAAGTGCCGCGGCGCCTGCCTTGGCGAGGAGACGCCGGAGCAGCACAACCTGCGGCTTGCCACCGCCCTCCACGCGCACCGCCTCCTCGAATGGCCGTGGCCCGGGCGCGTCGCGATCCGCGAGCGCCATCCCGACGGCGCCCTCGAGGAAGCGCACGTGTTCGAGCGCTGGTCGCACATCGGCACCGCGCGCTCGGAAGAGGAGCTCGAGGATCTTGCCCATGCTCGCGCGGAGATCGATTTCGATCCGGATGTCTATCGGATCCTGGTGAGCTACGTCGCCAAGCACCGCCGCTCGGTCGTGCCTTTGTCGCGCCACGCGCTGGACGAGGAGGTGCAAGCCGCCTAGAGAAGCTCCTGCTGCGCGCCCCACCCGGGCTCGGCGTCGTTGAGGCACTCCGGGACATCGACCTTGGAATTGCTCACCACGCGGCTCACCGCCCGCAGGTTCATCGCTCCCGAGTACGGCGTGAGCAGCTTGCGCGCCTCGATCGCCTCGCCGGCGAGCCATGCGTCCTCCGCTTCGACGGGCAGGATCGCCGGCATGCGATCGTGGATCTCCGCGACCGAGCCGATGGCGTCGGTGGTGACGATGGTGAAGGTCTCCACGGCCTCGCCTTCGGCCGGCTTCCACGTCTCCCACATGCCGGCGAAGGCGAAGAGCGGCCGGTCGGGGAGCGTGATCGCGAACGGCTGCTTGCTTCCCGACGCGCCCTTCCATTCGAAGAAGCCGGTGGCGGGGACGAGGCAGCGGCGGTGGCGGATCGCCGCCCGGAAGGCGGGCTTCGATTCCACGCCCTCGGAGCGCGCGTTGATCATCTTCGTGCCGACGGCGGGGTCCTTTGCCCAGAAGGGCACCAGGCCCCAGCGAAGCATCGCCATCTCGCGCGCGCCTTCCCGCACCCGGATCACGGGCGCGAGCTGCGTGGGCGCCATGTTGAAGCGCTTGCGCACCGGCTGCACCGGCACCCGGAACGTGTAGGCGATGATATTGCCGTCGGCGTCGAGGAAATAGCGGCTGCACATGGGAAATTGGGAGCCGGTCGCGGCCTGGTCCCTTTATAC
Source organism: Burkholderiales bacterium (assembly GCA_038227085.1). GTDB lineage: Bacteria > Pseudomonadota > Gammaproteobacteria > Burkholderiales > Usitatibacteraceae > Usitatibacter. Next base: position 2,357 of record JBBRQA010000155.1, on the reverse strand, counting down.
TAACCGCCGGGAGGTCGAAAAAAATGAAAATCATCCAATGGACGCTCGCGGTGCTCGGCGCGCTCGTGTTGCTGCTGGTGGCGGGAGGCTTCTTCCTGCCGTCGACGTTCAGGGTGGAGAGGAGCACGCTCATCAACGCCGCGCCACGCAAGGTCTACGACCTAGTGGTCGAACCCCGGCAGTGGGCGAAATGGAGCGTGTGGAGCCAACGCGATCCCAACATGAAGATCACCTACAAGGGTCCGCCCTTCGGCATGGGCTCGAAATGGGAGTGGGTGAGCAAGACCGAAGGCAGCGGCAGCATGGAGCTCACGCGCGTCCAGCCCGATCGCGTCGTCGAGTTCTCGCTCTGGTTCCCCGACTACAACATGCGCTCGGCCGGGGCGATCACGCTCGAGCCCGCGGGCGCCTCCACGAAGGTCACGTGGAGCAATGCGGGCGACCTGGGCGGCAATCCACTCAAGCACTACCTCTCGCTCACGATGGATCGAATGGTCGGGCCGGATTTCGCGGCGGGGCTCGCCAACCTGAAGGCCCTCGCAGAGCAGCCGTGACCGACGGACTTGCGCGCGAGGCGGCGACTGGGCGAGCCTGTCCCAGCTGCGGCGAGGTCATGCGGATCGAGGCCTACGAGCGCAGGACCGAGGGACGCGTCGATCTCGATTTCTGCGATGGGTGCCAGGCCATCTGGTTCGACGCGTACGAAAGCTCGCAGCTCACGCCCGGCGCGGTGATGAAGGTCTTCGAGGCTATCGCCCGGCGCCGCGATGTCCAGCCCCGCCCACTCGCCGACGTGTGCCGATGCCCCGCGTGCCGGCGCGCACTGGTCCTCACCCACGACATCGAGCGCACCAACCGCATCACCTACTATCGCTGCCCGGAAGGCCACGGGCGGCTTACGACCTACTACCAGTTCTTGCGCGAGAAGAACTTCATCCGCTCGCTCACCGTGGGCGAGATCGAGAAGCTGAAGGCGGTGGTGAAGCAGGTGCGCTGCTCGAGTTGCGGCGCGCCGGTGAACCTCGAACGCGACGCGCAGTGCCCGTTTTGCAGGGCGCCGATCGCCATCCTCGACGCCGACGCGGCGACGCGCGCCCTCGCCGAGCTGGCGAGCGCAGAGCAGAAACGCCGCGCCGTAGATCCGCATGCGGCGATCGACGCGCTCCTCGCCGGGCAGCGCTCGGCGCGCGCGGCAGGCGCATTGGGTCGAACATATGATTTCCGGCCCGTCTCGCCGGCATGGAACACCGATGTCGTGGACCTTGTCGGAGAAGCGGTCGATTTTTTCATGAACCTCGATTGACGGGAGACGGACGATGAATCGTGCGACGGGTGGCATTGCGCTGCTGTTGGTGGCATTCCTGGCGGGATGCGCCGCCACAAAGAAGGAGCCCCCGCCCACGCACTTCGCGGGCACGCGCTGGCAGGTGGTGCTCGAGTTGCCGGTGACGGGCGAGCAGCCCAACATGCGCTTCGGCGACGGGCGTGTGGAAGGCTTCGGCGGCTGCAACCGCTTCATCGCGAAATACGTGCAGGACGCGGTGGGTGCGCGCGCCATCGCGATCGGCCGCATCGAGGTTGACCGCCGGCTGTGCGACCCGGGCCCGAAGGCCGCGGAAGCGCGCGTGCTGGAAGTGCTGCAATCCGTATCGAGCTATACGATCACCGCGGACACCATGGTGATGAGCGGCTCCGCGGGGTCGCTCACGATGCGCGCCATGGCGGTCGTGGAGCCCGTCAAGTGAGCCTACGGGTGGCGTTGCCCTGGATCTGCGCGATGGGGCTGGCGGCGTGCGCGGCGCCACCCACTGGAGGCGCTTCCCCGGGTCCTGCGAAAGCCGCCATCGTCGCCCTGCCGTCGGCGATGGTGGGAACGCGCTGGAAGGGGGTCGCCGCGCCCTCCACCGACGAGCGTCACCTGCCTTGGCTGGAGTTCGTGGTCGAAGGGCGCCTGTCGGGATTCACCGGCTGCAACCTCCTGCACGGCGCGTGGAAAAACGAAGGCGGCGAGGTGCGCATCGGGCCGCTGGTCACCACCAAGCGCGCGTGCATGGGGCCGGAAGGCGACATCGAGAGGCGCGTCCTCCTGGTGCTTACCCCGTCGGCGCGCGTCACGCGCGAAGCCGATCGCCTCGTTTTCACCGCGGTCGACGGCACGCGCCTCGAGTTCGTGGAGGCGAAATAGGCTAGCCCAGCTTCTTCATTGCCGCGCCGAGCGTTTGCCGCGTGGACTTGTAGTCCTTCCAGGGATCCGCGCGCAGCTTGGCGAGGCGCTCGTGGACCGTGAAGATGTTCCACCGGCTCGCGCTTTCGAGCCCGTCCAGCTCCGTCCATTTCAACGGCACCGACACGCCGAG
>JBBRQA010000154.1:0-9687 GCA_038227085.1 Burkholderiales bacterium | reverse complement strand
CGCTCCATCACCATCTTCAGCGCGCGGTTGCGATGCAGGCCCACGACGAACTCGTCGCCGCCCCAGCGCGCCACCCAGTCGCCGCGGCGAGTGTTCAACTGCAGCAGCGCCGCCACGTGGGAGATGCAGGCGTCTCCCGCGCTGTGGCCGCGCTGGTCGTTGATTTCCTTGAAGCGGTTGATGTCGAAGAACGCGAGCTGGAAGGACTGCAAATCACGCTCGGCGCGCGCGACTTCCTCCGCGAGGCGCTTCTCGCCCGCGCGACGGTTGTAGATCCCGGTGAGGTCGTCGGTGTCGGAAACCTTCTCGAGGCGGTTGATGGTCTCGTGGAGCTGGGTGAGGGTGTACTGCGTGCCTTCCATGAGGCGACCGGCACGGTCGGGAAAGTGCACGGGGAGATCGGGGAGCTTGCGGCTGTCGATGTAGGCGCGCAGCGTCTCGGCGGTGAGGTCGATCGGCACGAGCAGCTCGCGCAGGATCCACATGGTGCCCAGGAAGCCCGCGAAGCACGCGAGCACCAGCGCCGCGATCACCGGGTACATCGTGTTCCAGTCGGCGCGCGAGAGGAGCAGGTAGACGATGAAGATCGCCAGGGGAACGAGCACGCCCACGAACGCGGCGAGCGCGAACTTGCCGGCGTAGGTCGAGCGCACGGGCGCCAGGTCCGCGAGCAGGCGATACAACGGCATGCGCTCGAGGGCGGCGCGTCCCGGCTGGATCTTGGTCACCATGGCGAGCGTTTCCCCTGGGTCCGCTTTTGCCGATTCTAACCGATGGGGTTGCGCATCGTGCCGATGCCCTCGATCTCGGTCTCCATCAGGTCGCCGGGCTTCATGAATTCCGCCGGGGTGCGCGCGAAGCCCACGCCCTCGGGCGTGCCGCTCGAGATGATGTCGCCCGCCTCGAGCGTAGTGCCCGCGGAGAGGTCGGCGATGAGGCGCGGCACCTTGAAGTACATGTGCTTCGTGCTGGATTCCTGCTTGGTCACGCCGTTGACGCGGCAGGCGATGCCGAGGTTGGCATGGTTGACGGAATCGGCGGTCACGATCCATGGGCCCATGGGGCAGCTCCCGTCGAGGCTCTTGCCCTTGTGCCACTGGCCGCCGTGGCGGCGTTGAAGGTCGCGCCACGAGACGTCGTTCACGACGGTGTAACCCCACACGTGGCCCATGGCGTCGGCCTGGGTGATGTCGCGGCCGCCGGGGCCGATGATCACGCCCAGCTCGACCTCCCAGTCGCATTGCGTGGACACGTGCGCATGGAAAGGCACCGTGTCGTAGGGACCGATCACCGTGGTCGGCGTCTTGCTGAAGAACACCGGCCACTCGGGGAGCTTGCGGTCCTCCTGAAGCTTCTTCGCGCCCTCCTCGAAGTGCGGGAGGTAGTTCCAGCCCACGCAGAAGACATTCTTCAGGGGGCGCGGGATCGGCGCATGCAGCTTCACGTCGGCAAGCGCGATGGAGCCCACCGCGGGCTTTGCCGCGAGCGCGCGCAGCCGCTCGAGCATCGGCGCGCCGGCGCGGATGATGCCGAGCATGGTCGCGGTGTCCTCGTCCGGCCCCAGCGCGGAGGGGATGTCGACGATGCGCTTGCCGTCGATGACGAGGCCGGGTCGCGGGTTGCCGGAGGGGAGCGGCGAGAATGTGGCGAGCTTCATGTTTTTCCTTAGCGCAGCGATGCGAGGGGATGTTGCGCCGGCTCCCAGCGCGGCGTGAAGAATGCCTCGACGGCGGGGCGTTCGACGTCTTCGAGGCGGCCGGGACGCCAGCGCGGCTGGTTGTCCTTCTCCACGATGAGGGCGCGGATCCCCTCGATGAAGTCGCCCTGCTCGAAGCACCCGTGGATCAGGTTCAGCTCCATGCGGAAGCATTCGGCGAGGGAGAGGGTGGCGCCGCGGTGCAATTGCTCGAGTGTGACCGCGAGCATGGTCGGCGAGCGTCTCGAGAGCGCTTCGAGAGTCGTCGCGGCCCATTCGCGGTAGCCCGGCCGGTCTTCCCCCTTCAACGAGGCGAGAATCTCCGCGACGCTCGAGCGGCCGAAGTGAGAGTCGATGGCGGGACGCAGCTCCGCGAGATCCGACGCCGGCAGCGGCGCCACGCCCGCGTAGACGTCGGCAAGGCCGCTGTAGATCGCGTCAGCGGCGCCCAGCGTCGGTCCCACGAGGCCCAGGTAGATGCCGAGCTTGCCGGGCAGCCGCGGCAGGAAATAGCTGCCGCCGACGTCGGGAAAGAGGCCGATGCCGGTCTCTGGCATCGCCATCTTCGTGCGCTCGCCGACGATGCGCACGCGCGCGCCCTGGGAGATCCCCATGCCGCCCCCCATCACGATGCCGTCCATCATCGCGACGGTGGTCTTGGGATAGGTGTGGATGCGGTAGTCGAGCGCGTACTCGATCTCGAAGAATTCGCGGTGCCCCCGCGTGCCCGCCCTGAAACTGTCGTGCAGCGCGCGGATGTCACCGCCGGCGCAGAACGCCTTCTCGCCCGCGCCGCGCAGCACTACCATGCGCACGCCATCGTCTCTCTCCCAGGCGTCGAGCCAGGCCGCGAGTCCCTGCAGCATGCCGTAGGAGAGCGCGTTCAGCGCTGCCGGCCGATTCAGGGTGACCGTCGCCACCCCATTGCGGACCTCGGCGAGGAGCTCGCCGCCCGCCGCGCTCAGCTGTTCTTCCATTCGGGCTTGCGCTTCTCGAGGAAGGCGTTGACGCCCTCGGCCGTGTCGCCATGATCGAAGAGATCCATGAAACGCTCGCGCTCCAGCGAGAGACCGGCGCGGCGCGGGATGCCGTTGCGCGCGTTGTGGATGAGGCCCTTGCAATATTCGACGGCACGCGGCGAGAGGGTCGCGACGCGCTCGGCCATGGCGCTCGCCGTCTCCAGGCTCTTGCCCTTGGCCACAACCTCCTGCACGAGCCCGATGCGCATCGCCGTAGCGGCGTCGATGCGCTCGTTGGTGAGGATCATGCGCTTGGCCCACCCTTCGCCCACCAGCCACGGCAGCATCTGCGTGCCGCTGCCAGCGGGCAGCAGGCCCACCGCCGGCTCGGGGAGCGCCATCTGCGCGTGCTCCTCCGCGATGCGGATGTCGCAGGCGAGCGTGCACTCGAGCCCGCCGCCCATCGCGTAGCCGTTGATCGCGGCGATGGTGACGAAGCGCGCGTTCATGAGCGCCTCGAAGGTGGCGCCGAAGCGCGCGATGAAATGGCGCGCGAGGACCTTGTCGCCGGCGAAGCTCTTGAGATCCGCGCCCGCGGAAAAGAACTTCCCGCCGGCGCCGGTGAGGACCGCGGCGTAAATGTTGCGATCCTCGTTCAGCTTCGCGATGAGCGACTCGAGCTCGCGAAGCGACTCCGGCGTCCAGGTGTTGGCGGGCGGGTTGTCGATGGTGATGAAGGCCGTGTGGCCCCTGGTCTCGTGCTTGATCATCGCGGGCCTACAGCTTCAGGTACTGCATGATCACGCTGGAGAAATCCTTCGCGCCGTGCCCATCGACCGAATGCTTCTGGTAGATCTGCTGCGCCATCGCGCCCAGCATTACCGGGTGCCTCGCGGTCTTGGCGGCGTCGGTGACCAGGCTGAGGTCCTTCAGCATGAGGTCGGAACCGAAGCCGCCCGCGTACGCGCGCGACGCGGGGACGTTCTCGAGCACGCCGGGATACGGGTTGTAGGTGTCGGAGCTCCAGCAGCGCCCGCTCGAGGTATTCACGATGGCGGCGAACACCTTGGGATCCATGCCAAGCTTCGCGGCGAGGGTCATGCCCTCGGAAGTCGCGATCATCTCGATGGCGAGCATCATGTTGTTGCAGATCTTGGCGACCTGGCCGTTGCCGATGCCGCCGCAGTGGACGATGTTCTTGCCCATCGCCTGCAGGATGGTCTTCGCCGCTTCGAAGTCGCGCGCCTGCCCGCCCACCATGAAGGTGAGGGTGCCCGCTTCGGCGCCGCCCACGCCGCCGGAGACCGGCGCGTCCACCATCGGGCAGCCCTTCGCCTTCGCGTCCATCGCCACCTCGCGCGAGGTGAGGGGGTCGATGGTCGACGAGTCGATGAGCGGCGTGCCCGGCGCGGCGCCCTTGAGGACGCCGTACTCGCCGAGATAGACGGAGCGCACGTGCGGCGAGGAGGGCAGCATCGTGACCACCGCCTCCACGCCCTTCGCGCAATCGGCGGCGGAGGTGGCGACCTCGCAGCCGTCGGTGACGAGCTTCTTCACCAGCTCGGGCACGACGTCGTAGATCTTCAGCGCGTGCCCGTGCTTGAGGAGGTTGCGGGCCATGGGGTTGCCCATGTGCCCCAGGCCGATGAACCCGATCTTCATTTGAGCGAGATCGTCGTGTGGATGCCCGGCGACGTCGTCTCATCGTCGAACCAGCGCGACGTCACCGTCTTCACCTGCGTGTAGAACTGGATCACCTGCTTGCCGTAAGGGCCCAAGTCGCCCAGCTTCGAGCCGCGCGAGCCGGTGAAGCTGAAGTAGGGCACCGGCACCGGGATCGGTACGTTGATGCCCACTTGCCCCACGTCGATCTCGTTCTGGAACTTGCGCGCCGCGGCGCCGGACTGCGTGAAGATGCCGGTGCCGTTGCCGAACGGGTTCTTGTTGACGAGCTCGATCGCTTCATCGAGCGTATCGACGCTCACCAGCACCAGCACCGGTCCGAAGATCTCCTCGGTGTACACCTTGTGGCCGGGCTTCACGCCGGAGAAGATGGTGGGCGCGATGAAGTTGCCGTTGTCGTATCCGCCCACCTTCGCGCCGCGCCCGTCGAGCTCGAGCTTCGCGCCTTCCTTCACGCCCTGCTCGATCAAGCCCTCGATGCGCGTCTTGGCCTGCTTCGAGATGACCGGCCCCAGGTCCGCGCCCTTGTCGATGCCGGCGCCGAGCTTGAGCGTCTTCGCCTTGGCGACGATGTCGGGGATCCACCTGTTCGCGTCGCCCACCAGAACCGCGACGCTGGTCGCCATGCAGCGCTGGCCCGCGGCGCCGAAGCCCGCGCCGACCAATGCGTCAAGCGACTTTTCCTTGTTCGCGTCGGGCATGACCACCGCGTGATTCTTCGCACCCATCATGCATTGCGCGCGCTTGCCATGAGTGCTCGCCAGCTTGTAGACATGCTCGCCCACGTGCGTGGAACCGACAAAGGAGACCGCCTTCACGTCGGGATGGGTGCAGAGTGCGTCCACCGATTCCTTGCCGCCGTGCACCACGTTGAGCACGCCTGCCGGGACGCCGGCCTCGATGTCGAGCTCCGCGAGGAGCATGGGCGTCATCGGATCCTGCTCCGAAGGCTTCAGCACGAACGTGTTGCCGGTGACGATCGCCATCGGGAACATCCAGAGCGGGATCATCGCGGGGAAGTTGAACGGCGTGATGCCGGCGCACACGCCGATCGGCTGGCGGAGGAAATAGGTGTCGACGCCGCCCGCGACGTTCTCCGCGAATTCGCCGAGCGACAGCGTGCCGATGGAGCAGGCGTGCTCGACGACTTCCAGCCCGCGGAAGATATCGCCCTCGGCATCGGGCAGCGTCTTGCCCTGCTCCGAGGTCAGCACCGCGGCGATCTTTTTCATGTCGCGGCGGATCAGCTCCTGCAGCTTCAGCATGATGCGGGCGCGCGCGCCGAGGGGCACGTTCTTCCAGGTCTTGAACGCCGCGGCGGCGGCCTCCACTGCCTCTCCCACTTCCGCGGCGTCGCACATCGGCACGCGGGCGAGGACTTCCTGGGTCGCGGGGTTGACGACGTCGCGCCACGCCTTGGTCTTCGACTCGACGAACTGGCCGTTGATGAGCAGCTTGACCGTCGGAACAGGCGCGGACCTGGCTTGGGGATTGGCGGCCACTGGGCTCTCCTCGTTATTTGAATGTGTTGAACGGCGCGAAGCGTCCGTTCCAACAGCGATGACACTCACCGAACAAATTATAATCTCTAGTTGCGATCCCCACCGAGAGGCGACATGGCACGCAATACCGACGTCAAGGCCGACCACAATGCGCCTCCCATCACGAAGATCCTGGCGAAATTCGTCGCCACCCATCCCACCCGGGGCTGGGGCGATTCCGTGGACAAGGAGGCCCACCGCACTTTTCTGAACTGGGTCGGCTGCGCGGTCGGCGCGGCGCACCACGACTCGGCGCGTGCCGCCCTCAGCGCCGTGCAGATGCTGGAGCCCGCGCCGCAGTCCACCATCCTCGGGCGTGCCGAGAAGGTCGACATGGCGAGCGCCGCCCTCATCAACGGCATCACGTCGCACACCTTCGACTTCGACGACACGCACCTGAAGACCATCATCCATCCCGCCGGGCCGGTGGCTTCCGCGGCGCTGGCGCTCGCGGAAGTGCGCGGTTCGAGCGGACGCGAGCTGGTCGACGCGATGGTGCTCGGCATCGATGTCTCTTGCCGCCTCGGCAACGCGATTTATCCCGATCACTACGATCGCGGCTGGCACATTACCGGGACCACGGGAATGCTGGGCGCGGCCGCTGCGTGTTCGCGCCTCCTCGACCTCGACGAGGAGTGCACTGCGTGGGCGCTGGGCATCGCCGCATCGCAACCGGTCGGCATGCGCGAGCAATTCGGCACCATGACCAAGCCCTTCCATCCTGGCGCCGCGGCGCGGGCGGGCCTCACCTCCGCGCTCCTGGCGAGCAAGGGCTTCACCGCGAGCCCACGGGCGATCGAGGCCCCGCGCGGGTTCGCGCAGGTGGTTTCCCCCAAGTACGACTGGAACGAGATCACGGGCGAGCTTGGGCAGCGCTTCGAGATCTCCTTCAACACCTACAAGCCGTTCGCCTGCGGCATCGTGATCCATCCCACCATCGACGCCGCGGTGCAACTGCGCGCCAAAGGCGTGAAGGCCGAGGACGTGGAGCGCGTGGAGCTGCGTGTTCACTCGCTGGTGCTCGAGCTCACCGGCAAGAAGGAGCCGCAGGACGGGCTGCAGGGCAAGTTCAGCGTGTACCACGGCTTCGCGGCGGGGCTCATCTTCGGGCGCGCGAGCGAGCCCGAGTACGAGGACGCGATCGTGCGCCGCGAGGACGTGGCGGCGTTGCGCCGCAAGGTCGTCGCGACCGTGGACGATTCCATCGACGAGGCGGCGGCCGACGTCACCGCGGTCCTCAAGGACGGGCGAAAGGTGCGCGTGTTCGTCGCGCACGCGATCGGGTCGCTGGAGCGCCCGATGTCCGATCGCGACCTCGAGGTGAAATTCCACTCCATGGCCGAAGAGGTGATCGGCAAGGAGAAAACCGACAGGCTGATCGAAGCGTGCTGGAAACTCGGCGACGCGAAGGATCTGCGCACCCTGGTTGAAAGGGCAAGGCCATGAAACCGCGCGTGGTGGTTCTCGACGATTACGAGCAGTCCCTGAGGAAGACCGCGGACTGGGGCCCCGTCGACGCCCTCGCCGACGTGAAGGTGCATTCCGAGAGGCTGCGCGGCGATGCGCTTTTCGACGCCATCAAGGACGCCGAGGCGATCGTGGTGATCCGCGATCGCACCCCCTTCAAGGCGGACCTCATCGCGAAGCTCCCGAAGCTGAAGCTCTTCATCTTCACCGGCGCGCGCAATACGCAGCTCGACACCGCGGCGATGGCCGCGCGCGGCATTCCCATCGGCCACACCGAGATGGGGGAATCGAAGGCGAGCACTACCGAGATGACCTGGGCCCTGATTCTCGCTGCCGCCAAGCGCCTCGAGGCCTACCTGGGCCTGGTGCGCGCGCACCGCTGGCGCGACGGCGGCGCGCTGCCGTCGGTGCTGGCGGGAGAGCGGCTCGGGGTGATCGGCTTCGGCGGCATCGGTGCGCGTGTCGGCAAGGTTGGCGCGGCGTTCGGCATGGACCTCGTTACCTGGAGCCCGAACATGACGCCGGAGCGCGCCGCGGCGGGCGGCGCGAAGGCGGTGTCGCTCGAGGACCTCCTCGCCACGTCGAAAGTGGTGACCCTTCACCTGGTGCCCGCCGAGGCGACGCGCAAGCTCATCAACGCCCAGCGCATGGCGCTGATGCGTCCCGACTCGATCCTGGTCAACACGGCGCGCTCGGCATTGATCGACATGGCGGCGCTTCCCGGTGCGCTCGACGCGGGCCGTCCCAGGATCGCGGCGCTCGATGTCTACGACGACGAGCCGCTGGCCAGGGATTTCGCGCTCGCCGGGCGCGAGGACGTGGTCCTCACGCCGCACCTGGGGTTCGTGAACGACCCGGTATTCGGCAAGTTCGGGCCCGGCGTGGTCGAAAACCTCGTGGCGTGGCTGAATGGCAAGGCGCTCCCGCACCAGCTATCCCCTCAGGGCGGGTAGGGTTGTCCACCGGCAAGTAGGCTATCGTGGGGGCATGAGCCGCCTTGCGACTGTCCTCGCCTCGCTCGTCATGGCGCTCGCGGTGAGTCCCGCCGCGCGCCGACGAGGACCTCTGGGCGATCATGAAGGAGGGCGGCATCGTGGTCCTCATGCGCCACGCGGTTGCCACGCCGGGGATCGGCGATCCGCCGGGCATGCTGAGGGGGCGGCTTCTGATGCGAGTGCCCGAGACGCTATTCGCGGAAGGCGAACAGCACCGCGTCGGCGGGGACCAGCTGGCTCTCCGCGAATGCGACGCGCTCGATCACGCCGTCGCGGGGGCTCACGATGGTGTGCTCCATCTTCATCGCTTCGAGGATCATCAGCGCCTGGCCCTACTTCACCGTGTCGCCCGCGGCCGCCATCACCTTGGCCACGCGTCCGGGCATGAGCGCGGTGAGGCGTGCGTCGGGAAGGGCGTCGGCCGGCTCGTAGTGGAAAGGGTCGACCAGCTCGACGTCGTGGCGCCCGCGTGGCGTGGTGGCCGAAAGGAGGTCGCCCAGGCGCGCCACGCGTGCGAAGTAGATCTCTTCGTCGAGAGCGATCTGCAGGCGGTCGCCGTCGCGCGGGCCGAGGGTGACGCGATGCGTCGCGCCGCCGATGCGGATGTGCGCATGGCCTGGGCGCATCTCGGCTTCCAGGAGGGACACGGTGCCGTCGTTCGCGCGGAGCTCCATGCGCCGCATCGCCGGCTGGTTAACGCGCCAGCCGCGCGTGTCGTTCCAGGGCGATGCGGGAGCGCTCGCGATCGCCTGCTGCTCGTCGAGGAAGACGCGCGCCGCGGCGGCCACCAGCGCCTCGACCGCAACCTCGGCCTTCTCGGGAAGGAGGTCGGCGCGATGGCGCTCGATGAAGGCGGTGTCGGTGTCGCCCGCGAGGAACGCGGGATGCTTCACGACGCGCTCGAGGAAGGCGAGGTTGGTCTTCACGCCGAGGATCGCGGTTTCGGCAAGGGCGGATTGCATGCGCCGCGCGGCCTCGTTGCGGTCGTCGCCCCACACGATCAGCTTGGCGATCATCGGGTCGTAGAAGACGCTCACCTCGTCGCCTTCGCGCACGCCGGTATCGAGGCGCACGACCTCGTCGATCTCCCGCGGTGCGCGCAGGACGCCGATGCGCCCGGTCTCGGGAAGGAAATTGTTGGCAGGATTCTCGGCGCACAGGCGCACCTCGATCGAGTGGCCGCCGGAAGTGATCTCGCCCTGGTGCAGGGGCAGGGGCTCGCCCGCCGCGACGCGCAGCTGCCACTCGACCAGGTCCTCGCCGGTGATCATCTCCGTCACCGGGTGCTCGACCTGCAGGCGCGTGTTCATCTCCATGAAGAAGAACTTGCGGTCGGCGCCGGCGAT
>JBBRQA010000153.1:0-9724 GCA_038227085.1 Burkholderiales bacterium | reverse complement strand
GCGAGCTCGCCGATGGCGCTCCACGAGCCGATGTCGCTCCAGCCGATCTCGCAGGCGACGACGGCGACGTGGCGCGACTTCTCCATCAACGCGTAGTCGATGGAGTTGTCGGGAACGAGCGCGAAGGTGTCGGGATCGAGCTCGAGTTGCGACACGCCTTCGCCGGTGGAGGCACGCGAGCGCTCGAGGCACACCGCGACGGCGGAGACCACTTCGGGGCAGTGCGTGCGCATCTCGGCGAGGACGGTCCCCGCCGTGAAGCAGAACATGCCGGAATTCCACAGAAAGCGGCCGGTTTCGAGATAGCCGCGCGCCGTTTGCGCATCCGGTTTCTCGACGAAGCGCAGCACCTCGTTGCCGTTCGCCTCGATATAGCCGTAGCCGGTCTCGGGCGCGTTGGGGCGGATGCCGAACGTGACGAGACGCCCCGCGGAGGCGAGCTCGGCGGCGCGCCCGACGGCGACCGCGAAAGCGGCCTGGTCGAGCACCAGGTGATCCGCGGGCAGGACCAGCATCACCGCGCTGTCGCCATGCGCCTTCGCGGCCACCATCGCGGCGCTGGCGACCGCGGCCGCGGTGCCACGGCCGAAAGGCTCGAGCACATAGGAAGTCGCGAGGCCGCCATGGCCCAGCTCGCGGAACTCGTCCTTCGTCTTGAAGAAGAGCTCGCGGTTGGTGATGGTCAGGATTTCCGCCGCGCCGGGAAGCGCCGCGCCGCGCAGGTACGCCTTCTGCAGCAGGCTCTGGCCGTCGGCGAGGCGAATGAAGGGCTTGGGATGCAGCTCGCGCGAAACCGGCCACAGGCGCGAGCCCGCGCCCCCACAAAGGATGGTGGGGATCAGCCGCATCGGGTTACCCTCTCGCGCATTGACATGGTCTCGTGCGACAGGCGCTTGACGCCAATCGATGGAGATTTCGGCGGGAGCCGGAGGATCCGGAAGGGGGCCTGTCGCGGTCAGAATGATACAATATTTTATAAGGTTAACCCCCGATTCGTGCGCAGCCATTTTCCCCGATATGACCTGATCTGGCTGCTGGTAGTGCTGGCGGCGTTGCTCGCCATCTACCTTCCCGGCCTCGGCAACGGCCTCGTCTTCGACGACGCCTATCTCACCGACGGCCTGTTCTCCGATTACCGTTACCTCTCGGCGTGGCGCGTGCGGATGCTCTCCTACGGGAGCTTCGTCGGGCTGCAATCGATCTTCGGCGAGGGCTGGTGGAAGCAGCGCCTGGCGAACCTCGCGATCCACGCATGCGTGGTGGTGGCGCTGTGGAGCCTTTATCGCGAGATCCTGCGCGCGATCGTCGCGCAGCCCGCCGCCGACGCGTCCCCGCCGGCGGCCGCGCCGGTCCCCTTCGAAAAATCCCCCGCCCTCGGCTTCGCGATCGGATTCTTCGCGCTGAATCCGGTCGCCGTGTATTCGGTCGGCTACCTCATCCAGCGCTCGATCCTGCTCGCGACGTTGTTCGTGGCGACGGGACTCTGGCTCTTCGCACGCGCGATCTCCGCGAAGAAGCCGTGGCTCTTCGCGGCCTCGTTCGGCTGCTACCTGCTCGCGATGGTGTCGAAGGAGACGGCGGTCTCCGCGCCGCTGGCCGCGATACCGCTCTACATCCTCATCGCGCGCCCGGGCGGCAAGCGCATTGCCTCGCTCGCGGGGGTGGGCGCGGGGATCGTCGCAGTCGCGGGCTACATCCTGTGGCGCTGGTACGGCGACATCCTCTTCAAGCCCTTCGACGAGTATTCGCACGTCTACCTCGCGCAGCTGAAGGCGCTCGACCCCGACGTCGAGAAGAACGCGTTCGGCCTGAGTGTCATTAACCAGTCGTGGCTCTTCTTCCAGTACGGGCTGCGCTGGATCTTCCCGTTCTCGGGGTGGCTGTCGATCAACCTGCGGCCCGCGTTTCCGGTCGCGTGGTTGTCGTTTCCGCAGATCCTCGGCGTCGTCGGCTATCTCGGCACGCTGGCGGGCGGCTTCTACCTGCTGCTGCGCTACCGAGACTGGCGCGCGCTGGTGGCGATCTCGTTCCTGTTCGCCGCGTTGCTGTTCAGCACCGAGTTCGCGACCGTGTGGGTACAGGATCCCTTCGTGCTGTACCGCAGCTACCTGTGGGCGATCGGCATACCGGGCCTGGTGTTCTTCCTCGCCCACGGGACGCCGCCGCGCGTGCTGCTCGCGGTCGGGCTCGTCGTGGGATCGCTCTTCGCGTGGCAGGGCCTCGACCGCGTGTTCTCGATGGAGACGGCGGAGAGCGTATGGACCGACGCGATCGAGAAGCTACCCAGGGATCCGCGCTCCGTCGGCCGCTGGTTCCCGTACGTGAACCGCGGCGTGGCGCGCGTCGAGCGCGACGATTTCCAGCTCGCGCTGCGCGACTTCGAGATCTCCGCGGCGCTCGGCGACCAGGGGCTCGGCAGGTTCAACCTGGGCGCCGTCTATCTCGCGACCGGCAAGCCGGTGCAGGCGATCGCCGCCTTCGATCGCGCCGAGAAGGAGGGCTACTCGCTCTATAACCTTCCATTCCAGCGCGGCATGGCGTTGATGGCGCTCGGCAAGCCGGCAGATGCGTATCGCCAGTTCGAGGTCACCGCGAAGATGAGCCCGCCGTCGCCCACGCGCGAGCTCCTCTGGCTCCAACAGGGCCGCGCCGCGGTCCAGCTCGGCAGGCACGACGAGGCGATCGAGCATTTCGAGCGCGTGCTCGCGAGCGAGCCGCGCCACAAGGAGGCGAGGTACCTGCAGGCGATGGCGTACCTCGCGAAGGGCGACGCGGCCCGCGCACGCGAGCTTCTCGACAAATGGCTCGCGGAAGGCGAGAACGCGCCCGGACTCTACGCGCGTGCCATGGCCAACTACGCCCTGAAGCGCAAGCCCGAGGCGCTCGCCGACATCGAGGGCGCGATGCGCCTAGGCCTCGACAATCCGGCCATTCGCCAGTGGAAGGCGAGAATCCAGGCGATGCCCTGAGCGCGATGCGCATCCTTCACATCGGGAAGTTCTATCCACCGGTTCCCGGGGGCATGGAACGCTTTCTCGGCGATCTCGTGGAGGCGCAGCGCGCCGCGGGCGACGAAGTCGCCGTGCTGGTCCATTCCGACGGGCGCGTCGACGCGCGCGGCGATCCTCCCTGGCTGATGCGTTGCCCGGTCTGGATGCAGCTCGCGTTCGTGCCGGTGAGCCCGCTTTTCGCGCTCTGGCTGCATCGCGCGATCCGGAGCTTCAAGCCCGACGTGCTGCACATCCACGTGCCCAACCTGAGCGGCTTCTGGGCCTTGCTCCTGCCTTCGGCGCGCAAGCTTCCCTGGGTCGTGCATTGGCATTCGGACGTCGAGCCGTCGAAGTTCAAGCCGGTGCTGCGCCTGGCCTATCCCCACTACCGGATCTTCGAGTACGCGCTCCTCGAGCGCTCCGAGGCGATCGTCGTCACTTCGCCCGTCTATCTCGAGGCAAGCGAGCCGCTGCTGGCGTGGCGCTCGAAGTGCCACGTGGTGCCGTTGGGCGTAAGCCCGGCGCGCTTGCCCGACGTCGCGGCGGGCGAGGCGGCGGGCCTCTGGCGCGGAGCGGGCCTTCGCATCCTGGCCATCGGAAGGTTCTCCTATTACAAGGGATTCGACACGTTGGTTCGCGCCGTCGTGAACGATCCGGCCAAGGAGTTGCTGATCATCGGTGACGGCGAGGAGCGCGCGCGGCTCGAGGGGATCCTCGCGCAGGCCGGAAATCCCGCGCACGTCCGCCTGCTCGGCGAGGCCGACGACGCCACCTGCAATCGCCTGCTCGGGTCGTGCGATGTCTTTTGCCTTCCGTCGCGAGAGCGTACCGAGGCCTTCGGCCTGGTGCTGCTCGAGGCGATGCGCTACGCCAGGCCTTTGCTGGTGAGCGACCTGAAGGGCAGCGGCATCACGTGGGTCGCGCGGAACGGCCAGAACGCCGTGCTCGTTCCCCCGGATGACGTCGCCGCCTGGAGCGCCGCGCTCGATTCGCTCGCGCGCCATCCCGGCGAGCGCCGCGTGCTCGGCCACCTCGGATTGCAGCGCTACCTTCGCGATTTCGACATTTCCGGGGTCGCGGGCCGCATCCGCTGGCTCTACGCGCAAGTGACCAAGGCGCGCGCCGAGGAAGAGAAAATGAAGGCCGCGCCGTTGGACGAAATGGCCGCCGCCACAGCGCAGGACGGGAGCGATCCTGTCACGGACAGGGGCTTGGGCCGCTTGCTCGTCGTCATCCCGGCGCTCGACGAGGCCGAGAGCATCGGCGCCCTGATCGCGCAGGCGAAAGCGCACGGTGGCGTCGATGTGCTGGTGGTCGACGATGGCAGCGCCGACGACACGATGGCGGTCGCCTTGCTGAAAGGGGCCACGGTGCTGCGTGCGCCGCTCTGGCAGGGCGCCTGGGGCGCGATCCAGACCGGAATGCGCTACGCGGTGCGGCACGGATATTCCGGCGTCGTGACCATGGACGGCGATGGCCAGCACGAGCCGTCCCACTTGCCGCGGCTGGTGGAGGCGGGGCGGAGTGCTGACGTGGTGATCGCCGCCTGCACGGGCCGCGGCGATCGCACGCGACGCTGGGCCTGGGCCTACTTCAAGCTCCTCACCGGGTTCACGCTCGACGACCTCACGTCCGGCTTTCGCTTCTACAACGCGCGCGCCTGCCGGCTCCTGGCCGGAGAAGAGGCGACCTTGCTGGACTACCAGGACGTGGGCGTGCTCCTGATGTTGCGCCGCGCCGGCCTGGAGATCGCCGAGATTCCCGTCGAGATGAATCCGCGCAGGAGCGGGGCGTCGCGGATCTTCTCGTCCCGGTGGACGGTCGGGCGCTACATGGCGGAAACTTCGCTCCTCTGCCTCGCGCGCTGGAAGCCCCGCCCGAAATGAAAAGCTATCACGTCGTCGTCCTGGTCCTGGGCATCGGCCTGGCGCTCGGCATCCTCCGCCTGGTGCGCCGCGACCATATCTATATTCGCCAGGCGGTGTTCTGGATCGCGATCGCCCTGGTCTCGTTCCTCTTCGGCATCTGGCCCTACCTCATCGACACGCTGGGAATGGCGCTCGGGATCGCCTACCCCCCGACGCTGCTGCTCCTGGTGGCGATCCTGGTCCTGATCGTGAAGGCGCTCCTCGGCGACATCGCATTCACCCAGGTGCGCCGCGACATGCGCCGGCTGAACCAGCGCATCGCGATCCTCGAGGGCGACCTCGCCGCCTCGCGCGCCCCCGAGGAGAAAAGTCGTACCTGACACGACTTGCTAGGGACGCGGGGTGGGATGCGGCGGGCGCAGGAAATCGAAATCGACGCCGGTGTCGGCTTGCGTCACCGTCTGCAAAAAGAGCTTGCGGTAGCCGCGCGCGGCCGTGGGCTCCTGGATCGGCCTGGCTTTCGCGCGGCGCGCGAGCTCCGCGTCCGATACCAGCAGCGCGACCTCGCGGTTCTTCACGCTGAGGCGGATGCGATCGCCGCTTTGCACGTATGCGAGAGGGCCGCCGATGGCGGACTCGGGTGTCACGTGCAGCACGATGGTCCCCGCCGCGGTGCCGCTCATGCGCCCGTCGGAGATGCGCACCATGTCCTTTACGCCCGCGCGCGCGAGCTTCCGGGGGATCGGGATATAGCCCGCCTCCGGCATGCCCGGCGCCCCGCGCGGACCGATGTTGCGCAGCACGAGCACGTCGTCGGCATTGACGTCGAGCGCATCGTCATCGATGCGCGCCGCGAGGTCCTCGAGATCCTCGAATACCACCGCGCGGCCCTCGTGCTCCATCAGTTTCGGATTGGCGGCCGACTGCTTGATGATGGCGCAGCCGGGCGCAAGGTTGCCGCGCAGCACCGCGATGCCGCCTTGCGGATAGACCGGGTTGGAGCGCGTGCGCACCACGTCCTGCACGAAGCCTTCGCCGGCGCGCTCCATCTCCTCCCCCAGCGTGCGCCCGGTGACGGTCATCGCGTCGAGGTGCAGCAGGGGCTTCAGCTCGCGCAGCAGGGCGGGCACGCCCCCGGCCCGGTGGAAATCCTCCATGTAGTGCTCGCCCGAGGGCTTGAGGTCCACCAGCACCGGGGTCTCGGTGCCGATCGCGTGGACGCGCTCGAGGTCGACGTGGATGCCCAGTCGGCCCGCGATCGCGGTGAGGTGGATGATGCCGTTGGTGGAGCCGCCGATGGCGAGCAGCACGCGCAGCGCGTTCTCGACCGACTTCGCGGTGATGATCTTGTCCGGCGTGAGCTTCGACTTGGCGAGCTCGACGGCGGTCGCGCCGGAGCGCTCGGCGATGCGGATGCGATCGGCCGTCACCGCGGGAGGAGAGGCGCTTCCCGGCAGCGCGATGCCGAGCGCCTCGGCCACGCACGCCATGGTGCTCGCGGTGCCCATCACCGAGCAGGTGCCGACGCTCGCTACCAGCTGGTTGTTCACGCGCGAGATCTCGTCGGAGTCGATCTCCTCGGCGCGGTAATGGCCCCAGTAGCGGCGGCAATCGGTGCAGGCGCCCACGCGCACGCCGTCGTGGGAGCCGGTGAGCATGGAGCCGGTGACGAGCTGCACCGCGGGGATGCCCGCGGAGCCCGCGCCCATCAGCTGCGCGGGCACCGTCTTGTCGCAGCCGCCGATCAGCACCACGGAGTCCATCGGCTGCGCGCGGATCATCTCCTCGGTGTCGATCGACATGAGGTTGCGCAGGTACATCGAGGTGGGGGAGGCGAAGCTCTCGTGGATCGAGATGGTCGGGAAATCCATCGGCAGCCCGCCCGCGAGCATCACGCCGCGTTTCACCGCCTCGATCAGCTGCGGCGCGTTGCCGTGGCACGGGTTGTAGGCGCTCGCGGTGTTGGCGATGCCGACGATGGGGCGGTCGAGCGCGTCGTCGGTGTAGCCCGCGCCCTTGATGAAGGCCTTGCGCAGGAAGAGCGAGAAGTCGCTGTCCCCATAGCTGGTGAGGCCCTTGCGCATTCCGGATTTCGGTTTCGAGTCCATGGAGCGATGTTAACGGAATCGGGATGCTACGATTTACCCATGAGACTCGACAGCAGCGCCCAGGGCGTCTACGTGATCGCGCCGACGCCGTTCCACGCGGACGGCCGGATCGACGATTCCTCCATCGATCGCATGACCGACTTCTTCATCAAGGCGGGCGTGAACGGCATGACCGTCCTCGGCCAGCTGGGAGAGGCGCCGAAGATGGAGCACAAGGAATCGGTGGGCATCGTGCAGCGTGTGATCCAGCGCGCCGGCATGCCGATCATCGTCGGAGTTTCCGCGCCGGGCTTCGCCGCGATGCGCGCGCTGACCCACGACGTGATGGCGCTCGGCGCCGCCGGCGTGATGATCGCGCCGCCCAATACGCTGCGCACCGACGACTCCATTGTCCAGTACTACAAGCAGGCATCCGAAGCGATCGGTGCCGACGTGCCGTTCGTGCTGCAGGACTATCCGCTCACCTTCTCGGTGCAGATGACCGCCGGCGTGGTGCGCCGCATCGTCACCGAGAACCCCGCGTGCATGGTGCTCAAGCATGAGGACTGGCCGGGGCTGGAGAAGATCTCGGCGCTGCGCGGGTTCGAGCGCGACGGCTCGATGCGCCACATCTCGATCCTCACCGGCAACAATGCGCTCTTCCTCGATTTCGAGATGGAGCGCGGGGCGGACGGGGCGAACACCGGCTATTGCTTCCCCGACATGCTGGTCGATGTGGTGCGGCTCTCCAAGGCCGGCAAGCGCGACGAGGCGCACGACCTCTTCGACGCGCACCTGCCGTTGATCCGCTACGAGCAGCAACCGGGGCCCGGGCTCGCGGTGCGCAAGTACGTGATGATGAAGCGAGGGATCATCGCCTCCGACACGCTGAGGAAGCCCGGCGCGGCGCTCACGCCCGCGGCTCGCGCCGAGGTCGACTACCTCATGGCACGGCTGGCTCGCACGGATTCTCGCGCTCGGGTGTAGCCGAGACGATCGCGATGGGTTTCTTGTGAAAGCACGCCCAGGAAGTGCTTATCATCGAGACTTACCGGACAGGGAGGCTTGTTTCCCGATGGAGAGCAGGCATCTGATTGTGACTGCGCTTGGGCTAGCGGACGCCGCCGCAGCCCTACCTGAAATCCGAATAATAGTTAGTTAGGCATCAAGGGGGGGGTACCGTGCGCCTTTGGACACTCGCAGCACTGAGCGCAGTAATCGCGATTGCTAAGCCGTCGAGCGGCGACTACAACGTGGATCTCGGACAAGTTTATGGCGGCATACGAGCCGCGAAGATGTTGGAAGAGGTTTGCTCGAAGGACTTTCCGAAGACTCGCGAACCAACCCAGCGCGCTTATCAGCAGTGGCGCAAGCAGTATCTTCCTTTCATTGAGGAAATGGAGAAGCACTTTTCTGCCGCGGCGCTTCCCGATGGGAAGAATGACCCAAAGCAACAGGCGGCCATTCTGACGACAATGGAGAAATCGTTCGATGGACAGCGGGACCGTTTGAGGCAGCAACTCGTCTCGCAGGGGCCGGATGCTCTTCGAAAAACTTGCGAGACCTATCCGCTTTTCTTGCAGTCACCTCGAATGAACCTCCAGTCGTATTTCGCCGAACAAGTCGTAACGGTCAGGCGCGGACCCAAGTCAAATTGATGCCTAACAATACGTTGGAGCGGATCGTGGTCGATCGTGGCCGCACCGTGCGCGCCGTGGCACTGTGTGCGCGGGCCGGTGCGCAATGGCGGTGGTGGCCGGCCGCTCAACTCGGTCTATAAGGACTTCCCCATTTTTGCAAAGTGATTTGTTAGCCGGCTGGAAAGAGGTCGGACTGCAAGTCTATAAACGGCCTTTAGTGGTGCGCATTGGCACCTGGCCCGAATGAAAGCCGCACGCTCGGTCCTCGATCGTTAGTCGGCCTGTGAAGCGGCCCGTGAGTTGATCAGGGTTTCCGAGCGCCGGTCTGACCTGTTTTCCACTACGCCGTGCAGTCCTCCTGCGAAGAGTCGAAGGGGGTTGAGTATTCAGGCTGCTTTGAAGGTGGTGCCGCGCGCGAGCAGGGCCCAGATGATCCGCGCGTTCTTGGCGGCGAGCGCGACCACCGCCTTGTGATAGCCGCATCGAGCTTTGATCTGTAGTGCCCAACGACTCAACTTGTCGTTTCGCCGCGCGGCCATCTGAAGGGCTGCGCGAGCCCCGAGGATGAGCAGCGTTCGCAAGTAGGCGTCACCGCGCTTGGTGATTTTCCCCAAGCGCGTCTTTCCGCCGGTGCTCCATTGTCGAGGCACGAGACCCAGCCAGGCGGCGAACTGGCGACCATTCACGAACTCGTGGCCCTGGCCCACGCTGGCGACGGTCGCAAGCGCCGTCATCGGGCCCACGCCGCCGATCGTCATGAGACGCACCGCCGCCTCGTTGGACCTGGCGAGGTGCTCGAGCTCGCGCTCGTAGGCCGTGATCCTGGCATCGAGTGTGCGCAGATGCTCGAGGAGGTCTTCGATCGCGTGTCGCGCCAGAGCCGGCAACGATTCCGCGGCGCGCGCCGCACCGCGGCGAAGCTCGGCGATCTTGTTGGGGAGCACTACCCCGAATTCGGCGAGGAGCCCGCGCACGCGATTGCCGGTCGCGGTGCGCTCCTCGACGAAACCCTGGCGCACACGATGAAGAGTGAGAAGCGCTTGTTGCTCGACGCTCTTCACCGGCACGAAGCGCATGTTCGGCCGGCCCACCGCCTCGCAGATCGCCTCGGCATCGTTGCCATCGTTCTTCCCGCTCTT
>JBBRQA010000152.1:0-9730 GCA_038227085.1 Burkholderiales bacterium | reverse complement strand
GGGCAGCAGGCCGCCTTCCCGCAGCTCGCCGACAGTCGCGAGCAATTCGCCGACTACCTCAACATCCTCAGGAACGGCGGCTTCGCGCTCGGCGTGAAGGTCGACGGAGCCGGCACCACCGATGCGACCAAGAGCCGCATCGATGACCTGGAGAAGCGCTGGCCGGAAAGCTTCAACGCCGCGGGCGCGATCCTGTCTGCGCAAAAGGACCTCGTCGCCCTCGCCGCCAACATCTCGCAGATCCGCGTGGGCGCGGAGGAGATGGCCACCCAGTCGCAGGAATTGACCGGCCTCATGACGCAGTCGGGCTCGCCGCCCAGCCAGGTGCTGCGCGCCAACCGCATCACCTTCCTGTCCGAGCGGCTCGGGCGCGGCGCGGCCGAGATTCTCGGCTCCGAGATCATCGATCCGGAGGTGCCGTTCCTCATCGGCAAGGACACCAACGACCTGCGCGGCCTCATCCAGGCGCTGGAGTCGGGCAACGAGCAGACGGGCATGACCGCGCTGCGCGACGCCGAGGCGCGCGCCAAGCTGGCCGAGCTGAAGAAGACCTTCACCGGGTTCGAGCAGAACGCGAGCCCGATTCTTCGCGAGCTGCAGAAGCTGGTGTCGGCCCGCCAGGCCGGCGCGCAGCTGGTCGCCGGGAGCGAGCAGCTGCAATCGGCGGTGCGCGCACTTCAGGAAGACATGCAGCGCGAAGGGCAGGGCTGGACTCTCCCCGCCGCGCTCGCCCTTGCGTTGCTGCTGGTCGCGGTGCTGGCGCTGATGGCCCTCGTGTTCCTGGCCGACTCGCGGCGCAGCGCCGCGGAGGCCGAAGCGGAGAACCGCAGGAACCAGGAAGCCATTCTGCGGCTGCTGAACGAGATGGGCGACCTCGCCGACGGCGACTTGACCATTCGCGCGCAGGTGACCGAGGACATCACCGGCGCCATCGCCGACTCGATGAACTACACGATCGACGAGCTTCGCACCCTGGTGACGGGCGTGAACAACGCGGCGATCCAGGTGACGCAGAAGACCGCGCAGGCGCAGTCGATCTCCGCCGAGCTCCTCGGCGCGGCGGAGCGCCAGTCGAAGGAGATCGAGGAGACCACCGCGCAGGTGCTGCAGGTCTCGCGCTCGATCGCCGACGTATCCTCCACCGCGGAAGAAAGCGCGCGAGTCGCGCAACGCTCGCTCGCGGCCGCCGACAAGGGCCGCGCGGCCGTGCAGAACTCGATCTCGGGCATGAACGACATCCGCGAGCAGATCCAGGAGACGTCGAAGCGGATCAAGCGCCTGGGCGAAAGCTCCCAAGAGATCGGCGAGATCGTGGAGCTGATCTCGGACATCACGGAACAGACGAACGTGCTCGCGTTGAACGCGGCGATCCAGGCGGCATCCGCGGGTGAAGCGGGGCGCGGCTTCTCGGTGGTTGCCGAGGAAGTGCAGCGCCTCGCGGAACGCTCGGGCGAGGCGACCAAGCAGATCGGCGCGATCGTGAAGACGATTCAGGCGGACACGCAGGACGCGGTCGCCGCCATGGAGAAGTCCACCAGCGGCGTGGTCGAGGGCGCGAAGCTCTCCGACGCGGCGGGACAGGCCCTGTCCGAGATCGACTTCGTGACCAAGAACCTGGCGCAGCTGATCGAGCAGATCTCGAAGGCCACGCAGACCCAGGCCAACGCCACCAACAAGGTCGCGCAGAACATGCAGGACATCCTCGAGATCACGCGCCAGACGACGCGCGGCACGCAGCAGGCGGCGGGCTCGATTCGCGACCTCGCCGCGGTGGCGCAGGAGCTGAAGAGCTCGGTCTCGGGATTCAAACTTTAGGCGCGAAGCACGAGCCGCGAGACGATAGAGAGCGAACATGGCTGTTAATCCCGTCAACGATTTCGACCTGGGCCCCCTCACGTGGGTCAAGACCGAGATCGACCACTCGCTCGCCCAGGCGCGGGAAAATCTCGACAAGCTCGCGGCCAACGCCGCCGATCGCGCTCCGGTCAAGTACATCCTCACGCACCTGCACCAGGCCACCGGGGCGCTCGCGATGGTGGGCCTCGGCGCGGCCACGCGCTTCAACGAAGAGCTCGAGAAGCTGGTCTCGTTCCTCGAGTCCGAGGACGCGCTGCGCCTTCCCGCGGCGGTGGCCGCGGCCAAGAAGGGAATTTCCGCGCTCTCGGCCTATCTCGACACGCTCATCGCGGGCCAGCCCGATCACCCGATGCGCCTCCTCGCGCCGTACCTCGAGCTCAATCGCGCGCGCGGCCAGAACGACGCCAACGAGGGCGACCTCTTCTATCCCAACCTCGGCGCGCAGCTGCCGACGGTGCCCGGTGCCACCGTCCTCGACGAGCCGGTGCTTGCCAAGGCATTGAGCCTGCAGCGCGCGCAATACCAGCAGGGAATTCTCAAGGTGTTGAAGGGTGCCGACATGCCCGAGGCGCTACGCCAGATGCACGGCGCCGTGACCGCCATCGAATCGCTGCAGGCGGCGACGCAGAATCGGCCGTTCTGGACCGCGGCCGCGGCGTTCTTCGACGGCCTCGTGTTCGGCGGCATCGATTATTCGGCGTCGGTGAAGCCGCTCTTCGCCAAGCTCGACCAGCAGGTGAAGCAGCTGATCGACGGCGCGGGCAAGGTGCCGGAGCGGATGTTCCGCGATCTGCTCCTCGCCGTGGGACGCTCCGGCGCGGTGTCCGAGCGCATCGGCCTGCTCAAGCAGACCTATCGCCTCGAGCAGCTGATGGAGGTGCCGGACCGCGGACTGCACCCGTCGGAGGACGACGAGGCGCTGGGTGCGCTGGTGCGCGAGGTGCGCGAGCTCTCCGCGCAGCAGAAGGACACCTGGCTCAAGTACACGTCGGGTAACCGCGCCGCGCTCGAGCCCTTCGGCAAGCAGGCGCTGGTGCTCGCCGAGCGCGCGGGCCGGCTCCCCAATCGCGACATCCACGGTGTCCTCTATCGCCTGACCGAGGTTGCGCCTGCGCTCCGCGCGAAAGCGATCCCGCCTTCCGAAGCGCAGTCGCTGGAAGTCGCCACCGCCATGCTCTTCATCGAGAGCGCGCTGGAAAATTATTTCAAGCTGAGCGCCGACTTCACGCGTCAGGCGAAGACCGTCACCGAGCGCCTGAAGAGCGCCATGGCGGGCGAGGCACTGCCGCCGATGGACGCGATCGAGGGCGGGCTCCTCGACGAGATGACGCGCCGCGCCCAGGAAAAGCTCCTCATCTTCCAGGTCGGGCAGGAAGTGCAGGTCAACCTGCAGAACATCGAGCAGGCGCTTGACTCCTTTTTCCGCGATCCGGCCAAGCGTGGCGAGCTCGCCGGCCTGCCGCCGCTCTTCGCGCAGGTGCAGGGCGCGCTCATGATCATGGAGCTGCACGACGCCGCGGCGCTCAACGCCGCCGTGATGGCGCGTGTGCAGCAATTCGCCGAAGGCTCGGTCGACGGCAGCGGCGAGGCCGCCGAGATGGTCGCCGACGGCCTGTCGGCCCTCGGCCTGTACATCACCGCGCTGCAGCAGGGCTCGGCCGCGCCGCGCGAGGTGCTGATGCCGGCGCTGCTGCGCTTTGGATTGGCGCAGCCCGAGACCGTCGGCATCGAAAGCGTGGTGCGGCGCACCGGCACCGTGTCGCCGCTCGACATCGATGTGCAGAAGCAGAAGGTACAGGCGCTCTACGAGGACTGGAAGGACGCGCCCGCCGAGGCCACGCGCGAGAAGCTCGAGCGCGCCGTCGACGACCTCAAGCGCGACGCCACCGTCGTCTCCGATTCCGCGGTCGCCAAGCAGAGCGAGGCCGCGCTGCAGGCACTGCACGGCGCGGTGAATCCGCAGCAGACCGGCGTCTTCAAGGCGATCCAGGATCTCGCGCCCGACAAGGCCCCGGAAACTCCCACCGCGCAGATGGTGCAGCTGGTCGATGCGCCCGGCGCCGAGGTGGACAAGGAGCTGCTCGAGATCTTCCTCGAGGAAGCGCGCGAAGTCGTCGAGACCGTCGCCTCCAACCTCGATACGCTCGAGTCCTCCCCGCACGACCGCGAGGCGCTCACCACCATTCGCCGCGGCTTCCACACCCTGAAGGGCAGCGGCCGCATGGTCGGCCTCATGGACCTGGGTGAAGTCGCATGGCAGTGCGAGCAGGTGCTGAACAAGTGGCTGAAGGACGAGAAGCCTTCGAGCCCGCCGCTGGCCGCATTCATCGAGCTCGCGCGCGAATCCTTCTCGCGCTGGGTGGGAGAGCTGCAGGTCAATGCCGGCGCCGCCATCGACGGCGCCGAGCTCACGCGCGAGGCCGAGGCGCTGAAGAGCGATCACGAGGCGGTGGCGGAAGCGCCGACCGGGCCAGAAGCCCCTCCCGCCGCGCAGCCCGCCGCCGAGCCGGTCGCGGTTCGCGAGGCCGCGCCTGCGTTCGAGCTGCCGCACGTCGTGGAGCTCGAGCCGGTGGCAGAGACCGTGGCGCAAACGCCCGCGCCGGCCGAGGATTTCGATTTCGCCGCGCTCGCGGGCGCCGCGGAGCCTGCCGCCGACGCGCCGCCCTCGCAGCCCGCCGAGCATGAGGGCGCGTTTGCCGAAGACCGCCACGTTGAGGAGCCCGCGGAAAAGGAAGACGCCGAGATCCAGGTCGGCAGCGTGTCGATCTCGCGCACGCTCTTCGCCATCTTTGTGGGCGAGGCCGAGCAGCACGCGGCGTCGCTCGACGCGGAGATGGCGGCCATCGAGGCCGATCCGCTGCACCCCGTGGGCGCGGACTTCATGCGCGCCGCGCACACGCTCGCGAGCAGCTCCCGCACCACCGGCTTCGAGTCGATCGCCGACGTCTCCTACGCGCTCGAGAAGTGGCTTCAGGACGCCATGGAGCTGCCCCCTGAATTCGACGCGCACCGCTTGCGAATCACGCGCCGCGCCGTGGACGCGCTCACCGCGATGGTGCAATCGATTCGCGGCAATGCGGAGCCCTACCCGCGCGGCGACGTGATCGACGAGCTGGGCGAGCTGCGCGAGCGCCTGCGCGCCGCGCGCAAGAGCGGCGAAGGCACTCATATCAAGATGCCGTCCTTCCTGCGTGACATGAGCGACATGGAGGAGTCGGCCGCCCCCGCCGCCGTCGAGCCGCCCATCATCCTTGCGGAGCCCGCCCCGCCGCTGGAGGCCGCGTTCATCGCGCCGCCGCCGGAGCCCGTATTCGTCGCGCCGCTGCCCGCGCCCACGCCCGAACCCGTCGCCATCGCTCCTTCGCCTCCGTCGGTGGCGCTGCAGGTCGCGCCTGAGGCGCCGGCCGAGGCCCCACTCGTCGACGCCGCCAAGCCGTTCGAGGCGGGCAAGGAGCAACGCAAGATCAAGGACGACGTCGACCGCGACCTGCTGCCGGTGTTCCTCGAGGAGGCGCGCGAGATCATTCCCGCGGTGAGTGAAGGCGTGCGCCGCTGGAAGGCCACGCCCGCCGACCATTCGCCCGCGGCGGACCTCACTCGCCACCTGCACACGCTGAAGGGCAGCGCGCGCATGACCGGCCTCATGCGCCTGGGCGAGCTCGCCCACGTGCTCGAGGAGCGTATCGCCGCTCTGGAAGCCTCCGCCTCCCCGCCGCTGAAGGCATTCGAGGAAGTCGAGGAACGCGTCGATCGCTTCTCGCTTTCACTCGAGCGCCTCACGCGCGGCGAGGACATCGTCGAGGCCGAGCCCATCGAAATCTCGGTGGCCGCGGTCTTCGAGCAGCAGAAGGACAAGCCCGGCGCGCTTGGCGTCATGGCCGCCGCGGCGCAGGAAATGGCGAGCCGCGAGGCGACCCCGCCGGAGCTGCGCGACAGCCGCGCCGCGCTGCTGCGCGTGAACGCCGACATGATCGACCGGTTCGTGAACGAGGCGGGCGAGCTTTCCATAGCGCGCTCGCGGATCGAGGGCGAGATGGCCGCGTTCAAGCGCGCCCTCGCCGACCTCACCGACAACATCGCGCGCATGCGCGCGCAGGTCCGCGAGATCGAGATCGCTTCCGAAGGCACGATGCAAAGCCGCCTCAAGGAGCAGGAGGAGCTGGGCACCACCTTCGACCCGCTGGAGTTCGACCGCTTCACGCGCATGCAGGAACTAGCGCGCTTCCTCGCCGAGTCCCTCTCCGACGTGATCACGGTCCACCAGGGGCTGCAGAAGAACATCGACGAGACCGAGCTTGCGATCCACGCGCAGGCGCGCCTGAACCGCGAATTGCAGCAGGGCCTGATGGGCGTGCGCCTCGTGCCACTCGGCAACCTGGCCGACCGCTT
Source organism: Burkholderiales bacterium (assembly GCA_038227085.1). Taxonomy (GTDB): domain Bacteria; phylum Pseudomonadota; class Gammaproteobacteria; order Burkholderiales; family Usitatibacteraceae; genus Usitatibacter. Next base: position 3,484 of record JBBRQA010000152.1, on the reverse strand, counting down.
CTACCGCATCGTGCGCCAGACCGCCAAGGAGCTCGACAAGAAGGCCAACCTCGAGCTGAAGGGCACGCGCACCGAGCTCGACCGCTCGGTGCTGGAGAAGATCACCGCGCCGTTCGAGCACCTGCTGAGGAACGCCATCGCCCACGGGATCGAGAAGCCCGAGGCACGCGTCGCGGCGGGCAAGCCCGAGATCGGCGAGATCTCCATCGACGCCGTGCAGCGCGGCAACGAAGTGGTGCTCACCGTCGCCGACGATGGCGGCGGCCTCAACTTCCCGCGCATCCGCGAAAAGGCGATCGCGGCCGGGTTGCTGGCGCCGGACGTCGAGCTTCCCGAGGCGCAGCTCGCGCAGTTCATCTTCACCTCCGGGTTTTCGACTGCCACCGAGGTGAACCAGATCGCCGGGCGCGGCGTCGGCATGGACGTGGTGAAGAACGAGATCACCTCCCTCGGCGGACGCGTCGAGATCACGTCGGTCGCCGGGCGCGGGACCACCTTCACGATCACGCTGCCCCTCACGCTCGCGGTGACGCAAGCGGTGATGCTGCGCGCGGGCGCCATGACCTACGCGGTGCCGACGGTGATGATCGAGCAGGTGCAGGAATTCAAGGCACAGGCCTATGCGGAGCTCGTGGCCGCGGGCGAGATCGCGTGGAAGGACAACCGTTATCCGTTGCGATCGCTGCTGCCGCTGCTGGGCGAGGTCGACACCGCGACGCCGCTGCGCCAGATCCCGGTGCTGCTGCTGAAGAGCGGCGTGCAGCGCGCCGCGATTCGCGTCGACGAGATCGTCGGCAACCGCGAGGTCGTGGTGAAGACCATCGGCCCGCAGCTTTCGCGCCTCTCCGGCATCGCCGGCGCCACCGTGCTCGGCAACGGCCAAGTGGTCCTGATCCTGAACCCGGTGCAGCTCGTGCATCGCGAGACTCCCGCCTCGGCGGACCTCTCGGTGCCGCGTCCCGCCGTGGTGCAGGAGACGCCTTTCATGATGGAAGAGAAGTCGGGCAATCCCCTGGTCATGGTGGTGGACGACTCGCTCACCGTGCGCAAGATCACCGGGCGCATGCTGACCCGCGAGGGCTACGAGGTGGCCACCGCCAAGGACGGCGTGGACGCGCTGCAGCAGCTGCAGGACCTGCGTCCCGACTGCATCCTGCTCGACGTGGAGATGCCGCGCATGGACGGGTTCGAATTCGCGCGCAACGTGCGCGCCGACGAGGCGACCAAGCACATCCCGATCATCATGATCACCTCGCGCACCGCCGACAAGCACCGCAACCATGCGCTGGAGCTGGGCGTGAACGAGTACATGGGCAAGCCCTACCAGGAGGAGCAGCTCCTGGCGCTCATCAAGCGCTACACGAGCGAGTCGGCCCTAGCGTAGGAAGTACGCGAGCACCACGATTCCCAGGGCGATCCGGTACCACGCGAACGCCTTGAAATCGTGGCTCGCCACGTAGCGGATCAACGCCTTTACCGCGATCAGCGCGAACACGAAGCTCACCACGAACCCCACCGCGAAGGGCGCGAGGTCCTCGCCCGAGAGCAGATCGCGGTACTTCACGATCTGGTAACCCGTCGCCGCGAACATGATCGGCACCGCCAGGAAGAACGAGAACTCGGTGGCCACCTGGCGCGACAGTCCGAACATCATGCCGCCCATGATGGTCGCGCCCGAGCGCGACGTTCCCGGGATGAGCGAGAAGACCTGGGCGACGCCGACCATCAGCGCGTCCTTCCATGTCATTTCGTCCACGCTCGTCACGCGCGGGGCGCCGTGGCGCTTGTACCAGCGCTCCACCAGGAAGATCACCAGCGCGCCGATGATGAGCGCCATGGCCACGCTCACCGGGTTGAAGAGGTACGCCTTGATCTGCTTCTGGAACGCGAGGCCGACGATGGCCGCGGGCAGGAAGGCCACGAAGAGGTTCATCGCGAAGCGCTGCTGGACCGGGTCGCTCGCCAGGCCCGAGAAGGCGCGCAGGAACCGCGCGCGGAATTCCCAGCACACCGCCAGGATCGCCCCCAGCTGGATCACGATGTCGAAGACCTTGCCCTTCTCGTCGTTCAGCCCGAGGAGGTCGGAGACGATGATGAGGTGCCCGGTGGAGGAAACCGGAAGGAACTCGGTGACCCCCTCGACCACTCCAAGAATGACGGCGTTCAGCAGGGAATTGGCATCCATCGCGCGGTAGTCTACGGCTTATCGGGATAGGGAGCACTCATGGACCGGCGTGACGCACTGGGGTTCCTCGCCGCGGGCATCTCGGCGCTCGCGCTGCCGGGCGCGACGCAAGCGCCCGCGCCAGCGCAGCGTTCCATTCCCTCGACCGGCGAGCGCCTGCCGGCCGTGGGCCTCGGAACGTGGCTCACGTTCGACGTCACCGACGAAGGGGATCGACGCGCGCGCGGCGAGATCCTGCGCGCCTTCTTCGAGTCGGGCGGGCGGCTGGTCGATTCGTCGCCGATGTACGGGGCCTCCGAAGAAACGATCGGCGCGGCGATGCCGGGCAACGCCGGCACGCTCTTCGCGGCGAGCAAGGTGTGGACCATGGGCGCCATCGCGGGCCGCCGGCAGATGGAAAACTCGCGCGCGGCATGGCGCGTGAAGCGCTTCGACCTTCTCGAGGTGCACAACTTCCTCGATTGGGAAAACCACCTCGCCACGTTAAGGCAGATGAAGGCCGAAGGACGCGTGCGCTACATCGGCGTCACCACATCGCACGGGCGACGCCACGACCTCGCTGAAAAGATCATGCGACAGGAAAAGATCGACTTCGTGCAGTTCACCTACAACGTGCGCGACCAGAGCGCCGAGCCGCTCTTCCCGTCGCCGCGGAGCGCGGCGTCGCGGTCATCGTCAATCGACCGTTCGACGGCGGGGATCTGTTCGGCGCGAAGACCGCGAAACCCCTCCCGGGATGGGGCGCGGAGCTCGGCTGCGCGACGTGGGCCGAGGCTTTCCTCAAGTTCGTGGTCTCGCAGCCGGCGGTGACATGCGCGATCCCCGCCACGTCGAAGCTCGCGCACCTCGGGGAGAACATGCGCGCCCTGGCGGGGCCTCTGCCCGACGCAGCGCTGCGCAAGCGGATCGCCGTGGACTACGCCTTGCTGTAGAGCTGCGCGCCGCCCTTCACGAATTCGATCGACTTCACCTCCATCCCTTTTTGCAGGGCCTCTGCCTCGGAGACGCCAAGCTTGGCCGCGTACTCGCGCACGTCCTGCGTGATCTTCATCGAGCAGAAGTGCGGGCCGCACATGGAGCAGAAGTGCGCGAGCTTGGCGCCTTCCTGGGGCAGCGTCTCGTCGTGGAAAAGCCGCGCCTTGTCGGGATCGAGGCCCAGGTTGAACTGGTCGTCCCAGCGGAATTCGAAGCGCGCCTTCGACAGCGCGTTGTCGCGGATCTGCGCGCCGGGGTGTCCCTTGGCGAGGTCGGCGGCGTGCGCGGCGATCTTGTACGTGATGATTCCGTCCTTCACGTCTG
>JBBRQA010000151.1:0-9908 GCA_038227085.1 Burkholderiales bacterium | reverse complement strand
GTACGCGGCGGGCGGCGGCGTCGATAATCTCACTAGGGTCGTGGCCGAACGCCTCTACCGCTCTTCATGGCCACGTCTTCGACGGCCGCCAAGAAATCTCTCGTCAAGAAACTGCGCTACGATGCGGAGGCCGACTTCGTCCGCATCGCTCGCATCGCCCGCGCCGTCCGTCTTGATCGTGACGCCGTCGCTGCCGGTGAAGAGCGTGGCGGAGCTGGTCGCGTATGGTAAGGCGCATCCGGCGACGCTGAGCTATGGCACGCCCGGAGTCGGATCCCCCCAGCACCTCAATGCGGAGATCCTCAAGTCGGAGACCGGTCTCGATGCGCTGCACGTGCCGTACGAGGGCGGGGCACCGGCATTGATCGACATTCTGGCGGGACGGGTGTCATTCATGATGGCCGTTCCGAGCGAGGTAATGAGCAACATAAAGGCGGGTACGGTGCGTCCGCTGGCCGTGAGTGGCCGCGACCGCATGCCGCAGCTACCCGAGCTGCCGACGCTCGCGGAAGCTGGCATGCGCAACGATCCGGGGCAGACGACGTGGTGGGGGCTCATCGCCCCGGCGAAGACACCGCCGGCGGTCGTGGAGAAGCTCACGCGCGGCGCGATCGAAGCGCAGGGCCTTCAGGTGGCCGCGCTCAACGCGCGCGAGTTCGACGAGTTCTTCCGCGAGGAAGGGAAGCGCTACGCGGAGCTGGTGAAGCGCTTCAACATCCCGGCGGAATGACTGGATTCCCGCCTACACGGGAACGACGGTTACGCGGTAACGGCGGCCTTCGATCCCTTCGCCACCAGCTCGCGCAGCACGAAGGGCAGGATGCCGCCGTGCAGGTAGTAGTCCACCTCGATCGGAGTGTCGATGCGTAGCAGCACCGGCACCTCCTTGATCGATCCGTCCCTACGGTGGATTACCAGCGTCACGTCCATCTGCGGCTTGATACCGTTCTCTATGCCCACGACGTCGATCATCTCCTCGCCGGTGAGGCCGAGGGTCTGCGCCGAGTCGGTGCCCTTGAACTGCAGCGGCAGCACGCCCATGCCCACCAGGTTGGAGCGGTGGATGCGCTCGAAGGAACGCACGCATACCGCCTTCACGCCGAGCAGGAGGGTGCCCTTGGCCGCCCAGTCGCGCGACGATCCGGAGCCGTACTCTTCCCCCCCGAACACCACCGTGGGCGTGCCTTGCGAGATGTACTTCATGGCCGCGTCGTAGATGAACATCTGCTCGCCCGAAGGATGGAAGAGCGTGAGGCCCCCTTCCACGCGCGAGCCATCCGTCTTCGGCGGCAGCATCAGGTTCTTGATGCGCACGTTGGCGAAGGTGCCGCGCATCATCACCTCGTGATTGCCGCGGCGCGCGCCGTAGCTGTTGAAGTCGGGCTTCTGCACGCCGTTGGCGAGGAGATACTGGCCCGCGGGTGACGTGTCCTTGATCGAGCCGGCCGGGGAAATGTGGTCGGTGGTGACGGAATCGCCGAGGACGGCGAGCACGCGCGCCCCGTGCACGTCGTGCGCGTGGCCCGCGCTCATGCCGAAGTCCTTGAAGAACGGCGGCTCGGCGATGTAGGTCGACTTCGGCCAGTTGTAGACCTGGCCGCTGGCGGTGGGGACCGCGGCCCACATCGGATTGTCCTTGGTGAAGTCGCCATAGAGGCGCTCGAAGACTTCCGGATTGGTCGCGTACTTGAGGAGCGCGTGGATCTCGGCATTCGTCGGCCACACGTCCTTCAGGAACACCGGCTTGCCGTCGGTCCCGGTCCCGAGAGGCTCGGTCTCGAGATCGCGCAGCACGGTCCCGGCGATCGCGTAGGCGACGACCAGCGGCGGCGAGGCGAGGAAGTTCGCGCGCAGGTTCGGATGGATGCGCGCCTCGAAGTTGCGGTTGCCGGAGAGCACCGCGGCGCACACGAGGTCGTTGTCCACGATCGCCTGGTCGATGGGTTCGGCGAGCGGACCCGCATTGCCGATGCAGGTGGTGCAGCCGTATCCGGAGACGTAAAAGTTGAGGCGCTCGAGGAAGGGAAGCAGCCCGGCGGCCTTCAGGTAGTCGGTCACCACCCGCGATCCCGGCGCGAGCGAGGTCTTCACGTGCGTCTTCACGGTGAGGCCCTTCTCGACAGCCTTCTTCGCGAGGAGGCCCGCGGCGATCAGCACGCTCGGGTTCGAGGTGTTGGTGCACGAAGTGATCGCGGCGATCATCACGTCGCCTGAGCCGATGTCCACTCCGTCCTTGGTCTTGAAGCGCTTCGCGAGGTCTTCGGGCTTCTTGGAGAAGCCGTTGTTGGCGGGCGGCTGCGCGAACAGCTCGGTGAACTTGCTCTTCAGCTTGCCCAGCTCGATGCGGTCCTGCGGGCGCTTCGGTCCCGACACGGAGGGGCGCACGGTGTCGAGGTCGAGCGAGAGCACCTCGGTGTAGTCGATGTCGCCCTTCTTCGAGACGCCGAACATCTCCTGCGCCTTCCAGTAGGCCTCGAGGGCCGCCACCGCCTCGGCGCTGCGGCCGGAATTGCGGTAGTAGTCGATGGTCTTCGCGTCCACCGGGAAGAAGCCCATGGTCGCGCCGTACTCCGGCGCCATGTTGGCGATGGTCGCGCGGTCGGGCACGGCGAGGGACTCGGTGCCTTCGCCGAAAAATTCCACGAACTTGCCGACCACCTTCGCCTTGCGGAGCATCTCGGTGACGGTGAGCACGATGTCGGTGGCCGTCACGCCTTCGCGCGCGCGACCGGTGAGGTTCACGCCCACCACGTCGGGCGTGAGGAAATACACGGGCTGGCCGAGCATGCCGGCTTCGGCCTCGATGCCGCCCACGCCCCAGGCGACCACGCCCAGGCCGTTGATCATGGTGGTGTGGCTATCGGTGCCGACCAGCGTGTCCGGGTAGTAGACGCCGTTCTTCTCGAAGACGCCGCGCGCGAGGTACTCGAGGTTCACCTGGTGCACGATGCCGATGCCCGGGGGCACGACCTTGAACGTGGCGAACGCCTGCATGCCCCACTTCATGAACTGGTAGCGCTCGCGGTTGCGCGAGAACTCGAGCTTCATGTTGAGGTCGAGCACGTTGGGCGCGCCGTAGTGGTCGATCTGCACCGAGTGGTCGACAACGAGATCGACGGGCGCGAGAGGTTCGATGATCTTCGGGTTCTTGCCGAACTTGGCGGCGACGTTGCGCATCGCCGCGAGGTCGGCGAGCACCGGGATGCCGGTGAAGTCCTGCAGCAGGATGCGCGCGAGGACGAAGGGGATCTCGTCGGTGCGCGCCCCGGTGGGCGCCCAGCTGGCGAGCTGCTTCACGTGCGCCTCGGTGACCTTCTTGCCGTCCACGTTGCGCAGCACCGATTCCAGAACGACGCGGATGGAGATTGGCAAGCGCTTCACGCTCGGGAAGGTCCTGGCGAGCTCGGGCAGCGAGTAGAGCTGGCCCGTCGTGCCGGTCGAGGTCGTGAAGGTCTTGAAGGCGTTGAAGGCGTTATGCGGCATGGTCGTAATCCTGTCTGGGAAATCGGGTCCCCGCCTTCGCGGGGACGACGCTACTTACGTTCGGTGCGGCGTACCTGGACATCGTATTCGCGGCCCCGGTCGTCCTTGCAGACGCCGCCGCCGCGCCCCTGGCCGCTCTTGAAGTCGCAGCGCAGGCCCGAGCCGTCCGCGGCGGTGAGGAGCGCCTTCGATTCGCCGCCTTGCGGATTGTCCATGGTGATGAAGGACCCCATCCCGCCGCGCCGGAATCCGAAGCCGGACACGAAGCCGGTGGTAGTGGAGGGCTGCGTCTCGACCCAGGTGCCGGCGTACTCCTTGCCGTCGATCGTGATGGAGATGCGCCCCTCGCCATTGCCGGCGTCTTCGGCCACGCCGGTGTAGAGCCTGCCGCTGTCGCGCGGCATGACGGTGAGCTGGTAGGTGCTGGCGCAGCCCGCGAGGGCGAGGGCGGCGACGAGGATCAAGCTACGCATGGGATTTCCTTTCGTCTTCAGATCGCCATCATGTCCACGAACTCGTGGACCGCGGTAGCCTCGAGGCGCTTCTGGTCCAGGGCGAGGTCGAGGATGGCGGCACGTTGCTTCTCGGGGAAGCGGCGCGCGAGGTTGGTCTTGAACTTCTCGACCAGGAGCGGCATGCCGTCCTTGCGGCGGCGCCGGTGGCCGATCGGGTACTCGACGACGATCTCCTTCATCTTCTTGCCGTCATTGAACTCCACGGTGAGCGCGTTGGGAATGGAGCGCTTCTCCGGGTCGTGATAATCCTTCGTGAACTGCTTGTCCTCCACGCAGAAGATCTTGTCGCGCAGCTTGTCGATGCGTTGGTCTTTCGCCACGCTGTCTTCGTAATCCGCGGCGGTGAGGCGGCCAAAGAGGATCGGCACTGCCACCATGTACTGGATGCAATGGTCGCGATCCGCCGGATTGTTAAGGGGGCCTTTCTTGTCGATGATGCGGATGCACGCCTCGTGCGTGCGGATCGTGATCTTCCTTATATCGTCGGCCGTCTTGCCCAGGCGCAACAGCTCCTCGTTGATCGTCATCGCCGCCTCCACCGCGGTCTGGGAGTGGAATTCCGCGGGGAAGGAGATCTTGAAGAGGATGTGCTCCATGACATAGCTGCCGTAGGGGCGCTGGAACTTGAACTCGTTGCCCTTGAAGAGCACGTCGTAGAAGCCCCAGGTCTTGGCGGTGAGGACCGAGGGGTAGCCCATCTCGCCGGTCTTCGCGATCAAGGCGAGGCGCACGGCGCGGCTGGTGGCGTCGCCCGCGGCCCAGCTCTTGCGGGAGCCCGTGTTGGGCGAGTGGCGATAGGTGCGCAGCGACTGCCCGTCGACCCACGCGAGGGACACCGCGTTGATGATCTCGTCCCGCCCGAGGCCGAGCATCTGCGCCACGACCGCGGTGGAGGCGACCTTCACCAGCACCACGTGGTCAAGGCCGACCTTGTTGAAGCTGTTCTCGAGCGCGATGCAGCCCTGGATCTCGTGCGCCTTGACCATCGCGGTCAGCACGTCGCGGATGGTGAGCGGATCCTTGCGCGCGGCCACGTTGTTGCGCGAGATCCAGTCGGCGGTCATGAGGATGCCGCCCAGATTGTCGGACGGATGGCCCCACTCGGCGGCGAGCCACGTGTCGTTGAAGTCGAGCCAGCGGATCACGGTGCCGAGGTTGAAGGCCGCCTGGACGGGATCGAGCTGGAAGGAGGTTCCGGGCACTTTGGCGCCGTTGGGCACCACGGTCCCCGGCACTATCGGGCCGAGCAACTTGTTGCAGGCCGGATATTCCATCGCCTCGAAGCCGCAGCCCAGCGTATCGATCAGGCAATAGCGGGCGGTCTCGTAGGCCTCCTTGGAGGAGACCTTGTACTTCATCACGTAGTCGACGATGTCGGTGATGACCTTGTCGGGATCGGGGCGGACGTTGCTGATATGAGCGGACACTGAGTTATTTCCGTTTCGCGAGGGGAACGAATTCAAGGTTGTCGGGGCCGTTATAGTTGGCGCTCGGCCGGATGATCTTGCCGTCGATGCGCTGCTCGATCACGTGCGCCGCCCACCCGGAAGTGCGCGAGATCACGAAGAGCGGCGTGAACATCGCGGTCGGCACGCCCATCATGTGGTACGAGGTGGCGCTGTACCAGTCGAGGTTGGCGAACATTTTCTTCTCGCGCCACATCACTTCCTCGACCTTCGCCGAGATGTCGAAGAGCTTCATGTTCTTCGCATCCTGGGAGAGGCGACGCGCGACGTCCTTGATGACCTGGTTGCGCGGATCGGCGATGGTGTAGACCGGGTGCCCGAAGCCGATGATCACCTGCTTCTCGCCGATGCGCTTCACGATGTCGCGCTCGGCGTCTTCGACGTTGTCGTAGCGCCCAATGGTGTCGAAGGCGAACTCGTTGGCGCCGCCATGCTTCGGGCCCTTCAGCGCGCCGATGCCGCCCGTGATCGCCGAGTACATGTCGGAGCCCGTCCCCGCTATCACGCGCGCGGCGAACGTGGAGGCGTTGAACTCGTGCTCGGCGTAGAGGTTGAGCGAGGTGTGCATCGCGCGCACCCACAGCTCCGAGGGCTTCTTGCCGTGCAGCAGGTGGAGGAAATGCCCGCCGATGGAGTCGTCGTCGGTCTCCACTTCGATGCGGCGCCCGGAGTGCGAGAAGTGATACCAGTAGAGGAGCATCGAGCCGAAGGTGGCCATGAGCCGATCGGCGATGTCGCGCGCCGGGGTGAGCTTGTGCTCCTCGCCCTCGGGCAGCATCGCGCCCAACGCCGAGCAGGCGGTGCGCATCACGTCCATCGGATGGGCGGAAGCGGGGATCGATTCGAGGATCTCCTGCACGCCCATCGGGATGCCGCGCAGGCTCGCGAGCTTCCTCTTGTACGCGGCGAGCTCGGCCACGTTGGGGAGCTTGCCGTGCACGAGAAGGTAGGCGATCTCCTCGAACTCGGCGGCTTCCGCGATATCCAGGATGTCGTAGCCGCGATAGTGAAGATCGTTGCCGGTCCGTCCGACGGTGCACAGCGCGGTGTTGCCCGCGGGCACGCCCGAGAGCGCCACGGATTTCTTGGGTTTCGGTCCGGTGGCGGCAGGTGCTGCTGCGGTCTCGCTCATGGCTGGCTCACTCGAGGTGGGGGTCATTTCGACTTTGAGAACAGCGCGTCGAGCTTCCGCTCATAGTCGTGGTAGCCGAGGTACTTGTAGAGGTCGTCGCGGGTCTGCATGCTGGTGACGCTCGCCTCCTGCGTCCCCTGCTTGCGCAGCGTCTCGTAGACGTTCAACGCGGCGAGGTTGGCGGCGCGGAAAGCCGAGAGCGGATAGAGCGCGATGGCGATGCCGGCGCCGCGCAATTCATCGAGCTTGAAGAGCGGCGTCTGGCCGAATTCGGTGATGTTGGCGAGCACCGGCACCTTCAGCGCGTCGCACACGCGCTTGTACATGTCGAGGCCGGTGATGGCCTCGGGAAAGATGCCGTCGGCGCCCGCTTCAACGCATGCGCGCGCGCGGTCGAGCATGCGCTCGAAGCCTTCGGAGGCGAGCGCGTCGGTGCGGGCGATGACGAAGAAATCCTGGTCGGTCTTCGCGTCCACGGCCGCCTTCACGCGATCGACCATCTCCTGCTGCGAGACCAGCTCCTTGCCCGGACGGTGGCCGCAGCGCTTGGCGCCGACCTGGTCCTCGATGTGCATGGCGGCCGCGCCGAACTTGATCATCGACTTCACGGTGCGCGCGACGTTGAACGCGCTCGCGCCGAAGCCCGTGTCGACGTCCACCATGAGCGGAAGATCGCACGCGTCGGTGATGCGGCGCACGTCGGTGAGGACATCGTCGAGGCCGGAGATGCCCAGGTCGGGGAAGCCGAGCGAGCCTGCCGCCACACCGCCGCCGGAAATGTAGATCGCCTTGTAGCCGCTCGCCTTGGCGAGGATCGCGTGGTACGCGTTGATCGCGCCGACCACTTGCAGCGGCTTCTCTTCCTTCAGCGCCTGCCTGAACTTTGCACCAGGGGTCATTTGGTAGCTATCAGTTATTCCAGCGGATATGTTTGCGGCAATCAGAAGAAAGCGGCGGAAGCGTCTTCCGGCAAAGCCACACCGGTGACTTTCGCCTTCTGCAGCAGCTCCCAGAAATATCGATACGTGGCGCGGTCGTGCAGCTCGCCCTCGTACTGGATCGGCCCCCAGTTCGCGCGTTGCGCGGCGAGGAGGATTTCAGCGGCGTCGGCGACTTCGCCGAGATCGGGCTTCATCGCGTCCACGATCGGCTGCACCTGCGACGGATGAATGCTCCACATGCGCAGGAAGCCGAACTCGTTCCTCGCACGCCACGCGTCGCGAAACACGTTGTAGGTGTTCTTCAGGTCGAGCGAGACGTTGTGCGCGGGCACCACGCCGTGCGCGAGCGCGGCGGTCGCGACCTCGGTCTTGGCGCGCGCGATGAGCGGATGGTCGAATTGCCCGGGCGAGCGCATGTTGGAGGAGTTCACCGCGCCGTGGAAGCCGCTCACGAAGTCCATCAGCCCGAAGTCGAGCACCTGCACCGCGGGCAGCTGCGCGATGTCCCACGCGTCGTGCAGGGCGCCGTGGGTCTCGATCAGCACGTGCACCGGGATTTCGCGCTGCAGCTTCGTCTTCTTCGAGACCTCCTGGATGTAGCCGATCATCTCGGCCACCTGCGCCGTCGAAGTCGACTTGGGCAGCGTGATGTAGGCGAGCACCTTGCCCGCGCCGCCCACCAGGATGTCGATGTCCTTCTTCCAGTGGGCGTGCGTGTGGTCGTGAATGCGCGCGCCGGCCATGGCGAACGGGTTGCGCTCCGAGGTGAGCACCTCGACGATCATCTCGGCGTGCGGCTTCTCCTGCCCCGCCGCGGCGCCGTCCTCGCAATCGCAGGTGATGTCGAACACGCGTCCCAGCTTCGACTGCAGCTCGAGAGCCTTGCCGATCAGCTTCTCGCTGCCCGCGAAATGTTCGCAGGCGGGAATGACCGGAAAGGGCTTTTCGCCGGCGAAGAGGGCGTCGCTGGGATGCGGGGCGTGGTGTTTGGAAGGCATGGAGGCTCCGGGCAGTCCTCTATTTTAGGGCTTTTGGCGGCGAGGAATGAGCACCGAGTAGTCGAGGTCGAGGACCACCGCTTCGTTCTTCTCCCCGGGGGCCAGGTCCGGCAGCCTGGCGAGGTCGACGTTCTTGGCGCCGATCATGCGCAGCCGCAGTGCCCCCACGTCGTCGCGCCCCGGGACCTTCTCGCGCGCGGTGACCACGTGGCGGCAGTAGATGGTGTCGCCGGCGAAGGTCGGGTGGGCGTGCGCGCCGGCGTGGATAGCCGCCACCGCGAAGGCGTTCTCCAGGCCGTCGTGGGAGAGCGCGCGGCAAAGCGAGATCACGTGCCCGCCATAGACCAGGCGCCGTCCGAACGGGTTGCCGGGCGCGAGGAAGGCGTCGAAATGGATGCGCGCGGTGTTCTGGTAGAGGCGGGTGGCCGTCATGTGGTCCGCCTCCTCGATGGTCATGCCGCCCGGATGGTGGATCGTCTCGCCGGGCGTGTAGTCCTCCCAGAGCAGCGAGCTCCCGGTGTAGTGGGGCTCGAGGGCCGCCGCCTTGAGGAATGCCGGCACGCTGAAGCCCGAGGGCTCGACGTGCGGAGGAAGGGCCGGGACGACCGCCGCGCTCGAGCGCTCGCCGCTCCTCGCCTTGCGCATCGCCACCATCACCCAGCGCGTCCAGGCGAGGACTTCCGAGCGCTCCTGGTTGAAGGCGCGCGAGCGCACGTACACCACGCCGCTCTTGCCGTCGGAATTCTCCTTGGTGCCGATCACCACCGACTCGCAGGTGATCGTGTCGCCGGCATACACGGGCGCCACGAAGCGCACGTCCGCGTAGCCGAGATTGGCGATCGCGTTGTACGACACATCGGGCACGGTCTTGCCGAACGCCACGTTGAAGACCAGGAAATCGTCGAGGGGCCGGGTGCGGTGGCCGAGAGCGCGCGCGAGCGGCTCGCAGCAATGCACCGCCTGGCGCGCGCCGGTGAGCCCGATGTAGAGCGCCGCGTCGCCCTCGGTGAGCGTGCGCGGCGTCACGTGATGGAAGCGCCGGCCCACCACGTAGTCCTCGAAGAAATAGCCGCCGGCGGGGCGGGGCACTGCGTTGAGCGAGATCGTCTGCGTCACTGGCCGGCTTCGAGCTTCTTGATCATGTCGGCCATCGCGAGGAGGCGCTTGGCCGCCTTCACGTGATGGCCCTCGATCAAGCGTCCGTTGACGACCACGGTGCCACGACCTTCGCGGTTCGCGTTCTCGAGCGCCTCGATCACCTCGAGCGCGCCGGCGAGGTCGTAGGGCTTCGGCGTGAAGGCGTCGTTGCAGTAGGGCAGCTGGACCGGATGCACCAGGCTCTTGCCGTCGACGCCCAGGTCGCGGCCCAGGCG
>JBBRQA010000150.1:0-9920 GCA_038227085.1 Burkholderiales bacterium | reverse complement strand
GAGCTGGAAGCCGAGAGCCGCCAGCGTCGCCTGCGTCGAATTGAATGGGACGAGCGCTCCGCCACCGGGGCCGGTGAGCGCGCCCAGGTTGATCGCTACCTCGCATGCCACTCCGAGGGCGGCCAACGCGAGGAGGAGCGTGCTGCCCAGGACGGCATTGATCGCCAGGCGCGGCGGTCGCGACGCGAACAGCAACGCGAGGAAGAAGGGCAGCCCGAAAGTCTGCTTCAGGGGATTCGCGGCCAGTTCGAAGATCGCGTCGGTGCGAAGCTGGCTGCGGTAGGTGGTCGCACCGTCGAGCTCCACGTCGAATACGACTTGCGGCGCCTTCCAGCGCTCGTGCGTGCGCTCGACGGGCGCCCCCGCCCGCAGCAACGCGCCCGCGCCCCATGCGACTCCGAGCGACAGCGGGCGTGCGGCGAGAAACCAGAGCGCGAAGAGCGCCACGCTCCAGCCGAACACCCGCAGCGCGAAGAGGAATATGCCGCGCGCGTTCACCGCCTCGGTCACGCCGCCACCTCGTCGGGACCCGAGGGCGCGCGCGGCAGGGTCTTCAGCCACAGCAGCCACACCACCAGGGCGTCGAGCATGATCAGCACCTGCCACGCATAGAGATGCGCCCACTCGAACACGTCGCGGTTCCATTGCCCGATGTAGAAGAGGCTCACGATGCGCACCAGGTTCAGCACCTGGATCGCCGCGATGCCCGCGGCGAGCCCGGCGAGCTTGTGCTTGAGGGGCGCCGGATAGGCGAGGAGCGCCGCGGCGAGGATGATCATCGCCTCGATGCCGTTGCAGCCCGCGAGAATGGTGACCGCGAAGCCGTTGGACGCCTGCGTGATGGTCGAGCCGGACGCGATCACGCCCGGGTCGAAGGTCTTCATCGCCGTGGTCGCGGCATTGGCCACCAGCGCGGTCCACGGCTCGACCACGAAGCGCTGTCCCGGGGGGGTGAGCTCGGCCGTGAAGAGCGCGAGCACGATCGCCGCGAAAAGGACAGCGAACCTCAGCATCGCGCGCGCTCGGCGGCGTGCTCCGCGATGAATCGCTTGACCACCTCGGCGTCGGCCTTCATGACGGTCACGCGCTGGGGCCGCTTCTCGATCCCCTCGAATCCGGCCGGGCGCGGCGCGTGCGCGCCCAATGCCTCGACGATGATCGCGTCGAACTTCACCGGCAGCGCCGTCTCCAGGCAGATCATCGGGTAGCGCGGCTCGCGCATGCGCATCGCGATCTTCACGCCGTCGGCGGTATGGGGATCGATCACCTCGCCATACTTCTCCTTCACCAGCCGGATCGTCTTCACGCGGTCCTCGTGCGTGCTGCGTCCCGAGACGAATCCCGAGTCCTCGTCGATCTTCTCCCAGGCCCGGTCCGGCGAGAGGTCGAAGCCGCCTTCCTCGTCGACCTGCTTCCAGAGCCAGGCGACCTTGTCGCCGTCACCGTCGACCATGTCCCAGATGAAGCGCTCGAAGTTGGAGGCCTTCGAGATGTCCATCGACGGGCTCGAGGTCGCGTGGGTGTCCGCGGCCTTGCGCGGCCGGTAGCGCCCGGTGCGGAAAAACTCGTCCAGCACGTCGTTCTCGTTTGTTGCGAGCACCAGCCGACGTATGGGCAGCCCCATGCGCTTGGCGACGTGACCCGCGAAGATGTTGCCGAAATTCCCCGACGGCACCGTGAAGGACACCTGCTCGTCGTTGGAGCGCGTCGCCGCGAAATAGCCCTTGAAGTAGTAGACCACCTGCGCCATGACGCGCGCCCAGTTGATCGAGTTCACCGCGCCCAGGCAGTGCGCTTCCTTGAACTCGAGGTCCGACGCGATCGCCTTCACCACGTCCTGGCAATCGTCGAACGTGCCGTCTATCGCGATGTTGAAGATGTTGGCGTCGGGGATCGCGTACATCTGCGCGCGCTGGAAGGCGCTCATGCGCCCCTGCGGCGAGAGCATGAAGACCTTGACGCGCTCCTTGCCCTTCAGCGCGTGCTCGGCGGCGGAGCCGGTGTCGCCGCTGGTGGCGCCGAGGATGTTCAACGTGCGGTCCTGCTTCTCCAGGACCTGCTCGAAGAGCCGCCCGATCAGCTGCATCGCGATGTCCTTGAACGCGAGCGTGGGGCCGTTGGAAAGGCCGAGAACGTGGAAGTTGGGCTCCAGCGTGCGCAGCGGCGTGATCTCGGGCGTGCCGAAGTTCTCCGCGGTGTAGGTCTCGAACACGGCGTGTTTCAGGTCCGCGCCCGGATAGTCGGCGGCGAAGAAGCGCAGCACCTCGAAGGCGAGCTGCGGGTAGCTCAAGTCGCGCATCGCCTGCAGCTTCACCGGCATGATGCGCGGCCACTGCTCAGGCACCATGAGGCCGCCATCGGGCGCCAGGCCCTCGAGGAGGATGTCGGTGAAGGATTGCGCGGCCGCGTGGCCGCGCGTGCTGACGTAGTTCACAGCAGCTCTTCGAGCCGGATCCTCACCACCGGCGCCGGAATCGTCGCAAGCGCCTCGATCCTGCGCAGCGCCGCATTCACGTTCTTCTCGAGCGTGCGGTGCGTGAGGATCACGACATCCACCTGGTCCTCGCCCTCGCCCGCCTCCTTCTGGAAGATCGCGTCGATGGAAATGTCAAGGTCGGCGCAGATGCGCGTCACGTCCGCGAGCACTCCGGGACGGTCGAGCGCACGCAGCCTCAGGTAATAGCCGGTCTCGATGTCTTCCATCGGCAGGATCGGGATGTCAGAGAGCCGGTCGGGTTGAAACGCGAGGTGCGGCACGCGATGCTCGGGATCGGAGGTCGCCATGCGCGTCACATCGACCAGATCGGCCACCACCGCGCTCGCGGTGGCCTCGGCGCCGGCGCCGCGCCCGTAGAAGAGCGTGGGGCCGACCGCATCGCCCTTCACCAGCACCGCGTTCATCACGCCCTCCACGTTGGCGATCAGCCGGCGTGCGGGAATCAGCGTGGGATGCACGCGCAGCTCGATGCCCTTGGGCGTGCGGCGCGTGAAGCCGATCAGCTTGATGCGGTAGCCCAGGCCCTCGGCGTACTTGAGGTCGACGGCGGTCAGCTTCGCGATGCCCTCGATGTATGCCTTGTCGAACTGCATCGGGATGCCGAACGCGATCGCGGCAAGGATGGTGAGCTTGTGCGCGGCGTCGATGCCCTCCACGTCGAAGGCCGGATCAGCCTCCGCGTATCCGAGGCGCTGCGCTTCGGCGAGCACCATGTCGAAGGGCAGGCCCTTGTCGCGCATCTCGGAGAGGATGTAGTTGCAGGTGCCGTTGATGATCCCGGCGATCCACTCGATGCGGTTGGCGGTCAGGCCCTCGCGGATCGCCTTGATGATCGGCACCCCGCCCGCCACCGACGCCTCGAAGGCCACCATCACGCCCTTGGCGTGGGCGCGCGCGAAGATCTCCGTGCCGTGCTTGGCGAGGAGCGCCTTGTTCGCGGTGACGACGTGCTTGCCGTTCTCGATGGCGCGCAGCACGAGGTCGCGTGCCGCGGTCTCGCCGCCGATCAGCTCCACCACGATGTCGATGTCGGGGCGGTCGACGATGTGCCCGGCGGTGGGCACGATCTCGATGCCGTCGAGCGAGACCGAACGCTCCTTCTTCAGGTCGCGCGCGCTCGCCACGGTGATTACGATGTCGCGCCCGGCGCGGCGCGTGATCTCCTCGCGGTTGCGGCGCAGCACCTCGATGGTGCCGCTGCCGACCGTGCCGAGGCCGAGCAGTCCTACCTGGATGGGTTTCACGAGAACTTGATGCCGGTGGAGGTCTTGCTGATCTTCTTGTCGAAGTGGAACGACGTGATCGTCATCCCCTCGCGAAAGTAGAACTTGTGCGCCCGCTGGCGCTGCGCGCCCGAATCGAGCGAGAAGGTGTCGCAGCCGCGCTCGCGGCAAACGGATTCCATGTATTGCATGAGCGCACGCCCTACGCCAGTGGAGCGCTTGGTCTCGTCGGTCACGAGATCGTCGCAATAGAGGTCGCGTCCGGAGTGCGTCTTCTCGAGGATGCGAAACACGGTGACGCCGCGCACTTCTGCGCCGTCGACGGCCACCGCCATCTGCGCCCCGCCCGCCAGCACTTCCCGCATGCGTCCTGCGTAGTCCGCCAGGTGCGGGCGAAGCTGGCGGTGCACGCGCTCGGCATCCGCCAGGAGCCTGTGGTCGGTGATCTCGCCCTTTTCGTTGGAGACCGCGACCACTTTCATTTCGCGCAATCCTTGCGAAACATCTCCTTGATGCCGCGCACGGCCTGGCGCAGCCGGCTCTCGTTCTCGATCAACGCGAAGCGCACGTGGTCGTCGCCATAGTCGCCGAAGCCGATGCCGGGCGAGACCGCGACCTTGGCGTCCTTGAGGAGCTTCTTCGCGAACTCGATCGACCCCATCGCCTTGTACTGCGCGGGAATCTCCGCCCAGATGTACATCGAGGCCTTGGGCTTCTCGACCATCCAGCCGGCGTCGTGCAGGCCTTTCACCATCACGTCGCGGCGCTTCTCGTACTTGGCGCGAATTTCCTCGACGCACTCCTGCGGGCCCTCGAGGGCGGCGACCGCGGCCACCTGCAGCGGGGTAAACGTGCCGTAGTCGTGGTAGCTCTTGATTCGCGCGAGCGCGTTGACGAGCTCCGCGTTGCCGACCATGAAGCCGATGCGCCAGCCCGCCATGTTGTAGCTTTTCGACATGGTGAAGAACTCCACCGCCACGTCGCGCGCGCCCGGCACCTGCATGATCGAGGGCGCCTTCCAGCCGTCGAAGGTGATGTCGGCATACGCCAGGTCGTGCACCACCAGGATGCCGTGCTGCCTGGCGAGCGCAATGACCCTCTCGAAGAAGTCGAGCTCGACGCACATCGCGGTCGGGTTCGAGGGGAACCCGATGATCATCATCTTCGGCTTGGGGAAAAGCTCGCTGATGGCGCGCCCGGCTTCCGCGAAGAAATCCACGCCCGGCGTCATGCGCACCGAGCGGATGTCGGCGCCGGCGATGATCGCCCCGTAGATGTGAATGGGATAGCTGGGATTGGGGACCAGCACCGTGTCGCCGCGGTCGAGGGTGGCGAGCATCAGGTGGGCGAGGCCCTCCTTGGAGCCGATCGTCACGATGGCCTCGCGGTCCATGTCGAGGTCCACGTCCCAGCGGCGCTTGTACCACTGGCAGATGGCGCGGCGCAGCTTCGGGATGCCCTTCGAGACCGAATAACCGTGCGTGTCCTCGCGCTGGGCGACCTCCACCAGCTTGTCCACGATGTGGCGCGGCGTGGCCCCGTCCGGGTTGCCCATCGACAAGTCGATGATGTCCTCGCCCGCCCGGCGCGCGGCCATCTTCAGCTCGTTGGTGATGTTGAAGACGTACGGGGGCAGGCGCTTGATGCGCGAGAATTCGGGGACCATGGGTTTCGCGGTGTCGTTCAGGTTCATTTTCGTTGTGATGCTGCACTGCAAGACGCTATGATTCTAGCGTGAAATTCGAGCGCGACGATGCGCAGGGCCGCAACACCTTCAGCGGGTATGGCGAAGGCTATGTCGCCGTCAACGGCAAGCGTCATTCCGCGAGCCTGGTGGTGAGCGCCCAGCGCGTCATCACCGACTGGCCCGCGACGTCCATCGATTCGCTGAGCGCCGACCATCTCGCCGCGATCGTGGAGCTGAAGCCCGAGATCGTCCTCCTCGGCACCGGCGCGCGCTTCACCTTCCCCGACCAGTCCCTCCTCGCGCCGCTCTACAAGGCGGGGATCGGTGTCGAGGTGATGGACACTCCTGCCGCGTGCAGGACGTACAACATCCTGCTGGGCGAGGGCCGCAACGTGGTCGCCGCCTTGATCGTCACCCCGGCCGGATAGCCGGGGCAGGGATGACAGTCACGCCAAGGCCCTCAGCTCGCGCAGCAGCACGGAGAGCACCGCGAGGTCGAGCGAAGGCGCGCGCTTCAGCTCCTCCACCATGTTCTTGTAGCGCGTGATCGCCGGCGCATAGCCCTCCTTCCACGCGGCGAGCATCTGCGCGGCATGGGCCGAGTCCGGTGAAAGCTTGGCCACGGTCGAGGTGAGCGCGCGTTGCTGGCTCGCGAGGTCGTCGCGCAATGCGTTGCGCGCAAGCGCCTGCCACGAGGTGTCGGTGGGAAGCTGCGTGATCTTGGACGCGATCCAGCGCAGGTCGAGCTCGCCCACCAGCGCGAAGTAGAGCGTGCCGATGAGCTCGATGCCCTGCTTCTGCTCCACCGCCACTTCGGTCGCGTCGAGCACGGCGTAGAGCCCTTCCAGCTCGGCGTAGCGCGCGGCGAGATCCTGCGGCACGCCCTCGCCCGTGAGGCGCTGCACCGAAGCTTCGAACGCGACGCGGTCGGCGGGCGCGAGGATCCCGGGCAGGAGTCCGCGCATCGCCACCAGGCCCGGTCGGAAAATGTCGATCACCTGCGCGATCGCCATCTTCTCGCGGCGCCGGCGCAGGAACCAGAGCGTCGAGCGCACCACGAGCCGGTTCACGTCGATCAGCATCTCGTACTGCAGTTGCGCGGCGACCTTGTTGTCGAGCGCGTCGATCTCGAGCCAGAGGGCGTCGAGCGCGAAGATGTCGCGCGTGAGGATGTAGGCGCGCGTCACTTCCTCGGACGTGGCGCCGGTCTCCTCCTGCATGCGATGCACGAAGACGCTGCCGGTGCGGTTGATCATCGTGTTCGCGACCACGGTCGCGATGATCTCGTGCTTCAGGCGATGGCGTGGCATGGCGGATGCGTAGCGCTTTCGCAGCAACGCCGGGAAGTACGCGACCAGCGCGCTTCCCACGTACTCGTCGTCCACCAGCGGGGCCTCGGCGAGGTCGTCGGAGAGCACGATCTTGGAGTAGGCGAGGAGGACGGCGCGCTCCGGGGCGGTGAGGCCCTTCTTCGCGGCGCGCCGCTCGGCGATCTCGTCGTCGGCGGGCAGGAACTCGACCGCACGATTGAGCTTGCCGGCCTTCTCCAGCGCGCGGATGAATCCCGCCTGCGAATCGAGGAGCTTGTCCGGGCGGATCCCCGCCACCGCGAGGGATTGCGTCTGGTAGTAGTTGTCGGCAAGCACCAGCGAGGCGACGTCGCCGGTCATCTCGGCAAGCACCTGGTTCCTCTGCTTCAGGGTCATCTCGCCGTCTTCCATGACGACACCGAACATGATCTTGATGTTCACCTCGTGGTCGGAGCAATCGACGCCGGCCGAGTTGTCGATCGCATCGCTGAAGATGCGCCCGCCCTGCATGGCGTACTCGACGCGCCCGAGCTGGGTGAATCCCAGGTTGCCGCCCTCGGCCACCACCTTGCAACGCAGGTCGCGGCCGTTGATCCGGATCGCGTCGCTGGCGCGGTCGCCGACCTCCGCGTTGGACTGGTGCGAGGCCTTCACATAGGTGCCGATGCCGCCGTTGTAGAAGAGATCCGCGGGGGCCTTGAGGATCGCCTTGAGGAGATCGGGCGGCACGAGCTCGCCCGCCTCGATGCCCAATGCGGCCGCGGCTTCCGGCGAAACCGGAATCGATTTCGCGCTGCGCGGATAGACTCCCCCGCCCTTCGAGATGAGCTTCTTGTCGAAGTCGTCCCACGACGAGCGCGGCAGGTTGAAGAGGCGTTCGCGCTCCTTGAAGCTCGCCTCGACGTCGGGCGCCGGGTCGAGGAATACGTGGCGATGGTCGAAGGCGGCTACCAGCTTGATGTGCCGCGACAGGAGCATCCCGTTGCCGAAGACGTCGCCCGACATGTCGCCGATGCCGACCACGGTGAAATCCTGGCCCTGCGTGTCGATGCCCATCTCGCGGAAGTGCCGCTTCACGCTCTCCCAGGCGCCGCGCGCGGTGATGGCCATCTTCTTGTGGTCGTACCCGACGCTCCCGCCCGAGGCGAAGGCGTCGCCCAGCCAGAAGCCATACTCCGCGGAGATGCCGTTGGCGATGTCCGAGAAGGTGGCGGTGCCCTTGTCGGCGGCGACCACGAGGTACGGATCATCGGCATCGTGGCGCACCACGTCCTTCGGCGCTACCACCTTGCCCGCGGCAAGGTTGTCGGTGACGTCGAGCAGGCCGCGCAGGAAGTTCTTGTAGCACTCGATGCCTTCCTTCATCCAGGCATCCCGCTCCGAGGGCGGCGGCCCGTTCTTCACCGCGAAGCCGCCCTTGGATCCGGTGGGCACGATCACCGCGTTCTTCACGACCTGCGCCTTCATGAGGCCCAGCACTTCGGTGCGGAAATCCTCCGGACGGTCCGACCAGCGCAGGCCACCGCGCGCGACCTTTCCGCCGCGCAGGTGGATCGACTCGAAGCGCGTCGAGTAGACGAACACCTCGAACAGCGGGCGGGGGTCGGGAAGCTCGGGCACCTGCGCCGAGAGGAACTTGAAGGAGAGAAAGGGCTTGCGCTTGCCGTCGGCGCCCTTCACCCAGTGGTTGGTGCGCAGCGTCGCGCGCACCAGGTACAGGAAGCGGCGCAGGATCCGGTCCTCGTCGGCGACCGGCACGGAGTTCAGCTCGGCCTTGATCTCGTCGTCGAGCTTCTTCTGCAGCTCCTCGCGGCGCTCGCCCAGCGCCGGATCGAAGCGCGCGTGGAAGAGCGCCACGAGCTTGCCGGTGATTGCGGGATGGCCGGCGAGAGTCTGCTCGATGTAGGCCTGGCTGTAGGTGAAGCCCGCCTGCTTGAGGTACTTCGCGTAGGCGCGCACCACGACCACGTCGTCGGGGCCCAGAGCGGCGAGGGGCGTGAGGCGATTGAAGCCATCGTTCTCGATCTCACGGCGCGCCACGCGCAGCAGCGCGTCCTCGGTGAGCGCCTTGATGGCCTCGACGTCCGGGACCGGCCGCTGGCTCTTCAGGCCGAAGTCGTGCACGAACACCGGCTCGGCGCTCTCGCGGCCGATCTCGTAGGAGACCTCGTCGAGCACTTCCAGGCCCATGTTCTCGAGGACCGGCAGGCTCGCCGAGAGTGGCACGGAGGCGCCCGCGCGGAAGACGCGCAGGCGCAGGGTGCGCTCGTCCGCCTCGACCGGGCGGTACAGGTTCACCGCGTAGGGATGGGCGGCATCGAGCTTGTCGATGAAAGCGATGTCGCGCACCGCGGCGCGCGGGGTGATGGACTCGCGGTAGGCGACCGGGAACGCGTGCTCGTAGGCGCGCACTCGCGAGGTGGCGCGCTCCTCGCCCAGCGCCTCGATGAGCGCGATCTTGAGATCGTCCTCCCAGCGGCGCGTGGCCTGTGCGATGTCGTTCTCGATCGCGCGCGCGTCGTAGGCAGGCGTCTCCTTGGGGCTCGCGCGCACCAGGATGTGGAGGCGCGCCAGCACCGCGTCGGAAAGGTTCACCGTGAATTCCGCCGAAGTCCCCTTCAAATGCCTCTTCAGGATCTCCTGGATCTTCACGCGCGCGTCGGTGTTGTAGCTCTCGCGCGGCAGGAACACGAGGCAGGAGTAGAAGCGCCCGTACAGGTCGCGGCGCACGAAGACGCGCGTCTTGCGGCGATCGCCCAGGCGCAGGATGCCGAGCGCGGTCTCGAGGAGCGTGTCGGCGTCGATCTGGAACAGCTCGTCGCGCGGATACTCCTGCAGCACCGACAGGAGGTTCTTGTACATGTGGCTGTACTGGCGGAAGCCGGCGCGCTCGATCACCTGCGCCACCTTGCGGCGCAGCAGCGGCACTTCGAGCGGGTCCGCGTGGTACGCCGACGACGTGTAGAGGCCGACGAAGCGACGCTCGCCGACCACCTTGCCGGCAGAATCGAATTTCTTCACGCCGATGTAGTCGAGGTAGCCCGGGCGGTGCACCGTGGAGCGCGCGTTGGCCTTGGTGAGGACGAGGAGGCGCGGCTCGCGAGCGAGCGCGCGCAGCTGCGCCGGCAACTCGGCGAAGCTGTGGGACACACCGCCCAGCTTGGGCTCGCGCAGCACGCCCAGGCCCGAGCGCGGTACGATTT
>JBBRQA010000149.1:0-9928 GCA_038227085.1 Burkholderiales bacterium | reverse complement strand
TCGGAGATGTCGTTCTCCGCGTCCACCACGAGGATCACGACGTTGGCGCGCTCGATCGCCTGCAGCGTCTTCACCACCGAGAACTTCTCCACTGCCTGGAACACCTTGCCCTTGCGCCGTATTCCCGCGGTGTCGACCAGCGTGTACTGCTTGCCTTCCCACTCGAGCTCGACCTCGATCGAGTCGCGCGTGGTGCCCGGCTGGTCGAAGGCGATCATGCGCTCCTCGCCGAGCAGGCGATTGACCAGGGTGGACTTGCCGACGTTGGGGCGCCCGATGATGGCCACGCGTGGATGGTCCGGGACCTCTTCTTCCTCGGCGTCGGCCGGAAACGGGGCGAGCGCATCGTCGATCAGCTGGCGCACGCCCTCGCCGTGCTCCGCGGAGATCGCATGCGGGTCGCCCATCGCAAGCTCGTGGAATTCCGCCGTGACGACCTCGTGGCGCATGCCCTCGGTCTTGTTCACCACGAGGAGCACCGGGGCGCTCGCCTCGCGCAGCATCTGGCCGATGCGCTTGTCCTGCGGGGAGAGCCCGGAGCGCCCGTCGGTCACGAACAGGATCACGTCGGCTTCCGCGATCGCCTCGCGCGCCTGGCGCGCCATCTCGGAGTAGATGCCCTCGGCGTTCACCGGCTCGAAGCCGCCGGTGTCGACGACGATGTAGGGCTTGTCGCCCATGCGCCCGCGCCCGTAGTGGCGGTCGCGCGTGAGGCCCGGCAAATCCGCCACCAGCGCATCGCGCGAGCGCGTGAGCCGGTTGAAAAGGGTCGACTTCCCGACGTTCGGGCGGCCTACCAGGACGACCGTTGGTTTCACCGCGCCTCTAGATTCGAACCATGAGGAGCGAGCCGCCCGCGGTCTGCACGATGAGCGCGCCCGGGATCGGCACGATCCAGCTCACCGGCGTGCCGTCGGTGGCGAGGCGCCCGATGATCTCGCCAGTGTCGGGCGAGAGCACGTGCAGGAAGCCCTGCAGGTCGCCCACCACGATGCGGCCGTCGAGGACCACGGGCGCGGTGAGGCGGCGGTTGAGGAGCTTGTCCTGCTTCCAGAGGCTCGCGCCTTGCGCCTTGTCGAGCGCGTGCACCGCGCTCGAGTCGTCGACCACATAGATGTTTTTCGCGTCGCGGCCCAGCGCGCGCGTGCTCGACAAGTCGCGGGCCCAGACCAGGTTGCGCGATTGGATCTCGAAGCACGCGACCTTGCCCTGGAACGCGGCGGCGCAGACCTGCCCGCCTTCCACCACCGGCAGGCCCGCCACGTCGGCGATGCGCTCGAGCTCGGTCGCGCCGCGCGGCTGCGCCACCGCGGCCTCCCAGGTGAGCTTGCCGTCCTCGATGTCGAGGGCGATGAGCTTGCCGTTCGGATATCCGGCGACCACGTCGCGGCCGATGGCGAGCACGCCGGCTTCGGTGCGCAGCAGGAGCGACGGCGTCTGGCGCTGGAACACCCACTTGCGCTTGCCGTCCTCCGCGGACAACCCGAAGATGCGCCCGTCCGAGGTGCGCACCACCACGACCTTCGAAGCCACGGCGGCCGGGGCGATCACCTCTCCGCCAACCGCGGACGTCCACGCGAGCGAGCCGCCGACGTCGTAGGCGACCACTTCGCCCTTGAGGGTGGCGGCGATGATCTTGCCCTCGCCCACCTCGACGCCGCCGGAGAGCCGCTTCTTGGTGTCGATGCGCGTGATGAGGCGCCCGCTGTCCTCGTCGACGATGGTGATACTGCCGTCGCCGGAAGCGGCATAGATGCGCCCGCCCTGCGACACCGGGCGGAAGGTGAAGCCGAGCGACTTGCCGACATGGTCGGTCCAGATCGCGCGCGGCGTGGCCGACGCGGTGATCGGGGCGAGGGGGGTGGGCGGGTTGGCCGGCGCATTGCGGATGCCGAGCGCGACCAGCGGGTTCCACGAGCTGCATCCCGCCGCGGCGAACGCGACCATAGCGGCGGCGAGCGTGTAGCGCAACGCCCTCATTGCGCGCCTCCCAGGGCGTTCAGCTTGGTCTCGGCGATGTTCTTGACCGGATTCCTCGGCGTGGCCTTCTCCATCGCGAGCTTGTACGCGGCGCGCGCCTCGTCGATGCGGCCCTGCGCGAGCATGATGTCGCCGCGCAGGTCGGCGGCGAGCGGCACGAAGGCCGCGTCCTTGGAGCCGTCGAGGGTCTTCAGCGCCTCGTCGTATTTCTTCTGCTCCAGCTGGATCCCGGCCAGGCGCATGCGCGCGATGCCGCGATGCTCCTCGACGCCGTTGGACATCACCCATTGCAGGCGCTTGGCGGCCTCGTCGAGGTTGCCCGCCTCGAATGCGTTCTTGGCGATGACGAGCGCGGCTTCCGAGGCGTAGTAGGAGCCCGGATGCTTGTCGATCACCGCCTGCGCGGCCGTGGGAATCTTCTTGGCGTCCTTCGCCTTGGCGGCGTCGGCTACCGGCCTGTACATCGTCGCCGCGTCCTCCGCCTGGCGCGCGCTCCAGTAGACCCAGCCGCGGTAGCCCGCGAACGCGACGAACGCCGCGATCACCGCGCCCAGCACGAACAGGCGATTGTCTTCCCACCAGGCCTTGAGCTCGGCGATGCGTTCCTGCTCTTCGAAATCGTACGATCCGGTCATGTGATTCTCTTATCTGATTTGTTCGATGGCTTCGGGGAGCGTGCACGTGCGCTGCTCGCCTTCCCCACGTAGCGGCTTCACGGTCACCTTGCGCGCGCTCACCTCGTCGTCGCCGAGGATCACCGCGAAGCGCGCGCCGCTCGCGTCCGCCTTCTTCATCTGCGACTTGAAGCTGCCGCCGGATCCGAGCACCACCTTGAGGCCCGCGTCGCGCAGCCTCTCGGCCGCCTTCCACGCCTCGAGCTCGGCGGTCTCGCCGGAATGCACCACGAAGGCGTCGGGCTCGAACGCCGCCTTGCCGCCCGCGGCCTCGAGCGCCAGCAGCGCCCGCTCGATGCCCATGCCGAAGCCGCACGCGGGCGTGGGCTTGCCGCCCAGCTGCTCGAAGAGCGCGTCGTAGCGCCCGCCGCCGGCGATCGTCGACTGCGCGCCGATGTGCGGCGTGACGAACTCGAAGACGGTGCGATTGTAGTAGTCCAGGCCGCGCACCAGGCGCGGGTTCACCTCGTAGGCGATCCCGGCGTTGTCGAGCAGCACCTTCAACGCGGCGAAATGCTCGTCGGCGGCGTCGCCCACGTGGTCGAGCAACCGCGGCGCTCTCTCGAGCATCTCCTGCATCGCCGGGTTCTTGGAGTCGAGGATGCGCAGCGGATTGGTGTGCAAGCGGCGCCTGGCGTCCTCGTCGAGGAGCGCGGCGTGCTTCTCGAAATACTCGACCAGCTTGGCGCGATGCGCCTTGCGGTCGGCGGCATCGCCGATGGAATTGATGTGCAGCTCGACGCCCGGGATCGCGAGCGCCTTCCACAGGCGCGCGAGCATCGCGATCTGCTCGGCGTCGACGTCCGGCCCTTCGAAGCCGAGCGCCTCGACGTCGAACTGGTGGAACTCGCGCTGGCGGCCCTTCTGCGGGCGCTCGTAGCGGAACATGGCGCCCACCGTCCACACGCGAAGCGGGCCGTTGTAGAGGAAATTGTGCTCGATCGCCGAGCGCACGATGCCCGCCGTCGCCTCGGGGCGCAGCGCGAGGCTCTCGCCGTTGCGGTCGTCGAAGACGTACATCTCCTTCTCGACGATGTCGGTCGCTTCGCCGATGCCGCGCACGAAAAGCGGCGTCGGCTCGACGATGGGCGTGCGGATGTTGCGATAGCCGTACTGCTCGAACACCGCGCGCGTCGCGTCCTCGAACTTTTGCCAAAGCGGGCTTCGGTCCGGCAGCACGTCCTCCATGCCGCGGATCGCCTGGATCTTCGTGGTCATGAGTTCGTGGCCCGGATCGGTATCGTCTTGAGGCGCGAGGCACGGGGCCCGATGCGCGCGATGTCGTAGTGCGAGTGGACATACTCCTCGACGATCGCCTGGAATTCTTCCGCGATCCGGTCGCCCTTGAGAGTCACGGTCTTCTGGCCGTCGACGAATACGGGCGCGACCGGCGTCTCGCCCGAGCCGGGCAGCGAGATGCCGATGTTGGCGAGCTTCGATTCGCCGGGGCCGTTGACCACGCAACCCATCACCGCGACGTGCATCTCCTCGACCCCGGGATAGGTGGCCTTCCACACCGGCATCTGGTTGCGCAGGTAGGACTGGATCTTTTCGGCGAGCTCCTGGAAGAAAGTGCTGGTGGTGCGCCCGCAGCCGGGGCACGCCGACACCATCGGCGTGAATGAGCGCAGCCCCATGGTCTGCAGGATCTCCTGCGCGACGATGACTTCCTGGGTGCGGTCACCGCCGGGCGCGGGCGTGAGCGAGACGCGAATCGTGTCGCCGATGCCCTCCTGCAGCAGGACGCCCATCGCGGCGGTCGAGGCGACGATGCCCTTCGATCCCATGCCCGCCTCGGTGAGCCCGAGGTGCAGCGCGTAGTCGCAGCGCGCCGCGAGGTCGCGATACACGCGAATCAGGTCCTGCACCGCGGACACCTTGCACGAGAGCACGATGCGGTCGGCGGGAAGCCCGATCTCGACCGCTTTCGCGGCGCTCTCCAGCGCGGAGACGATGAGCGCCTCGCGCATCACCTCGTCGGCTTCCAGCGGCCGCGCGAGCTTTGCGTTGTCGTCCATCATGCGCGCGAGGAGCTCGGGGTCGAGCGAGCCCCAGTTCACGCCGATGCGCACCGGCTTGGCGAACTCGATGGCCTTCTCGATCATGGTCGAGAACTGCTCGTCGCGCTTCGAGCCGTGGCCCACGTTGCCCGGATTGATGCGGTACTTGTCGAGCACCGCGGCGCATTCGGGCACCTGCGTGAGGAGCTTGTGGCCGTTGAAGTGGAAGTCGCCCACCAGCGGCACGGCGACCCCCATCGCCTCGAGGCGGCGGCGGATCTCCGGGACCTGGCGCGCGGCTTGCACGGTGTTCACCGTGATGCGCACGATCTCGGAGCCGGCGCGCGCGAGCGCGGCGACCTGGTTGGCGGTGGCGGCCGCGTCCTCGGTATCGGTGTTGGTCATCGACTGCACGAGGATCGGGGCGTCGCCTCCGATGGTCTTGTCGGCGACGCGGACGGGTCGCGAGATGCGGCGGTTGTTCATGGGAATTACTCGACGGTGAAGCGGGCGACCGCGACCTTGGTGTGGGGCTCGAGGTCGAACTCGTGATCGTTGTAGAAGACCTGCACCTCGGGCGCGTTGCCGACGATCACGTTGAACGGCGGCTGCCCCGCGACCTCGGTCTCGCTGCCGGCGGGATTGAGCCGGGAAAGGAGCACCCTGCCCTTCTTGTCGCGGATCTCGACCCACGACGAGCCCTTGAAGCGGAACCTGATCACCTTGCCGTCGCTGCCGACCCTGATCGCCTCGGCCTTCGCGGGCTCGGCTTTCGCCGCCTCCGGCTTCGGGGGCTCGGGCTTCGCCGCTTCCGCCTTCACTGGCGCGGGCTTCGGCGCTTCGACTCTCACCGGATCGGCCGGCAGCGACGCCTGCGCGACGACATCCGGCTTGCGTTGCGGCGTGAGCGCCGGCGTGGGAAGCGGCGTCTCGGCACTCTTGCGCGCGACCGGGCCGGCGTGCTCGGGGCGGATGTAGAACACCCAATACATCGCGGCGAAGCCGAGCGCGAGCGCAACGAAGGCGAGCGCGCCCGCCTTCACGTAGGGGTTCTGCAGGCGGTCGCCGATCGGGTCGAAACGGATGTTCTGCGTCGGCACGACGATGCCCGGCTTCTTGTCGCGCGGCGCTTCCTCGGGCAGCAGGCCGAGGATCGCCTCGGCGGCGAGGCCCAGCACCTTCGCGTAATTGCGCACGAAGCCGCGCAGGAACGTGCCCTTGGGAAGCCTGCCGTAGTCGCCGGTTTCCAGCGCCTCGATCTGCCACGCGCTCATATGCAGGCGCTGCGCGGCGTCGGAGCGCGACAGGCCCTGGCGCTCGCGTTCAGCGGCGAGCGTCTGCCCGAGGGTGCGGGACGCGGCGTTGTCGGCGTTGTCGTCGACGGAATCCACGGCAACCTACGGGCGCCTCTCGAGCAGCTCCTGCGCCTGCGGCGAGTCGGGAAACCGCCTCCGCAGCTGCTGCAGGTAGCTCTGCTCGGCCCCGGCATCCTTGTTGGAGCGCGCGAGCTTCACGCCAAGGAGCAAAGCCTCGAGGTTCGGAGCGGGCGTGAGGCGCATGTAGCGCAGGAGGTAAAGCTCGGAATCCTTGTACGCGCCGCGCTCGTAGGTGATGACCGCGAGGTTGTAGAGCGCGCCGATCAGGTCCGGGCGGATCAGCACCGAGCGGCGCAGGTATTCCTCGGCGCGCTCGTTGTTGCCCGCGCGCCGCATGCACAGCCCCGCGGACAGGAACGCCTTCTCCGGCGTGGGATAGAGCGTGTCGGAGCTCGCGCGGAGCATCATCTCCATGCCGCGGTCGGTGTCGTTGCGCAGGCACAGGAACCAGCCGAAGTTGTTGAGCACCTCGGAGTTGTTGGGCGAGATCGCGAGCGCGCGGTTGAAGGCGTCGCGCGCCGGGCCGTCCTCGCGCAGCTCCATGAACACCAGGCCCTGCATGTTGTACGCGGGGTAGTAGCTCGAGTCTTCCTTGATGGCGAGGCGCGTCTCGGCGAGGGCCACGGCGAAGTTGCCGCGCGCGTAGTACTCGCCGGCGAGGCCGGTGTGGACCTCGGCCTTGCGGCGTCCGTCGACCCCTGCGGAGTCGGTGACGGGCCTGGATTCGGTGGTGCTCTGCGAGGCGCAGGCGCCGAGCAGGAGCGCGAAAAGTGCGGTCGCGATGCGCATCAGTGTCCCGGTTGCGATTGAATGCGGACGAACTTCTTCTTCATGCGGTTGACGACCTGGCCGGCGAGCTGGCCGCAGGCAGCGTCGATGTCGCCGCCGCGCGTCCTGCGAATCGTGGCGATGAAGCCCGCGTCGAGCAGGACCTGCTGGAAGCGCTTGATGCGGCTCCACTCGGAGCGCTCGAAGCCGGAGTCGTCGAAGCTGTTGAAGGGGATGAGGTTCACCTTGCTCGGCACCTTCTTCAGCAGGCGCGCGAGCTCCCTGGCGTGCTCGGGCGCGTCGTTCACGCCCTCCAGCATCACGTACTCGAAGGTGATGAAGTCGCGCGGCGAGACCTCCAGGTATTCACGGCACGCGGCGAGGAGGTCGGCGATCGGATACGCGTCGTTGATCGGCATGATGCGGCTGCGCAGCTCGTCGTTGGGCGCGTGCAGGCTCACCGCGAGGGCGACCGGCAACGCCTGCGCGAGCTTGCGGATCTGCGGCACCACGCCCGAGGTCGACAGCGTCACGCGCCGGCGCGACAGGCCGTAGGCGAAGTCGTCGAGCATGATCTTCATCGCGTCGACCACCGGCACGAAATTGTTGAGCGGCTCGCCCATGCCCATCATCACGACGTTGCTGACCGGGCGCGGCGAGCGGCTTTCACCGTCGGCCTGGGCCGCGGGCCGCGGCGCCGAGGTGCGCGACTCGGACGGCGCGAGGCGCGAGGCGAGGCCTTCGCCCTCCATCTCCTCGAGGCGGTTGTTGGCGACCCACACCTGGCCGATGATCTCGGCGACGCTCAGGTCGCGGTTGAATCCCTGGCGCCCGGTCGAGCAGAACTTGCAGTCGAGCGCGCAACCCACCTGGGAAGAAACGCAGAGCGTGCCGCGATCGTCCTCGGGGATGTAGACGGTCTCGATGCCGTTGCCCACGCCCACGTCGAACAGCCACTTGACGGTGCCGTCCTCGGAGCGGTGCTCGGACAGGACCGCGGGGGGCTTCACCTCGGCGATCGACTTCAGCTTCTCGCGCAGGCTCTTCGCGAGGTCGGTCATCGCGTCGAAATCCGCGATGCCGCGCTGGTGGATCCACTGGAATACCTGGCGCGCGCGGAACGCCTTCTCGCCCTGGCCCGCGAACCATTCGGTCATCGCGGGCAGGGTGAATTCGAGGAGGTTGGTTTTGTCCGCCATCTCGCGCCTCACGACTCCCCGCCTCAGCGGCTGTAGACCTGGCTCGAAGGGAAGAAGTATCCGATCTCGACCTGCGCGGTGTCCACGGCGTCGGATCCATGCACGGCGTTGGCGTCGATAGACTGCGCGAAGTCCTTGCGGATGGTGCCGGCCGCGGCCTTCTTCGGATCGGTGGCGCCCATCAGGTCGCGATTCTTGAGGACGGCGCTGTCGCCCTCGAGCACCTGGATCATCACCGGGCCCGAGATCATGAATTTGACGAGGTCGTCGAAAAACGGGCGGCCGCGATGCACCGCGTAGAAGCCTTCCGCGTCGTTGCGCGAGAGATGGGCCATCTTCGCCGCGATGACCTTGAGACCAGCCTTCTCGAATCGGGAGTAGATCTCGCCGATCACGTTCTTGGCCACGGCATCCGGTTTGATGATCGAAAGGGTGCGCTCCACCGCCATGTAAATCTCCGCTAAATTGATGAAAAGTTTAGCTTTTCATTCTACCACAGAGGATCCAGGAAGCGCCATCGCCCAGCGCGGCGAAAGCCCCTCGCCGCCCTCCGGGCAGCGGTATCCGGCGTCGATCCCGACCGAGGCCATCCAGGCCAGCCGCCCGTCGTGGAAAAGGCACGGCAAATTTTGCCGCTGCCAACGCGAGAGCCCCTTCTCCTGGAGCACGTTCTTGAGCGTGCGGTTGGGACCACCCGGAGCCAACCTGATCCGCTCGCCGCCGGAGCGCGAGCCGAAGTGCCAGTCGCCCTCGCGCGTGCGCCGCGCGTCGATGCCGTCTCCCACCACCCGCAGGAACGCCACGTGGCCACGCGCGCCGAGCTCCACTGCGCGCTCGCCGCGCCACGGGACGCGCCATGGCTCGTCGCCCCACGGGCGGCTTTCGATGTACACGTGGTTGCGATGGCGCACCAGGGAGATCCCCGCGTGGTCGAGGCGCACTTCGGCATCGTCGCGGGCTTCGTGGATCTGGCGCGCCATCTCGGCGAGCTGCGTCGATCCGGGCATGGGCACTTCGTTGCGCTCGAGGAACGCGCGCAATGCGTTGGCGCGCCGCGCGTCGTCCAGCGAGCGATGGATGTACATCGGGTCGTGGCACAGGTCCCATGCCGGCATCGGCGCGTCGGGGCCGTCGTCGCGCGCGAGCTCATCCAGAATCTCGTCGGCGCTCGCGGCGTGGCGAGAGAAGCGCGCCGTGGCTTCGCGCCACCCGGGAAAGCGCGCGTCGAGGAGCGGCGCGACTTCGTGGCGCAGGTAGTTGCGATCGTGCGCGCTGGAGGTGTTCGATTCGTCCTCGATCCACGCGAGCCGCGCTTGCGCGGCATAGGCGCGAATCTGCACGCGAGGCGTGGCGAGGAGCGGCCGGTAAAGCGTCACGCCCGATCCCGCGAGGCGACGCATCTGCGGCATCGCCGCCACGCCCTTCAAGCCGGTGCCGCGCAGGAGCTGCAGCAGGACCGTTTCCGCCTGGTCGTCGAGGTGGTGCGCGAGGGCGACGAACGGCTCCGCCCGGCGCGCGTAGGCGGCGTAGCGCACGCCGCGCGCGGCCGCCTCGATACCCGCGCCGGAATCGCGCGCGACGTCGACGCGCTCGATCGCGAGCGGCACCTCGCGCTCCGCGCAGAAGCCCTCGCAGAACGCGGCCCAGCGATCGGCGTTGGGGCTGAGACCGTGGTGAACGTGCAACGCCGCGAGGCGATGGCCGCCGCGCTTGGCGAGGATGTCGAGCAGCACGGCCGAGTCGAGTCCGCCGGAAAACCCGACGCACACCGCGGCCCCGGGCGGCAAGCTCGCGAGGACGCTACTCGGCCAGTTCCTTGAACTTTCCATAGTTGACCCAGCGCTCCTGGCGGCGCTCGAGGAGCGCGTCGGGCGAAAGGTCCTGGAGGCTTCGCAGGCCCTCCTGGATCGCCTTCTTCAGGCTCTTCGCCG
>JBBRQA010000148.1:0-9947 GCA_038227085.1 Burkholderiales bacterium | reverse complement strand
AGCACGCGCTTCGCCGTGTCCTGCATGAACGTGAGCGCGTCCCCGAGCGCGTAGCCCGGCGCGAGGGTGGCTGTGACCGTCGCGGCGCGGATGCGGTTGAAGTGGTTCAGGTTCTTCGGCGATACCGACTCGCGCACCACGACCAGGTTGGAGAGCTGCACCATCTCGTTGCCCTTGCCGCGCACGTAGATGTCGGAGATGTCGGTAGGCGAGCGACGTTCCCGCTCGGCCACCTGCACGATCACGTCGTACTGCTCGCCGTCCTTCTTGAAGCGCGTCACCTGGCGCCCGCCGAGCATGGTCTCGAGCGTGCGGCCGACCACTTCAACGGAAGCGCCGACGTCGCTGATCTTCTCGCGGTTCACCGTCACCTTGAGCTCGGGCTTGTCGAGGCGCAGGTCCGAGTCGAGGTTCTGCAGCCCCGGGTTCTTCGACGCCTCGGCGATCATCACGTCGACGTACTTCTGAAGGACCTCGAAGGGCGCCTGGGTCATGATGATGAATTCCACCGGGCGCGAGCGCGGCGACTGCCCCAGCGACGGCGGATTGGTCGGAAACGCGCGGACCCCGGGAATCGCCGCGAACTTCGGCATGAGCGATGCGGTGATCTCCTGCTGGCTGCGCGTGCGCTCCCCCCAGGGCTTGAGGCGCCCGATGGCGATGCCGTCGGCGACCGTCGGGAAACCGGCCAGCGCGTTGTAGCGCAGGTTCTCGGGCACGCCGCGGTAGATGTCCTCCAGCTTCTTCAGGTTGTCGGCGGTGTAGCGCACCGTCGAGCCCTCGGGCGCGCTCACGAATCCGAAGATCACGCCGCGGTCCTCGGTGGGTGAGAGCTCCTGGCGCAGCGAGAGCCCCAGCACAATGCTGCACGAGCCGATCGCGATCGCCGCGACCACTACGTAGATTCGGTTGTGGAGCGCCCAGTCGAGCACCTGCTTGTAGCCGGCGATCAGCTTCTCGAACCAGCGCTCGGTCATGGTGTAGAGCTTGCCGTGCTGGGTCTCGTGCCTCAGGAGCTTGGAGCACATCATCGGCGAGAGCGTGAGCGCCACGAATCCCGACACCAGCACCGCGCCGGCCAGGGCGAGCGCGAACTCGATGAAGAGCCGCCCGGTGCGCCCGGTCTGGAACGAGAGGGGCGCGAACACCGCCGCGAGCGTGATCGTCATCGCGATCACCGCGAAAGCGATCTCGCGCGCGCCGAGCATCGCCGCATCCAGGCGCGACATGCCGGCCTCCAGGTGGCGGTAGATATTTTCCAGAACCACGATGGAGTCGTCCACCACCAGGCCGATGGCGAGCACCATGGCGAGCAGCGTGAGGGTGTTCACGCTGAATCCCATGACGTACATGAAGGTGAAGGCGCCGATGAGAGAGACGGGAATCGTCACCAGGGGAATCAGCGTCGCGCGGAAGTTGCGCAGGAAGAGGAAGATCACCAACGCCACCAGCAGGATCGCCTCCACGATCGTGTGGAACACCGAATTGATCGATTCGTCGATGAAGACCGAGGAGTCATAGACCACCTCGATCTTCATGTCCTTCAGGCCCTCGTTGATCTGCGCGATCTCCTTGCGCACCGCTTTCGACAGCTCGAGCGGATTGGCCACCGCCTGCTTGATGACGCCCATGGTGACCGCGGCATTCCCCATGTAGCGCGTGACGACGCGCTCGTCGAGGGGACCGACTTCGACGCGCCCGATGTCGCGCACGCGCACCGGGTAGCCCGCGACCTCGCGGATCACGATCGCCTCGAATTGCTCGGGCGTCTGCAGGTCCGTCTGCGAGAGCACCGAGAACTCGCGCTTGTCGCTTTCGATGCGCCCCGCCGGGATCTCGACGTTCTGGCGGCGCAACGCATCTTCCACGTCCGCCGGGGTGAGGCGGTAGCCGGCGAGCTTGCCGCTGTCGAGCCAAATGCGCATGGTGATCTTGCGCTCGCCGAAGATGCGCACGTCCGCCGCGCCCGGGAGCGTCGACATGCGCGGCTTGATGAAGCGGTTCACGTAGTCCGAGACCTGGATCTGCGTCATGTTCGGCGCGGCGATCGCGAGCCACATGATCGGGAAGGCATCCGCCTCGACCTTGGCGATGACCGGCTCGTCCACCGCCTCGGGAAGCTTGGCGCGCACGCGCGCGACCTTGTCGCGCACGTCGGCGGCGGCCGAATCGGGATCGCGGGAGAGGCGGAAACGCGCGGTGATCTGCGAAGTCTCGGAGCGCGAGGTCGAGGTCATCACGTCCACGCCTTCGATGCCGGCCAGGGAGTCCTCAAGGACCTTGGTGATCTGCGACTCGACAACTTCCGCGCTCGCGCCCACGTAGCGGGTTTCCACCGTCACCACCGGTTCGTCGATGCGCGGATATTCGCGCACCGACAGGCGCGAGAACGAGATGAGCCCCACCAGGATCACTAGGATCGAGAGCACCGTCGCGAAGACGGGGCGGCGGATGCAGATCTCGGGCAGGGTCATGTGCGGGGCGTGCGGGCCGGCACGTCGGTCTTGCCCACCGCGGGGGCGGCGGGGATGGAATTGGCGATGCTGACCGCGACGCCTTCGCGCAGCTTGATGACGCCCGCGGTCACCACCACGTCCTCGGGGGCGAGGCCCGCCAACACCTCGACCTTGCCCTCGCGGCGCTGCCCGATGTCGATCTTCTGGCGCGTGGCCTTGCCGTCCACCACCTTGTAGACGAACTTGTCCTCGCCCAGCGGGAAGAGCGACTCCTCGGGCACGACGATAGTCTCCTTGTTGTCGCTGGTGAAGAGGCGCACGCGCGCGAACATCCCGGGGCGCAGCTTCCCGTCCTTGTTCGGCACCTGTGCACGGATCACCACAGCGCGCCCGTTGGCGTCGATGAGCGGGTTGATCGCGACCACCTTGCCGTCATAGGCCTTGTCGGGCAGCGCGTCGAGCGTGATCTGCAGCAGCTGCCCGTCGCGCAGCAGCGACAGCGCCAGCTCGGGCACGCGGAAATCCACCTTGAGCGGATCGAGCGACTCGAGGTTGACCATGTCCTGGCCTTCCTTCACGTAGTCGCCAATGCTCACCTGGCGCAGCCCAATGGTGCCGGAGAAGGGCGCGCGGATCGTAGTCTTGCCGCTCCTCGCCGCCATCAGCTCGGAGTCGGCCAGCGCGACCTTCCAGCTGTTCTCGGACTCCTCCAGCGCCTGGCTCGAGATGAAACCCTTGTTACGCAGGTCGATGGAGCGCTCGTGCTTGGTCTTGGAGAGCGTGAGGTTAGCCTTCGCACGGTCGAAGTCGGCCTGCTGCACCGAGTCGTCGAGCCGGACGAGGACCTGGCCCTTGGTGACGCGCTCGCCCTCGCGGAACTGGATCTGGCTCACGCGCCCGGCGACTTCCGGGCGCAGGATCACGGTCTCGTCGGAACGCAGGCTTCCCACCGCGGAGAGCGCCTGGGGAAGCTTCACCACCGAGACCTTCGACGCCTCGACCACCACGCCCGGCGGTGCGGCCCCCGCCTTGGGGGCCGCGGCGACGGGCGCGGGAGCGGCATTGCGGGTGCCGGCCCAGTAGGCGAGGCCTCCCACGCCGATCAGCACGGCGAGCGCGGCGACGCCGACGAGTGGTTTTCGCATTCTGTGCACGGAAGTTCGAAAGGGGGATTGCCATTATAAGGGCGGGCGCCCTCACGCTCCCTTGAAAAGAGGGCGTTTTTCGATCGCTGACGCGGGGGGCTGCTAGGCGGGAATGTCCGGGACCAGCTGGCGCTGCAGCATGAAGATCTGGTCCTTCAGCATGAGCTTGCGTTTCTTCAGGCGCTTCAGCTGCAACTCGTCGTGGAGGGGGTTCAATTCCAGGGCCTCGATGGCCCGGTCCAGGTCGCGATGCTCCAGGTTGAGCTCGCTGATGCGCCGCTTTATTTCTTCGCCGCTTTCCAGCGTCATGGTGGCCATGGGCGCAGTCCTATCGTGTTTTAAAAACCTTACTCCCCCGCACCGCCTTTGGCTAGTCCGGACGCCACGCTCGCGAACACTTGCGGGGCCTCGGTAAATGCGTTCCAATGTCGAATCCGACAGGGCGCAACAATACAACAAAAGCCCCCCAAAAACATTCACTTGCACCCGGCGCATGAACTTCCGACGCAGCGATTTCGACGTCACGAACCGCATCAACACGACCGATCCGGTGTGCGTGAAGCTCGAGGTCATTCGCATCTACCGCTCGCTCTATGCCCGCAACCAGGCGCCGACCCTGAATACCGCTTTCGACGACGTGGTGCGCCTTTATCGCGGGCAGTTCCCCGGCTACAACGGCTGCGACACCGAGTACCACGACCTGCAGCACATCCTCGACGTGACGCTCGCCATGGCGCGCCTCCTCGACGGTTACGAGCGCTCGCGCGGCGACGGCCCCGCGATCGGCGAGCGCAACTTCCAGCTCGGAGTGATCTGCGCGCTGTACCACGACATGGGCTACATCCGGCGCACCAACGACAAGAAGCACTTGAACGGCGCCGAATACACGTCGATCCACGTCTCGCGCGGCGCGAAATTCCTGCGCGACTACCTGCCGACGATCGGCATGGAGGACGTCGCGGAAGTCGCCGGATCGATCGTGCACTTCACCGGCTACGAGCAGCCGGTCGCCAAGATCCGCGTGCCCGACCCGATCTACCGCCTCATCGGCAGCCTTCTCGGCAGCGCCGACATCATCGCGCAGATGTCCGACCGCTGCTATCTGGAGAAATGCCGCGATCGCCTGTATCCGGAATTCGTCGCCGGCGGCATCACCAAGAAGAGCACCGACAACGGCGAGGTGGTCGTGTTCTCTTCCGGTGACGACCTGCTGCGCAAGACCCCTTCGTTCTACGCGAACGCCTCCAAGCGCCTCGACGAGGATCTCGGCGGCGCCTACCAGTTCGCGCAGATGCACTTCGGCGGCACCAACCTCTACATGGACGCGGTGCGCCAGAACATCCGTTTCGTCGAGAAGGCGGGCGCGGACCTGGTGCTGCGCCGCCAGCCGCCGTCCACCTGCGGCAGCGGCGGCGACGACTAGGCGTTCGTCAGTTCACCGTAGCGCCGGTATCCCGCACCACTTTCCCCCAGCGATCGAGCTCGCTCTGCATGAGCTTGCCCAGCTCTTCCGGAGTGCCGGTGGCGACCTCCACGCCCGCTTGCGACATGAGCTTCCTCGACTCCGGCGTCGACAGCACGCGCGTCACTTCGGAATTGATCTTGAGCACGATGTCACGCGGCGTGGCCGGCGGGGCGAGGAGCGCCAGCCAGATGGTGGCGTCGTAGCCGGGCACGCCGGCCTCGGCCAGGGTCGGCACGTCGGGCAGGTCCGCGGAGCGCTTCTTGGTGGTCACCGCGAGCGCTCGCAGCTTGCCGCTGGCCAGCGCCGCAAGCGCGTTGGGCATGCCGACGAAGCTCACCTTCACCTGGCCGCCGAGGAGGTCGTTCATCGCGCCACTGCTTCCCTTGTACGGAACGTGGTTGATGGGCGCGCCCGACATGCTCGCGAAGAGCGCGCCCACCAGGTGCTGGCTGCTGCCGTTGCCGGACGAGGCGTAGTCGATCTTGTTGGGCTCCTTCTTCGCGAGCGCGATCAGCTCGGCCACGCTCTTCACGCCCAGGCTCGGGTGCACGACCAGCACGTACGGCCCTTCGCCCAGCTTCATCACCGGCGTGAAATCCTTGATCGGGTCGTATGGCATTTCCTTGTACAGGTGCGGCGTGATCACGTGCGTGGTGGAGATCATCACCAGCGTGTACCCGTCGGGCTTCGCCTTGGCGACTTCCGAGGTGCCGATCGTCGAGCCGGCGCCGGGCTTGTTCTCGACGACGACCGGCTGGCCGACCGCCGCGCCCAACTCCTTCTGCAGGATGCGAGCGACGACGTCGGTGAAGCCGCCCGGGCCGAATGGCACGACGATGCGGATCGGCTTCGAGGGATACGGCTGGGAGTGGGCAGGGATGGCGAACGCGGCGAGCGCGAGCGCGGCGAGGAAGGTCTTCTTCATGCGCGGTAGACGGGCTCCGGTTGGGTGAAGAACGAATTCAGGATGTGGTAGACGACGCGGTAGTTCTTCTGCTGGAAGCTCGCGTGCGAGATCCCCGCCATCACCGCGAACTGCTTGTCCGCATTGGGGAGCTTCTTGAAGAACTCGATCAAGTCGTCGAACCCGGCGATGCCGTCGTGCTCGCCGCGCATCACGATGGTGGCCGCGATAATTTTCGTCGGATCGAGGAGCGGCAGCTTCGAGCACATGTCCACGTAGGTGCCGGTCGGCATCGAGTCGTCGAGGGCGAGGATCGCGTCGGCGAAGGCCTCGATGGTCGCGTCGTCGGCGGTGCCGGGATGGTCGCGGTTGAAGATGCTGTGCACGAAGGCGCGGTCGATCGGGCGGCGGTTCATCGCCAGGAACTGCGGGAGCTTTTTCTTGCGTTCCGCGAGGGTGGGGCTGCCTTCCCCGGTCCACACGAAGGCGTCGAGGGCGAGGCGGCCAATGCGCGCGGGATGGCGCTGGGCGAAGAGCCCGGCCTTGAGCGCGCCCGAGGAGATGCCGTACATGTGCATCTTCTTCGCGCCGGTCTGCTTCATCACGTAGTCGGTGCCCGCCGCGAGGTCATCCGCGCCGTTGGAGATGTCGTTGTTGATCGGGCGGCTCTTGTCTGAGCGTCCGTAGCCTTCGTTGTCCATGGTCCAGGTGTCGAAGCCCAGTTTCGAGAAGTAGGCCATCACCGAGGAGTCCGCACGCCCCGGCACGTGGAGGTCGAAGGTGGGCTGCGAGGCCATCGACGAGCCGTGCACGAAGAAGATCGTTCCCACCTTCTTCGTCCCCGCCTCGGGTTGCCTGTTCCACAGGAAGAGCTTCACGTCGCCCTTCCTCGTCCAGTGCGCGTTGCCACCGGTCCAGCTCGTCGTCGATGCTTCCGTCATGTCTCCTCCGATTTTTTCCAGTGTAAGCTACGTTCCCCGCTCCGCTTTTCACAATTCGTGACACAGCCTTCTCCCCATGGTGTCGTGAACGGCGCCGACTCCGTCACCGAGATCGTGCTGAAGGCCATGTCTCGCACGCCCGACGCACGGCTGCGCGAGATCATGGCGAGCCTCGTCACGCACCT
Source organism: Burkholderiales bacterium (assembly GCA_038227085.1). GTDB lineage: Bacteria > Pseudomonadota > Gammaproteobacteria > Burkholderiales > Usitatibacteraceae > Usitatibacter. The sequence goes on along the minus strand of JBBRQA010000148.1, from coordinate 2,851 downwards.
GCATGCTTTCTTGCGCGAGGCGCGCCCCACCGAGGAGGAATTCGAGCATGGCGTCGATTTCCTGCTGCGCGTGGGCAAGGCCTCCGGCGCGGAAAAGAACGAGATGATCCTGCTCTCGGACCTCCTCGGCGTCTCCACGCTCGTCACCATGATCAACAACGCGCAGGGTGGCGGCGAGACCGACCCCGCGCTGCTGGGGCCGTTTTATCGTGCGCAGTCGCCGATGTGCGCGCCAGGGGAGAACATCAGCCGCGGCGCGGAGGCGCGGGGGGGCGAGCAGCTTGCCATGCACGGCCACGTCACCGACACCGCGGGCAAGCCCGTGGCGGGGGCGATCGTCGACGTGTGGCAGGCCTCTCCCGTCGGGCTCTACGAGAACCAGGATGCGGCTCAACCGGACCGCAACCTGCGCGGGCGCTTCGAGACCAACGCCGAGGGCCGCTTCCATTTCCGCTCCGTGCGCCCGGCGGGCTATCCGGTCCCCACCGACGGTCCGTGCGGCGAGATGCTGCGCGCGCAGGACCGCCATCCCTTCAGGCCCGCGCACATCCATTTCCTCATCTCGAAGGAAGGCTACAAGACCTTGGTCACGCAAGTGTTCGCCAACGACGACAACTGCATCGCCGCCGACGTAGTGTTCGGAGTAACGCCCGCGTTAAGCGGCAACTTCGCGCGCCAGCCGGACGGCGGCATCCGCCTCGAATACCCATTCGTGATGCAGCCCGGGACACGCCGCATTCCCAAGGCGCCGCTGCCGTGAGCGAGATCCCGTTCAGCCCGCAGGCCCGGCTCGATGGGCGCGTCGCGGTGATCGCCGGCGGATTGGGCGCCATCGGACGCGCCACGGCGCTGCGCCTGGCGGCTCTCGGCGCGCGCATGGTCCTCCTCCACCGGCGCGGCGCGGATGAGCTCGGCGAATTCGTCGCCACGCTTCCCGGCAGCGGGCACTTCGGCGTCACGGCGTCGATCACCGACTCCGCGAGCCTGGCCGCCGCGGCGGGCGCGGTGAAGGAGCGGGCGGGCGGCTTGCACATCCTGGTGAACACCGCCGGCTTCACGCAGCCGGTCGCCGCCGCGAATCTCGAGGGGCTCACCGACGAGCTCATCGATTCCATCTTCGCCTCCAACTGGCGCGGCGTCTTCGCCACGATCCGCGCCTTCCATCCGCTGCTGAAGGCGAGCGGCGATGGCCTCATCGTGAACGTGTCGTCGATCGCCGCCACCACCGGAGTCGGCAGCAACCTCGCCTACGCCGCGTCGAAGGCGGGACTCGACGTGATGGGCAAGGCGCTCGCGCGCACCTTCGCGCCGGGCGTGCGCGTCCTCACGGTGTCTCCGGGCGCGGTCGATTCGAAATTCGTGCCGGGACGCGGTGCGGAAGTCAACGCGAAGATCGGCGCCAGCACTCCATTGAAACGGGTGGGTCTTCCGGAGGACGTGGCCGCGGCCATCGAGGCTTGCGCCACCACGCTGCGCTTCGCCACCGGGCAAGTCCTCGTCGTCGACGGCGGACGCTCTCTCTAGGAAACCATGGAAAAGACCTTCATCACCTGCGCCGTCACCGGCAACATCACCAAGCCGGACCAGACGCCGCACCTGCCGATCAGCCCCGAGCACATCGCCAACGAATGCCTCGCCGCGGCGGGCGAGGGCGCGGCCGCGGTGCACATCCACGTGCGCGATCCGGCCACAGGGCGCCCGTCGATGGACGTGAACCTCTATCGCGACGTGATGGAGCGCATCCGCCGGAAGGATTCGACGCTCATCATCAACCTCACCACCGGCCCCGGCGGGCGCTTCGTGCCGAACGCGGACGATCCGAAGCTCTACGCACCGGGCACGACGCTGGTGCCGCCGCTGGAGCGCGTGCAGCACGTGATCGAGCTCAAGCCCGACGTGTGCTCGCTCGACTTGAACACCATGAACTCCGGCCCCGATGTCGTCATCAACACGCCCGCCAACGTGCGCAAGATGGCGCGCGCGATGAACGACGCGGGCGTATTGCCCGAGCTGGAAGTATTCGACAGCGGCGACATCCACCTCGCGCGCGACCTGCTCGCCGACGGCACGCTCAAGGGCCCCGGGCTTTTCACCATCGTCATGGGCGTGAAGTATGGCTTCGCGAGCCTTCCCGAAACCGTGTTCTATGCGAAGAGCATCCTGCCGGCGGGCGCGCTGTGGAGCGCGTTCGGCATCGGCCGCTTCGAGTACCCGATGCTCGCGCAGACATGGCTCCTCGGAGGCAACGTGCGCGTCGGCCTCGAGGACAACATCTATCTTTCCCGGGGCGTGCTCGCGAAGAGCAACGCCGAGCTGGTGGCCAAGGCGCGCCGCATCGTCGAGGACCTGGGCGGCGCCATCGCGAGCGTGGCCGAGGCGCGCGCGATGCTGGGCCTCGCGAAGAAGTGATGGCGAAAGCCCTGAATGTCGCGGCGACCGCCGCGGCGCCGGACAAGATCGAGGTCACGCTCGTGGAGTTCGGCTCGAACCGCCCGAGCGAGGGCGACGTGACACTCGAGATCCGCGCCGCCGGCATCAACCCGAGCGACGCGAAGGCGATGCTGGGCCTCATGCCGAGCGCGGTCTTTCCGCGCACCCCGGGGCGCGACTACGCGGGCGTCGTGATCTCCGGGCCGCAGGCCCTCATAGGCAAGGAAGTGTGGGGCTCCGGCGGCGACGTCGGAATTTCCCGCAACGGCTCCCACGCCGAGCATCTCGTGCTTCCTGCCGCGGCGATCCGCGCGAAGCCCGCAAGGCTCTCGATGCTCGAGGCGGGGACCGTCGGCGTGCCTTTCGTGACCGCGTACGAAGGATTTCGCCGCGCCGGCTTTCCCACCAGGGACGACGCGGT
>JBBRQA010000147.1:0-10077 GCA_038227085.1 Burkholderiales bacterium | reverse complement strand
GCCGCCGCTTAGAGAAACAAGTGCCGGGGACAGACCGGGGTCAGAGCGGGTCTGACCCCGGTTGTTTTTTTACTGCGGAGGGCGGACGCCGTCCTTCGTGACCTGCAGGCGCGTGGCGGTGAGCTTGCCGTCGGCGGCGGGCGTGACCGCGATGTACGCGTACTGGCCCGGGGCGACGACCGAGCGGTCGGCTTCCACCGCCATCACGATCGGGGTGCCCGGGGGCACGAGGACCTGCTTCTCGCCGCCCTTGTACTTCAGCGTGAGCTCGTTGCCCTGGGTGGCCTGCACCTGCGTCATCGCGCTCACCGCGGCGTTGATCATGGTCGAGTTGGGCTCGAGATCCCAGGGGCGATGGCCTTCGTTGGGGATCGGGCGGTCCGGATTGAAGAGGTGCAACTCGCGCGCGACAAGCTTGCCGTTCTTCTCCACCGCCGCGGTGCCGAGTGCCGTGCCGGGCTTGATGTCGCTCATCTGCATTCGCTTCATGTATGCGAAGGTCGCGTTGGGGGCGATGTCGATCTTCAACTCCTCGCCTTCGCGCGTCTTCACCGAGAGCATGTTGCCGTTCACGGTAGTGATTGTGCCGCGCACGCGCGTCGGCCCCGGCGATTGCGCGAGCGCGCTCGCGAAGGCGAATGCGCCGAGGAGTGCGGCGATGGAAAGCTGAATCCTGGCGCTTGCGGTCTTCATGATTTCTCCGTTTCGTATGCTGCCGGACCCGAATGCTGGCATGGAATCCAGCCCCTCGAGGCCAACAGGCGAAAGGCCGCCACCATTCCGCCATGCGGAAATTGAGGTCTGGCCCGGGTTTCTCGAGGCTTGCGAATCCGGAGTGCGAGCTCGCGCGTAACAGTCGGGATGGCCACAATTCCCACCTCGTCAGTCACGCGCCGCGCCATTGGGTGGGTAGAGCAGGGGCTCGTGCCCGATGTGGTGATTCGAAGCGCCATCCGGCGGCTCTGCGAGGAGCGCCTGCGCGAGATCGATGCACGGGATTGCGAGGCGGCTTCGGCGCGCCTCGAGGCTTTCGTGCGAGAAATGGATGCCGCTCCTACCGCGCCCGTGCCGCACCTGGCCAACGAGCAGCACTACGAGGTGCCGGCAGAATTTTTTACCTGTGCGCTCGGCCGCCACCGCAAGTACAGCAGCGGCTTCTGGCCGGTGGGCGTGGCGACGCTCGACGACGCCGAGGCCGCCGCCCTCGAGGAGACCTGCACGCGAGCCGGCATCGCCGACGGCCAGGACATCCTGGAGCTCGGCTGCGGCTGGGGCTCGCTCACGCTGTGGATGGCGCGGCGCTATCCGGGCTCGCGCATTCTCGGCGTCTCCAATTCGGCATCGCAGCGCCAGTCCATCCTCGAGCAGGCACACCGGGAGGGGCTCGCCAACGTCGAGATCGTGACGGCGGACATGAACGTGTTTTCGGTCGAACGCCGCTTCGACCGCGTGGTGTCGGTCGAGATGTTCGAGCACATGCGCAACTGGCGCGCCCTCTTCTCGCGCGTGCACCAGTGGCTGCGTCCCGGCGGGCGCTTCTTCATGCACGTCTTCTGCCACCGCGCGGTCCCCTATGCCTTCGTCGATTCCGGCCCCTCGGACTGGATGAGCCGCCACTTCTTCTCTGGCGGCATGATGCCGAGCGACGATCTGGCCCTGCGCTTCCAGGACGACTTGCGCATGGTGCAGCGCTGGCGCTGGGACGGCACGCATTACGAACGCACCGCCAACGCGTGGCTCGCCAACCTCGACGCGCGCCGCTCGCACGCCCTGCCCATCCTCGCGGCCACCTACGGCGAAGAGGCCGCACAACAGTGGCTGCAACGCTGGCGCATCTTCTTCATCGCGTGCGCGGAGCTCTTCGGCTTTCGCGGTGGGCAGGAGTGGTGGGTGAGCCACTATCTCTTCGAGCGTCCCGCGCAGGGGACCGAACCCGGTCTGGCGGCGCGGTGAATTCCCTCCTCAACGTCGCCCTCTTCCAGGCGGGCTGGTGGGCTTGTGTGCTCGGCGCCATCAACGAGCAGCCCTGGATCGGGCTCACTGCCGTGGCCGTGATCGTCGCACTGCACAGCGCGCGGGCGGTTCGGCCACGGCGCGAAATCGCGTTGGCGTCGATCGCGGCCGGCGCCGGCGCTCTCTTCGAAAACGCTCTCGTTCTCACCGGCTGGGTGCGCTACGGCGCGGAGGGGTCGAGCGCCGCCTTCGCCCCGCTCTGGATCGTCGCGATGTGGCCCCTCTTCGCGACGACGCTCAACGTGTCGCTGCGCAAGATGCGCGCGCATCCGGCGATCGCGGCGCTGCTGGGATTGATCGGCGGCCCGCTCGCCTACTACGCCGGGGCGCGCCTCGGAGCGCTCGATCTCGCCTCCCCGGGCGCGGCGCTCACCGCGATCGCCCTCGGCTGGGCGGTGCTCACGCCCGCTCTCTGCGCGGCGGCGCTGCGATACGACGGCTACGCGCCTTCATGAGCGTCTATCTGGTGTGGGCCTGGGGCCTGCCCGCAATGCTCGCGATGGGCGTGGTCGCGTGGGCCGTTTGCACCGCGCGCCGAAACGCGGGTCTGGTCGACATCTTCTGGTCGCTCTTCTTCATTTCCGGCGTGGCCGTCTACGTGGAGCTCGGGGGCGAGCGTTCGCCGCGCGTGGCGATCGTGGCCGCGCTCGTGATCGCCTGGGCGTTTCGCCTCGCGGGCCACCTCGCGCTGCGCAACTGGAACGCGCCCGAGGATCATCGCTACCGCGAGATCCGCGCGCGCAACGAGCCCGGCTTCACGTGGAAGAGCCTCTACCTCGTATTCGGCCTGCAGGCGGTGCTCGCATGGATCATTTCCGCGCCGCTCGCCGCCGCGCTTTGCTCCCTGGAGCCGCTGGGGGCGCTCGGCATCGCTGGAACCGGGCTCGCGCTGTTCGGCATGGTGTTCGAAGCCGTCGCCGACGCGCAACTCGCGCGCTTCAAGGCGGATCCGTCCAGCCACAAGATGGTGATGGACCGGGGGCTGTGGCGCTTCTCGCGCCATCCCAACTATTTCGGCGAGTTCTGCACCTGGTGGGGCTTCTACCTCGTGGCCGTGGACGGAGCCGGGGCGTGGACGATCTTCTCGCCGCTCCTCATGTCGCTCCTCCTGCTGCGCGTCTCGGGCGTCACGCTCCTCGAGAAAGACATCGCCGACCGCCGCCCCGGCTATCGCGACTATGTCGCGCGGACCAACGAATTTTTCCCCGGCCCGAGGCGCGGTACATGAGCGGCCTGCTCCTCACCCTGCGACGCTGGTTCGACAACGGGAGCCAGGGCGCGGTCAGACCGGGGCCGGACCCCGCTCTGACCCCGGTTGAACGCAGGGTCGAGTGGACGCGCGTCCTGCCGTTCCTCCTGCTGCATGTCGCTTGCCTCGCGGCGTTCTGGACCGGCGTGAGCGCGAGCGCGGTCGCCATTGCCGCCGCGCTCTTCGCGCTGCGCATGTTCGCCGTCACCGCGTTCTATCACCGGTACTTTTCGCACCGCGCTTTCCAGACGTCGCGCGCGACGCAGTTCGCGTTCGCCCTCCTCGGCGCTTCCGCGGTGCAGCGCGGGCCGCTCTGGTGGGCATCGCACCATCGCCACCATCACGCGCACTCGGACAAGCCCACCGATAGCCACTCGGCGGCGCGCCACGGCTTCCTGTGGAGCCATGCGGGATGGTTCCTGTCGCGCGCGCATTTCGCCACGCTGCACGCGCGCGTGAGCGATTTCTCGCGCTTCCCGGAGCTGCGCTTCCTCGATCGCTTCGATATCGTGGTCCCCGCGCTCCTCGGGGTTTCGCTCTACGCCTTCGGCGGCCTTCAGGTCTTCGTGTGGGGGTTCTGCATCTCCACCGTCGCGCTGCACCACGCCACCTTCACCATCAATTCCCTCGCGCACCGCTTCGGCTCGCGCCGCTACGCCACGCGCGACGATTCGCGCAACAACGCGTGGCTGGCCCTCCTCACCTTCGGCGAGGGTTGGCACAACAACCACCATCATTTCCCGAGCGCCGCGCGCCAGGGTTTCTACTGGTGGGAGATCGACGTGAGCTATTACGGCCTGCGCGTGCTCGAATCGCTCGGCATCATCTGGGGCCTGCGCCCGGTTCCCGCCTCGGTGCGCGACGCGCGCGGATCCAGCGTGGAAAGGGCCGCGCCGTGAAGATCGCCATCGTCGGCAGCGGCATCGCGGGCAACTACGCCGCGTGGCGCCTGCACCGCGACCACGACATCACCGTCTACGAAGCAGCGGCGCACGTCGGCGGCCACACCCACACGCATTCCGTCGAGCAGGCCGGCCGACGCTTCGAGGTCGACACCGGGTTCATCGTCTTCAACGACCGCACCTATCCGCACTTCATCGCGATGCTGGCGGAACTGGGTGTCGCGTCGCAGGAAAGCGCGATGAGCTTCTCGGTGCGTGATGAGGCGAGCGCGCTCGAATACAACGGCACGACACTAAACACGCTATTCGCGCAGCGCCGCAACCTGCTGCGACCTTCCTTCCTCGCGATGATCCGCGACATCCTGCGCTTCAACCGCGAGGCGCCCGCCCTCCTCGACACCGCCGACGACCCGAGCCTCGGCGAATTCCTCGCGCGCGGGCGCTACGGGCGCGCCTTGGTGGACCACTACGTCGTGCCCATGGGAGCGGCCATCTGGTCCACGGATCCGCGCGCGATCCTTGCCATGCCGGCGCGCTTCTTCGTGCGTTTCTTCCACCACCACGGGATGCTCTCGGTAAACGATCGGCCGGCGTGGCGCACGGTGCGCGGCGGCTCGGCGCGCTACGTGGAGAAGCTCGTCTCGCCGTTTCGCAGCCGCGTGCGCACCTCGACGCCGGTCGATTCGATCCGGCGCCTGCCGGGCTGCGTGATCGTCAAGTCGCGCGGCCACGACGCCGAGCGCTACGACGCCGCCGTCCTCGCCTGCCACAGCGACGACGCGCTCGCCATGCTGGACGATGCGAGCGCGCTCGAGCGCGAGGTGCTCGGCGCGATCCCTTACCAGGAGAACGAGGCGGTCCTCCACACCGACGCGCGCCTCATGCCGCGCACGCGCCGCGCCTGGGCCGCGTGGAACTACCACCGCCTCGACGCCGCCACCGGGCGCGTCGCCCTTACCTACAACATGAACATCCTGCAGCGGCTCGACGCGCCCGACCCGTTCCTGGTCACCCTGAATCGAAGCGACGCCATCGATCCGGCGCGCGTGGTGAAGAGCATCGCCTATCGCCATCCGCACTTCACGGCGGCGGCGGTCGCGGCGCAGGCGCGGCATCGCGAGGTGAACGGCGCGCAACGCACGTACTACTGCGGGGCGTACTGGAAGAACGGATTTCACGAAGACGGAGTCGTGAGCGCGCTCGCCGCGCTAGAGCATTTCGGCGAGGACCATGCACAGCGCCCTGTATACCGGCTCGCTCAGGCATAGGCGCTTCGCGCCGCGCGAGCATGAGTTCGAGTACGCGCTCGCCATGGCGTGGATCGACCTCGCGGAGCTGGACCACGTTTTCCGCGGGCGCTGGCTGTGGTCGGCGAAGCGGCCCGCGCTCGCCTGGCTCAAGCGCTCGGATTACCTGGGCGACCCCGCGAATCCCCTCGATGGCGAGGTGCGCGACTTGGTCGAGCGCGAGACCGGGGTTCGTCCCCAGGGCCCGGTACGCCTCCTCACGCACCTGCGCACCTTCGGCTACTGCTTCAACCCGGTGAGCTTCTACTACTGCTACGACGAGAAGGACGCGCGCGTCGTGGCGATCGTCGCCGAGATCACCAACACGCCGTGGAAGGAGCGACACGCCTACGTGCTCGCGGCGCGCGACACCGTGAGCCGCGGGCCAGGGCTGCGTTTCCGCTTCGACAAGCGCTTCCACGTGTCGCCCTTCATGCCGATGGAGATGGGCTACGACTGGCGCTTCGGGCGGCCCGGGCCGACGCTCGCCGTGCACATGGAGAACCTGAGCGGCGGCGCGAAGGTGTTCGACGCGACGCTGTCGCTCGAGCGCCGCGAGATCTCCACGGCGACGCTCGCGTTCGCGCTGCTGCGCTTCCCGTTCGCGACGTTGCGCGTGAGCTTTGCGATCCATTGGCAGGCGCTGCGCCTCTGGGCGAAACGCATTCCGTTCCACGACCATCCGGGCCACGATGCCGCGAGGACCCCATGACCGACACCTCCCTCATCGAGCTTTCGCAGGGGGCGCGCCGCACGCCGCGGCTCGGTTCGTTCGCGCGCGGCCTCGTGCTGTCGCGCCTCGCGGCGCTGCGCCACGGCCACCTGCGGCTGCGCGAGGGCGGAGAGGTGCTCGATTTCGGCGTCGCAGGCGGCACACCCGACGCAACTCTTACCGTGCTAGATCCGGCGTTCTACGCCGATATCGCCTTTGGCGGGTCGGTCGGCGCGGGCGAGTCGTACATGCTCGGCACTTTCGAGGTGGACCATCTCACCGCGTTGATGCGCATCATGCTGCGCAATCGCGCCACGCTCGATGCGCTCGAGGGCGGCATGGCGCGTTTCGCCGCGCCCCTGCGACGCATGGCGCACTGGATGCACCGCAACACGCGCGCGGGCAGCCGCCGCAACATCTCCGCGCATTACGACGTCGGCAACGATTTCTTCGGGCTCTTCCTCGACGCGACGATGATGTACTCGTGCGCGCTCTTCTCGCGTGCGGACACGACTCTCGTGGAGGCCTCGACCGCGAAACTGGACGCGATCTGCACGCGCTTGCAGCTCGGGCCCACGGACCACGTGCTCGAGATCGGCACCGGCTGGGGCGGCTTCGCGATGCACGCGGCGTCGCGCTATGGCTGCCGGGTGACGACCACGACGATCTCGCCCAGCCAATACGAGCTTGCGCGCGAGCGCGTGCGCGCCGCGGGGCTCGACGATCGGATCACCATCCTCCTCGAGGACTATCGCGACCTGCGCGGGTCGTACGACAAGCTGGTCTCGATCGAGATGATCGAGGCGATCGGCCACCAATACTTCGGCGAGTTCTTCCGCGTGTGCGCCGAGCGCCTCGCGCCGGGCGGCCGCATGCTGCTGCAATCCATCACCATCGCCGACCAGCGCTTCGCCGCGGCGCGCGACGACGTGGACTTCATCAAGCGCTACATCTTTCCGGGCTGCTGCATTCCGTCGGTGACCGCGCTCGCCGACGCGATGACCGCCTCGAGCGACCTGCGTATCGTGCACCTCGACGACATCGGGCTCCACTACGCGACAACCCTTGCGCGGTGGCGGGAAAACCTCTTCGCGAACCTGGACCGGGTGCGCGCGCTCGGCTACCCCGACACCTTCATCCGCATGTGGGAGTTCTACCTCTGCTACTGCGAGGCCGGGTTCGCCGAGCGGGCTCTCGGCGACGTGCAGATGCTCCTGGCCCGAGACAACTGAAAACACACCGGGGTCAGACCCCGCTCTGACCCCGGTCTGTCCCCGGTCTGTCCCCATCTTGAAAGTGGCGGGCAATGGCCTCAGTTTGTGTGCATAACCCGGTAGAATTGGGCCTGCGCTGAGCGAGTTATCCATAGCGCCGCACACGAAAATAATTCACCCCCGGATCCGCGGAAGAGGTGCCTAGAATGGGCCTCTTTCCCCTTTTTATTCCCACGGCCTTGCGGCCGCCTGCCTTTAGAGCGCCCATGAACGACCTGTCCGCGGGACACGCCGCCGATTCGCCTTCCATCGACGAAGAATCCGGCCACGACACGATCCGCATCCGCGGCGCGCGCCAGAACAACCTCAAGAACATCGACGTCGACATCCCGCTGGGCGAGCTCGTCGTCGTCACTGGGCCATCCGGTTCAGGGAAGTCGTCGCTCGTGTTCGACACGCTCTACGCCGAGGGCCAGCGCCGCTACGTGGAGACCTTCTCGCCCTACGCGCGCCAGTTCCTCGACCGCATGGACAAGCCGCAGGTCGACGCCATCGAGGGCATCCCGCCAGCCATCGCCATCGACCAGACCAATCCGGTGCGCACCTCGCGCTCCACCGTCGGCACGATGACGGAGATCAACGATCACCTGAAGCTCCTGTTCGCGCGCACGGCCAATCTTTTCTGCCGGGACTGTGCGCGGCCGGTGCGCCGCGACACCTCTGAGACCATCTTCGCGGAGATGGCCGCGCGCGCCGCGGCCAACGGCGACCCGCGCCTCGTCGTCACCTTCCCGATCGACGTGCCGAAGAATTTCAGCGAGGAGGAGATCACCAAGCTCCTCCAGGCGCAGGGCTACACGCGCATCCACCATCGCGACGGCGCACGCCTGGAAGTCGTGCAGGACCGCGTGAAGATGTCCTCCGCCGAGAAGGCGCGAACCATGGAGGCGATCGAGGCGGCGCTGCGTGTGGGCACCGGCCGCGTCAACGTGTTCGTCGGCGATGAGGGCGCGGAAGCGTGGAGATTCTCGACCGACCTTCACTGTGCGACTTGCGATATTCATTACTCGGACCCGACACCTGCGCGCTTCTCCTTCAACTCCCCGATCGGCGCGTGCGACACGTGCCGCGGCTTCGGGCGCGTGATCGGCGTCGACTACGGACTCGTCATTCCGGACGAGACCAAGACCCTGGGCCAGGGCGCGGTGAAGCCGTTCCAGTCGAAGAGCTTCGACGAGTGCCAGGCCGACCTGGTGAAGTACGCGAAGAAGCGCCGCATCCCGCTCGACGTGCCGTATCGCGACCTCGCGCCCGAGCAGAAGCATTGGGTGCTGCGCGGCGACACCGACTGGATCGACTGGAAGAAGACCGGCAAATCCCATTGGTACGGCGTCAAGGTCTTCTTCGACTGGCTCGAGACCAAGGCGTACAAGATGCACATTCGCGTTCTGCTGTCGCGCTACCGAGCCTACACGCCGTGCAGCACGTGCGACGGCGCGCGCCTGAAGCCCGAGATCATGCTGTGGCGTGTCGGCACCAAGGCCGATGCTGATGCGGTGCTCGCGCCGCAGGCGCGCTACATGCCGAAGGACACGCACTGGACATGCGGCGAGCTCGCCGCGCTGCCGGGCCTGTGCCTGCACGACGTGATGCTGCTTCCCGCGGACAAGATCCGCGAATTCTTCGCCGGGCTGAAGCTGCCCGCGCCGCTCGACGAGGCCACCGAGCTGCTCCTCGCCGAAGTGCGCTCGCGGCTCGGATACCTGAAGGAGGTCGGCCTCGGCTACCTCACGCTCGATCGCCAGTCGCGAACGCTTTCGGGGGGCGAGGTGCAGCGCATCAACCTGACCACCGCGCTCGGCACTTCGCTCGTCAACACGCTCTTCGTTCTCGACGAGCCTTCCATTGGTCTGCATCCGCGCGACATGGGGCGCGTGATCGACGTGATGAAGCGGCTGCGCGATGCGGGCAACTCCCTCGTCGTGGTCGAGCACGACCCGCAGATCATGCTGGAAGCCGACAAGCTCCTCGACATGGGGCCCGGCCCCGGCGAGCGCGGCGGCGAAATCGTGTTCTTCGGCTCGCCCGACCAGCTGAAGGGCGCCGACACCCTCACCGCGCAATATCTTTCGGGACGCAAGCGCGCCGACGACTACCGTCCCGGCGACGAGCTGCGCGCCCCCGGCGTGGAAGTGCCCAACGACCTCGGGCGCGACCCGCTACGCGGCACCGTCTCCCTCGGCATCCGCGGCGCCACCGAGCACAATCTCAAGAACATCGACGTCGACATCCCGCTGCACCGCTTCGTGTGCGTGACCGGCGTGTCGGGGTCGGGCAAGTCCACCCTGGTGCAGGATCTCCTGCATCCGGCGCTGAGGAAGCACCTCGGCAAGCCCACGGAAACGCCGGGCGCGTTCGCGTCGCTGGTGGGCGCCGGGCACGTGAACGACATCGTGTTCGTGGACCAGACGCCCATCGGGCGCACCACGCGCTCCAATCCCGCGAGCTACGTGGGCGCCTTCGATGCGATCCGCGAGCTCTTCGCCAAGGCACCCGATTCGCGCACGCGCGGCTACACCACGGGCACCTTCAGCTTCAACTCCGGCAACGGGCGCTGCCCGACGTGCAGCGGCAACGGCTTCGAGCACGTCGAGATGCAATTCCTCTCCGACGTGTACCTGCGCTGCCCCGACTGCAACGG
>JBBRQA010000146.1:0-10118 GCA_038227085.1 Burkholderiales bacterium | reverse complement strand
CTCACCACGCTGGAGACCGATACCGTCATGGGCCACCACAAGGTCGATCCCAACACCGGCAAGCAGATGGGCCAGACCGGCCTCCTCGTGCAGGTGCGCGACGGCAAGCGCGAGATCGTCATGCCCGAAGCGCTCAAGACGCAGGAGCCGGTGGTTCCCGAGCCGGCGTGGAACAAGCGCTAGCGCCATGAACGCCGCGGCGAAGCCCTTCCTGGAGTTGCGTGCGGTCACCACCGGGTACGGAGACGTGCCCGTGGTGCGCAACGCCAGTATGGCCTTCGCGCGCGGCGGCATCACGGCGGTGATCGGCTCCAACGGCGCCGGCAAGTCCACGGCGATCAAGGCCGCGGGCGGGTTGCTGCGCATCTGGATGGGAAACGTGTTCATCGACGGTGCCGACGTCACCCACGAGGCGCCGCACAAGCGACTCGCGCGCGGCGTGGCCTACGTGCCGCAGGGGCGCATCGTGCTGCCCGAGATGACGGTGCGCGAGAACCTCGACATCGGCGCCTATATCCTCGGCGGCGACCGCCAGCGCATCGACGCTGCGATGGAGCGCATGGTCTCGACCTTCCCGGTGATCGGCGCGCGCATGCGCCAGCTCGCCGGGACCATGAGCGGCGGCGAGCAGCAGATGCTCGCCATCGCGCGGGCGCTGATGACGAGCCCGGCGGCGATCATCCTCGACGAGCCTTCGCTGGGGCTTTCGCCGAAATTCGTGAACACGGTCTTCGAGAAGCTGGCTGAGCTCGCCAAAGGCGGGCTCACGGTGATCATGGTGGAGCAGAAGGCCTCGCGCGCGCTGGCGATCGCCGACAGCGGCTACGTGATGCATACCGGGCAAGTGGTCTATTCCGGAGACGCGAAAATCCTCCTCGCCAATCCCAACGTGCAGCGCTTGTTCCTGGGCGAGGTTCCCGAGGAAATCGAGGCGCGCCTCGCCGCGGAGGAGGCCGATGCCTGATCCGCGCATTCGCCGATCGATGCTGATGACGCCGGGCAATCGCCCCGATCGCCTCGCCAAGGCGGCCTCCTATGGCGCCGACGCGCTCGTCTTCGACCTGGAGGACAGCGTGCCGCCGGCGCAGAAGGCGCGCGCGCGCGAATTCGTGGCGCAGGCGTTGCGCGAGATGCCACGCGATGGTCGCGAGCTGTGCGTGCGCATCAATTCTGCCCACACCGCCCATGGCGCGGCCGATCTTGCAGGCTTGCCGCTCGACCTTGTCGATTCGATCATGGTGCCCAAGGTCGAATCGCCCGACACCCTGCTCGAGCTCGAGCGGCGCTTCAGCTCGAATGACCTCGAGCTGATCGTGACCCTGGAGACGCCGCGCGGAATCCTGAACGCGCTCGCCATCGCCGACGCGACGCCGCGCACCACCGCGCTCTTCTTCGGCTCCGGCGACTACACCTCGGCGATCGGCGCCGGGGTGACCGATGCCGTGCAGCATTTCCCACGCTCCGTGATCGTCGCCGCGGCCGCCGCCGCCGGAATCCAGCCGATCGACGCAGCGTTCTTCCTCGACGTGAAGAACACGGAGGCCACGCGGCGCGACGCGCTGGTCGCGCGCGAGCTGGGCTTCGTCGGCAAGGTGGTCTTTCATCCGGCGCAGGTCGCCGCCACCAACGAGGTCTTTTCTCCCTCGCGCGCCGAGATCGCGCGCGCGCGCCTGCTGATCTCCTCGTATCGCGAGAGCCTCGCCATGGGCCTGGGCACCAGCGTGACCGACGGAGTGTTCGCCGCGGTGGACTTGGTGCCACCGGCCGAGCGCCTCCTCAAGATGGCTGAAATCCTCGCCGCGCGCGAAAAGGGCGGATCAGCACGATGACGCCGCTGCGCAATCCCCGGCTGCAACGCTCGGAGCTCGCGGTCCCCGCGACCAGCCCGCGCTTCTTCGCCAAGGCCGCGGCGAGCGCGGCCGACGTGATCTTCCTCGACCTCGAGGATGCCGTCGCACCCGCGAAGAAGGTCGAGGCGCGCGCGCAGGCGATCGCGGCGCTGAACGACATCGACTGGGGAAAGAAGACGCTCGCCGTGCGCGTGAACGGCCTCGATACGCCGTGGGCCCATCACGACATCCTCGAAGTCGCCGAGCGGGCGCCGCGCCTCGACATGATCCTGCTGCCGAAAGCGGGATCGGCGTTCGACGTCCAGTTCGTCGACCAGATCCTCACTCTCGTCGAGCGCGAGAAGGGGCGTGCGAAGCGCACCGGCATCGAGGTGCTGATCGAGACCGCCACGGGCGTGGCGAATGTCGAGGAGATCGCGCAGGCCTCCGGCCGCCTCGAGGCGATGATTTTCGGCGTGGGCGACTACACCGTGGAGATGCGCACCTACGACGAGGTGTTCGGCACGCCCAGCGAACGCTATTCGGTCCTCACCCATGGAGGCGCCGAACGCGAGCGTCATTGGAACGACCAGTGGCACTTTGCGATGGCGCGCATCGCCAACGCCTGCCGCGCGCACGGTCTGCGCCCCGTCGACGGGCCGTTCACGGATTTTCGCGACGCGGAAGGTTATCGGGCGAGTGCCGCGCGCGCCGCGGCCCTCGGCTTCGAAGGCAAATGGGCCATCCATCCCTCGCAGGTCGATCTCGCCAACGAAGCGTTCTCGCCTACGCCCGCGCAGCTCGCCTGGGCCGCGCGAATTCGCACGGTGATGGAAGAGACCATGCGGGCCGGGCAGGGCGCCGTGGGCGCCGACGGCGTGCTCGTGGACATGGCGCACCTGAAGATGGCCGACGCGCTGGTGCAGCGCCAGGGCTTGATTGACGACACCGCCAGGAGATGACGATGACTTCCCGATTCGCCGCAGCCACGCTCGCCTTCGCGATTTGCGCTCTGGGCACGGTCGCGCAGGCGCAGTATCCGACGAAGCCCGTGAAGCTCATCGTGCCGTATCCCGCGATCATCGAGAAGCTCCCGTACGATCCGTTCAACGACTTCGCGCTGGTCGGCCCGATCTTTCGCAATCCGCTCATCATCGTCGCGAACGCGAAGGCTCCCTACCGCAACCTCAAGGACCTGGTGGACGCGGCGAAGAAATCGCCGGGCAGGTTGAACTGGGGCTATCCGGGCGCGGGCACCACCCAGCACCTCACCGGCGAGCTCTTCAAGTACACGGCCGGCGTCGACATCCAGGGCGTGATGTACAAGGGGAGCGCGCAGGTGGTGCAGGACCTCCTCGGCGATTCGATCGAGCTCTGCGTGGACGGGGTGCCCGCGAACCTGCCGCACATCAGGAGCGGGAAGTTTCGCGCCCTCGCGTCCACCGGTTCGTTGCGCGCGCTGCAGCTTCCGGACGTGCCCACTGTCGCCGAGCAGGGCTATCCCGGATTTTCCGGCGAAGGCTGGGGCGGCATCGTGGTAACCCAGGCGACGCCTCCCGAGATCGTGGCGAAGGTCTCGGCGGACCTTCGCAAGGTGATGAGCGATCCCGCGGTCCAGAAGCGCCTCGGGGAGAACGGGCTCATGGTGGACAACTTGCCGCGCGACGAGTGGATCGCCTTCGCGAAGAAGACCCTCGTGCAGTGGGGCGAGGTGGCGCGACGGGCGAATATCAAGGTCGATTGATGGCGTTTCTCGCGGAGCTTTCCGAGCGCGACGCAGTCGGCGAGAAGGCCGCGATCTACGCCGAGATGAGGCGCCTGGGTGGCGTGCCGATGGTCGCGCTCATCTTTCGCCATCTCGCCACGATTCCCGGCGGCATCGAGTGGACGTGGGGCGCGATCGGTCCCGCGTGGCGCGAGGGGCGGCTGCAGGAAGCGGCCTGGAGGATCGCTCGCGAGGCGCCTCTCGAGCCGCTCGCCGCGATTCCCCGCGAGGCGCTTACGGTACTTGGAGTGGACGACGCGGGCCTCGCAGAGATTCGCGTCGTGATCGATGCGTACGAGCGCGCGAACCCGGAGAACATGCTGTCGATGCTTTGCCTGCTGCGATTGCTGGGCGGTGCGCGTGCTGCTGTGTCGCCTGCGCCGCGCGCGTGGACGCCGCCGCCCGCTGCCGGGCCGCTGGTTGCGATGGTCGACGTCGCGGCGATGCCGACCGACGTATCCGCGCTGCTCGATCTCGTCGCCGCACCGGGGAATGCCGGAGGCCCGCGCGTAGTGCAGAGTCTCTACCGTCATTTCGGCCATCGGCCCGCGTTCCTTGCGCTCGCCGTGACGCTGCTGCGCCAGCGTTTCGAAGACGGCTCCATCGAGCGCAGCGTGTCATCCCTCCACGCCTCGATGAACGCCGCCGCGGATGATCTCGCGCGCGGCCTTTCCGCGCCGCCCGCTCCCGATCCCGCCATCGGCGCCGTCTGCCGGCGCTTCGCCGGCGCCGTCATCCCGCAGATGATCGTCGTCGGAACGCTGCTCGCCCGCGCCCTCCCGAACCGGGGTCAGACCCCGCTCTGACCCCGGTTACGAGGGATGCAGGTCGAGGGCGACGAGGAAGCGCGAGACCATGTTGTAGGCGGCGATGGTGGCGACCAGCTCGACCACCTGTTGCGTGCCACCGAGCGTCTTGCTCGCGCGAGCGAAGGTCGCATCGCTCACGGTGACATCGCGTGTCATCTCGAGCGTGAGCTGGAGTACCGCACGCTCCCCCTCGTCGAAAAGCGACGCGTTGGCAGCGGCAGCGACGTCGCGCAGCGCTTCGGCCTGGGCCTGCGTGCCGCCCGCGCTCAGCAGGTGCGGGAGGTGCGCGACGAATTCGTAATCCGCGCGATTCAGGGAGGCGACCGCGCAGATCGCGAGCTCGCGCGGCTTGGCGGCGAGCGAGAGCTGCGTACGCACCGCGCCGAGATACGCGTTCCATCCGGCGGTGAGCGGCGGGCTGTGGAGCAGCAGGCGGTCGAGGGCGAGGAGCTTTCCGCCGCGGCGCTTCCGCACCGCGTCGACGATCTCCTTTGGCTCTGCGATGTCGTCGGGGACGAAAGGCACGCGCGGCATGGTCAGCCCGCCCGCCCGGGGCGCCCGCGCAGGGGATAGTTGGGATCGTTGTAGCCGGGCGTCGAGGGATGGCCGGGACGCACCAGCGAATCGATCAGCGACTCGTCGTCCGCGTCGAGCTTGCCGCCCAGTGCGCCGAGGTAATCGTTCCACTGATCCAGGGTGCGCGGCCCGGCGATCACGCTCGTCACGATCGGGTTGGCGAGCACCCAGTTGAAGGCGAGGTGGCCCGGCGACATGCCTTTCTTCTCGGCGTGCGCCTTCACCTTCTGCGCGATGGCGAGCGACTCCTCGCGAAACTCGGTCTCCATGAAGCGCTTGTCCTTGCGACCCGCGCGAGATTCGGCCTCGGGCGTCGCGCCGGGCTGGTACTTGCCAGTGAGCACGCCGCGCGCGAGCGGGCTGTAGGGCACGACCCCCATGCCGTAGTGCGCGCACGCGGGGAGGATATCGTTCTCCGGCTGGCGGTTCATCGCGTTGTAGTACGGCTGGCTCACAACCGGGCGCGGGATGCCGAGCGCGCGGCATACGTTCACCAACTCGGCGATGCGCCAGCCGCGGAAGTTGGACACGCCGAAGTGGCGGATCTTGCCAGCGCGTATGAGGTCGCCCATCGCGGTCACGGTCTCCTCGATGGGCGTGTCCTCCATGTCGCGATGCAGATAGTAGACGTCGATGTAGTCGGTGGCTAGGCGCGCGAGGCTCTCGTCGATCGCGCGCATCACCCACTTGCGGCTCGTGCCCCGGCGATTCGGATCGTCACCGCCTCCGGGCCCGGGCATCGGATTGGCCAGCTTGGTGGCGAGCACCCAGCGATCGCGGTCCGAAGCGATGAGCTTGCCGGTGATCTTCTCGGAATCCCCCTTCGCATAAGCGTCCGCTGTGTCGATGAAGTTCACGCCCGCGTCGCGCGCCGCCGCCACGATCCGCCCCGCCTCCACCGCGTCGGTGCGGTCCCCGAACATCATCGTGCCGAGGCAGATCGGCGACACCTTGAGGCCGCTCTTGCCGAGATTGCGGTAGTCCATTTTCAGCTCCGGGACAGTGGTGTCAGGTACGACCTAAATTTTCGATCAGATGAAGTCCGGAGCGGATCCCGGCGAGGTACAGCGAAACCTTGGTCGACTCGTTCGGCGCGTGGTTGTTCTCGTCGTAGGGCGCGAGCGGCACGACGATCGACGGCAGGCCGAGGAGGCGCGTGAAGACGAAGTCGGGCGTGGTGCCGCCCAGCGAAGGCACCACCAGCACCTTCTTGCCGAAGCCCTTCTCCACCGCGTCCTTTACCACCGCCGCCATCGGATGGTCGAGGGGCGTGCGCGACGCCGGCGTGGCCTTCAGGTTGCGGATCTCGATGTTGCCGTAGCCGCGCTGCGAAGCGAAATCGCGAATCGCCTGGAACACGCGATCCGGATCCTGGCCGCTCACGAGGCGCACGTCCGCCTTGGCGAGCGCTTCCTTGTAGATGATGGTCTTCTGCCCGGCGCCGGTATAGCCGGAAGCGAATCCGGACACGTTGAAGGCCGGCCGCAGCATCAGCCGCTCGTGGAAGAGCGCGTCGTCGGATCCGGTGGTGGGCTCGGCCCCGACACTGTCGCGAAATCCCGCGTGATCGACCTTGAGCGAGCGCACGGCCTCGAGGTCCGCGGGAGCGACTGAGACATCCGCGTATCCCGCGCCCGGCACCTGGAGGCGCCCCTCGCGATCCACCATCTCCGCCAGCAGGTGAATCAGATCCAGCGTGGGATTGGGCGCCACGCCGCCGAAATTGCCGGAATGCAGGTTGCGCTTCGCACCGCGCGCGAGAAACTCCAGCCCGAGGTTCCCACGCACGCCCATCAGCAGCACCGGCTGGTCGTTGGGAAACATCGGCCCGTCGGAATAGCAGCAGAGATCCGCCTGCAAACGCGCGCGATTCTCCTCGATGAATTTCGGCAGCGGGATCGATCCCGTCTCCTCGTCGCCCTCGAGGATCACCTTGATGCGGATCGGCAGCTCCCCGTGGAGCTCGCGCCATAGCGCGATCGCGTTCAACATCGCGAGGTGCTGGCCCTTGTTGTCGCCGGTGCCGCGCCCCCACACACGATCGCCCTCGACCACCGGCTCGAAGGGCCGCGTGCGCCAGCCCTCCTGCTTCTCGTCGGCGGGATACACGTCGTAGTGGCCGTAAAGGAGCCAGGTGAACTTCGCATCCTTCGGCCCAGCCTCTGCGTAGAGGATCGGATGGCTTGTGGTGGGATGCACCTCGACCGCGAAGCCCCAGCCCTCGAGGCGCTGCTCGAGGAATCCCACCTGCTCCGCGATGCCCTCTCCGGTGAGGCTCACCGAGGCGATGCGCACGGAATCGAGAAGGGTCTTCACGAGAGCGTCGGAGCGCTCGCGGACGGCGGCATCGATCATGGGGAGCGGGGTATTGGTAGGATTGCGACCATTATCCACCGGGAATCGTCCAATGGCCCTCGCTCGCAGGCTCACCGCGCTCATCGCGTTGCTGTTGCTCCCCGCGGGAGTGAGCGCGCAGCCGCGCCCGCTCGACACCTACTATCCCGGCGCGCGCTGGGAACATCGCACGCCCGAAGAAAGCGGCATGGACCCCGCGCGCCTCAAGGACGCGATCGACTTCGCGATATCCGCGGAGAGCAGGAACCCACGCGACCTCGCGGTGAACCACTACCAGACCTTCGGCCGGGAGCCCTTCGGTTACGCGATCGGCCCGATGCAGCCGCGCGGCGCCATGACCGGCATCGTCGTGCACGCGGGCTTCATCGTCGCGGAGTGGGGCGAGCCCGCGCGCGTCGACATGACGCACAGCGTGACCAAGAGCCTCCTGTCGAGCGTGATCGGCGTGGCCTTCGATCGCGGCATGATCAGGAGCCTCGACGACCCCGTGCGCGACTACGTGCCGCCGATCCAGGTGTTCGATCCCGTCGCCGCCGGCAACAAGGCCGAGCGCATCGGCGGGCGCGCGGACCTGATCGAGCTCTTCGACACGCCGCACAACCGCAAGATCACCTGGGACCACATGCTGCGCCAGACGAGCGACTGGGAAGGCACGCTGTGGGGCAAGCCCGACTGGGCCGACCGCCCTTCGGCCACGCCCTCCGAGTGGCTCACGCGCGCGCGCCGCGCCCGGCACCACCTGGAAATACAACGACACGCGGGTCAACGCGCTCGCGCTCGCCACCCTCAATGTGTGGCGCCGCCCGCTGCCGCAGGTGTTGAAGGAAACCATCATGGATCCGATCGGCGCGTCCAACACCTGGCGTTGGTTCGGCTACGAGAACTCCTGGGTGGTGATGGATGGCACGGTGATGCAATCGGTGAGCGGCGGGGGCCACTGGGGTGGCGGCATGTTCATCAACGCGTACGACATGGCGCGCTTCGGCCTCCTCACCCTGCGCGGCGGGCGCTGGCGCGATCGCCAGCTTCTCTCGAGGCAGTGGGTCGAGTGGGCGCTCACGCCGACGCCCGCCAATCCGCAATACGGCTTCATGAACTGGTACAACAATCGGGACCTGAAGCTCTTCCCGAATGGACCGGCCACCGCGTTCGCGCACATCGGCAACGGCACCAACATGGTCATCGTTGATCCCGACGACGACCTGGTCGTGGTCCTGCGCTGGATCGACACCAACAAGTCCGCCGACGAGGTGCTGAAGCGCCTCATCGGCGCGATCGCGCGCCGCTGATGCCCAGTCCCTGGAGCGCAGCCCGCGCGGGCGATCCGGTGAGCGCGATCGACACGCCGGCGCTGGTGCTCGATCTCGACGCCTTCGAGCGCAACCTCGAGCGCATGGCCGCGGCGCTGCGCGGCACGAACGTGCGCCTGCGTGCCCATGCGAAGGCGCACAAGTGCCCGGAGATCGCGCGCCGGCAGGTGGCCAAGGGCGCGGTCGGCGTGTGCTGCCAGAAGGTGAGCGAGGCCGCGGTGTTCGTGGCCGCCGGCATCGGCGACGTCCTGGTCACCAACGAAGCCGTCGGGGAAGCGAAGCTGCGCCATCTGGCGGAGCTGGCGCGCAGCGCACGCATCGGCGTGCTGGTCGATCATCCACTGCAAGTGCGGGCGCTGGCCGCCGCGGCGCGGGCTCACGCGGTGACGATCGATGTGTACGTGGAGGTCGAGGTCGGCGGAGGCCGCTGCGGCGTGGCGCCCGGTGATGCGGCGGTGCAGCTCGCGCGGGGAATCGCCGCGAACCCATCGCTGCGTTTCGCGGGCCTGCATTGCTACCACGGCAGGGCGCAGCACCTGCGCGCGCCCGAGGAGCGCGCGACAGCGATCGCCGTTGCCGTCGAGGCCGCGCGCGCGACGAGGAATGCGATCGAGGCCTGCGGCATCGTGGTCGAGCGCGTGACCGGCGCCGGCACCGCCAGCTTCCTCATCGAGCGCGACTCGGGCGTGTTCAACGAAATCCAGGCAGGTTCCTACGCCTTCATGGACCGCGACTACGGCGACAACCAGCTAGGCGAGGGCGACGTCCGCTTCGAGAACTCGCTTTTCGTGCGCACCACCGTCATGAGCCGGCCGAGCGCCGATCGCGCGGTGGTTGACGCGGGCCTGAAGGCGTCGAGCGTGGATTCGGGCATGCCGGGCGCGTGGAAGCGGCCCGACCTGCGTTATACGAAAGCGTCCGATGAGCATGGAGTCATCGAGACGCCCGGCGCGGCGGCGCTTTCCCTCGGCGACACGCTGATGCTGGTGCCGGGCCATTGCGATCCGACGTTCAACCTCTACGACGAGCTCGTCTGCGTGCGCGGCGAGCGGGTCGAGGCGGTCTGGCCGATCAGCGCGCGCGGAGCCCTGCTCTAGGTCGACGGCGGCAGAACCGCTCGCCCGCGCCTGAAGGTGAGAACGACCGTTCGCGCAGCGGCGCGTGCGCGCAAATGAGAGCTACCGGCCCCGCGCCGCGCGGGTCGCGGGCTTCGCGTCGGGGCTCGCCTTCTGGGTCGCGTAGACGATGCCCAGCAGCGCGAGCCCGATGAGGTCCGAGACATAGCCCGGCTTGATGAGCATCAGCGCGGCCGCGATGAGCAATATGCGTTCCAAGGGACGCGCCTCGCGTGCGAGGTAACCCTGCAGGCCGGCGGCGAAGCACACGATGCCGATGGTCGCGGAGACCGACGACGTGAAGATGGTGATGGGATCGCCCATCATGAGCAGCGACGGCTCGAACACGAACATGAAGG
>JBBRQA010000145.1:0-10164 GCA_038227085.1 Burkholderiales bacterium | reverse complement strand
CGAAGTTCTTGTCGATGTAGACGCGGATGTCGCCCACCTCAGAGAACTCCAGCAGGGTAGTGAGGAGCGTGAGGCTCTCCACGGGCTTGACTCCCCTTCGGTCGAGCACGGCGAGCGCGGAGGTGAAGAGCGTGCCGCCGATGCAGAAGGCGAGCGCGTTCACCTTCGGCGCCTTGGTGATGCGCTGCACTTCCGCGAGCGCCTCGATGAGCGCCTCGATGTAGTCGTCCCAGGTGACCTTCGCGTGCTTCTTGTTGACGTTGCGCCACGAGCACATGAACGTGGTGTGGCCCTGGCTCACGGCGTAGCGCACCAGCGAGTTCTCGGGCTGGAGATCCATGATGTAGAACTTGTTGATGCACGGCGGCACCATCACCAGCGGCCGCTCGTGGACCTTGGCGGTGAGCGGCTGGTACTGGATCAACTGGATCAGCTCGTGCTCCCAGACCACCGCCCCGGGCGACACCGCGATGTTCCTGCCGACCTCGAAGGCCGACTCATCGGTCATCGAGATGCGCCCCTTCTCCATGTCCGCCAGCATGTTCTTCATGCCCTCCTGGAGCGACTCCCCGCCGCTTTCCATCGCCGCCTTGAGGGCCTCGGGGTTGGTCATCAGGTAGTTCGACGGCGCCGCGGCGTCGAGGTACTGGCGCATGAAGAAGCGCATGCGCTGCTTGGTGGGCGCGTCGAGGTTGGCGTCCTCTACCGCCTCCATCATCATCTTCGCGGTGAGGAGGTACGAGTCGCGAAAATAGCGGAACACCGGCAGCTCGTCCCACTCCTTGCCGCTGAAACGCTTGTCGCCCGCCCCGGGCTCGTCGGCACTGTGCACGTGCGGCTGCATCGAGACCATCCAGAGGCGCATCTGCTCCTGCATGTAGCGCCCCTGCAGGTCCATCATCGTCTCCGGCTTGGCCGACAACGCCTCCAGCCATGCGCGATAGGCCTCGGCGAAGCCGCTCATCACCTGCTGCGACGGACCCTCCCCGGACATCGAGGCGGAAAATCTATCGTGCGCCTCGCGAAGCTCTGCGGCGAAGCGGTCGGCGTTGGGCGGTGGCGCGTTCCTGGACATGGCGATCAGACCTCCGGAAATAGTACCGCGTGAATCACCCAGATGCTGGCGATCCCCAGGGCGATGAAGGCGACCTGTCCGAGGGAGTCCGAGAGGGCCGTCTTCTTGTGCAGGCCGGGGATGAGGTCGGCCACCGCGACATAGATCATGCTCGCCGCCGCGAATGCCAGTATGTCCGGAATCCAGGCGCTCACGTGGCTCAATGCGAAATAGGCCAGCAGCCCGCCCAGCATCGCCGACATCCCCGACACCAGGTTCCAGAAAAGGGCGCGGCGCTTGCTGAACCCCGAATGCAGCAGCACCACGAAATCGCCGATTTCCTGGGGGATCTCGTGGGCGATGATGGCGAGCGAAGTGACGACGCCGAGCTTCACGTCGGCGAGGAAGGCCCCGGCGATGATCACGCCGTCGGTGAAGTTGTGGAACGCGTCGCCGAAGATGATCATCCAGCCGCTGCGGCCGTGGTCGTGGCCGGCGTGGCGCATCTGCTCCTCGGCCTCCGCCTGCTCCTCGTCGCTGTGGTGATGGTGGTGGCGCCAGAGGAGCAGCTTCTCGAGCATGAAGAAGGCGAGCAGCCCGAAGAGGATGAACGCGGCGGTGCGCGCCGGATGCTTCGTCTCCTCGAAGAGGTGCGGCAGGATGTCGAGAAAGGCCGCGCCAAGGAGCGCCCCGACCGCGTAGCTCACCAGGACGGAGATCCATTTCGCCTTTGCGCGGAATGCGACCAGCGCCGCGAGCGCGATCGACAGCACCGTGCCGAGGAGGCAGGCGAGGAGGATGTAGGCGAGGGTGGTCATGCGCCCATTATTCCATCCAAGCGAAGGCACCCATGCGCCCGCTCGCCTTCACGCGCCGGTAGGAGAAGAGCCGGTCCGCGTCGCGATAGGTGCAGAAGCCGCCGCCGGAGACCGAACGCACGCCGGCGCGCTCCAGCCTCTGGCGCGCCAGGGCGTAGAGGTCCGCGAGGTACTTGCCCTCGCCATGGGGAATGAATGCGCGCGCGGCGCGCGCCTCGGCCTCCAGGAATGCCGAGCGCACCTCTGCTCCCACCTCGAATGCCGCGGGCCCGATGGTGGGCCCCATCCATGCAAGCACCTCGTCCGCCGGCACGCCGAGCGCGCGCACCGTGTTCTCGATGACGCCGGCGGCCATCCCGCGCCAGCCGGCGTGCGCGACGCCGACGCGCGTGCCGCGCGCATCGCAGAAGAAGAGCGGCATGCAATCCGCCGTGAGCACCACCGCGACCCGCCCCGTTTTACCGGTCACGGCGCCGTCGGCGCGCGCGGACTCTTCGGGGCCGATGCGATCGAGGTCCGCGACCTCGACGCCGTGCACCTGCGCCATCCAAAGCGGCGCGGATGGCAGGTGCGCGCCCACGATCGCGCGATTCGTCTCGACGCTCGCGCGATCGTCGCCAGTGTGCAGGCCAAGGTTCATGGACGCGTATTCTCCGATGCTCACGCCGCCATGGCGCGTGGTGACGAAGGCACGCACGTTCGCCGGCGCGGGCCAGTCAGGTTGGATCCACCCTGGAATCATCCGCGCAGCGACTCGAGCAGCAAGCGGAAATCCTCCGGCAGGGGCGCCTCGAATTGCACGAGCTTCCCGGTGCGCGGATGGAGGAAAGCGAGCTTCCACGCATGCAGCGCCTGGCGCGGCAGGAGCTTCGCGCCGCGCGGCGCGTACACGGGGTCGCCCTCGAGCGGATGGCCGATCGAGGCGAGGTGCACGCGGATCTGGTGGGTGCGCCCGGTCTCGAGATCGCATTCGAGGAGCGTGTGCGCCGCGAACGTCTCGCGCACGCGGTAGTGCGTGACCGCGGGCTTGCCGTCCTCCACGACCGCCATGCGCGTGCGGTGCACGGGATGGCGCCCCATGGGTGCGTCCACCTTGCCGGCGCGCGCCACTTTGCCGCGCGCGAGCGCGAGGTAGGTGCGTTTCACTGTACGCGCCTGGAGCTGGCGCACCAGCGCGATCTGCGCGGGCTCGTTCCTGGCCACGACCAGGAGCCCGCTGGTGTCCTTGTCGAGGCGATGCACGATGCCGGCGCGCGCGAGCTCGCCCAGCGCCGGCGCGTGGTGCAGGAGCGCGTTCAGCATCGTGCCGGCCCAATTGCCGCTGCCCGGATGCACGACCAGCCCCGCGGGCTTGTCGAGCACCAGCACGTCGCGATCCTCGTGGACGATGTCGAGCGCGATCGCCTCGGCGCAGTAGGCCGACTCCTCGACGCGCGGGGCGAGCGCCACCTCGACCGATTCACCGCTTTTCAGCTTGCGCTTCCCCGCGACCTTCTCGCCGTCGACCAGCACGTGGCCCGCCTCGATCAAGCGCGCGAGGCGGCTCCTCGATTCTTCCGGCAGCAGCTTGGCCAGCGCCTGGTCGAGCCTGAGGCCGGCGAGCTCGCTCGGAATGGTGACGCGCAGCTCGCGGGAAGGGACCTGCGGCGCGGTATAATTTGCGCTTCGCGAAACGGGATTCACCATGAAACGCAGTGTAACGGCATTGGCCGCCCTCCTCCTTGCGCTCTCCCTCGCCGGATGCAGCCTTTTCGGCGACAAGACGAACGAGCGCAAGGACTGGCAGGCCGCCGAGTTCTACGCCGCCGCCAAGGAGCAGTTCGACAACGGCAACTGGGACGCCGCGATCAAGCTCTACGAGCAGCTCGAGGCCAAGTTTCCGTTCGGGCGCTTCGCGCAGCAGGCCCAGATCGAAGTCGCATACGCCTACTACAAGCAGGGCGAGACGGCGCAGGCCATCTCCGCGCTGGATAAATTCATCAAGCTGCATCCCAATCATTCGAACATCGACTACGCGCTGTACCTGAAGGCGCTCGCCAACTTCAAGGAAGACCTGGGCCCGTTCTCGCGCCTGGTGAGGCAGGATCTCGCCGACCGCGATCCGAAGGCCGCGCGCGAGTCGTTCGAAGGCTTCAAGGACCTGGTGACGCGCTTCCCGGAGAGCCGCTACGCCCCGGATTCGCGCGAGCGCATGGCCTACCTCGTGGAGGCCCTCGCGCGCCACGAGGTCAACGTCGCGCGCTATTACCTGGCGCGCGGCGCCTACCTCGCCGCCGCCAACCGCGCGCAGGACGCGATCGTTCGGTTCCCGCAATCGCCCGCGCACCGCGAGTCGCTCGACATCATGGTCGAGGCCTACGACCACATGGGAATGACGGAGCTGCGCGACGACGCGAAGAAAGTCCTCGCGAAGAACTACCCGGCCGATCCGCTGGGCCAGAGCGGCAAGAACCGCTGGGGCTCCTGGTGGAAGTTCTGGCAGTAGTCCCGCGCTACTTCGCGAGGGCCTTGAGGAGGCCGGCCTGTGCGCCGGACGCCTTGCCGCGCCCGCGCCGCGCGCGCTTGAAGGTGCCGTCGGGCTGCATGTCCCACGCCTGGGTGTTGTCCACCAGGTAGGGCTTGAGGCCTTCGCGCACCACGCGGCGCTTGAGCTTCGCGTCCAGGACCGGGAAGCAGAGCTCGATGCGCCTGAAGAAATTGCGGTCCATCCAGTCGGCGCTCGACAGGTAGACCAGCGTCTTGCCGCCGGCCTTGAACTCGAAGGTGCGCGTGTGCTCGAGGAAGCGCCCGATGATGGAGCGCACGCGGATATTCTCGGAAAGGCCCGGCACCCCCGGGCGCAGCGCGCACACGCCGCGGATGATGAGGTCCACCTTGACGCCCGCCTGCGAGGCCTTGTAGAGCGCCTCGATCACCTGCGATTCCAGGAGCGCGTTCATCTTGGCGACGATGCGCGCGGGCTTGCCGGACTTCGCGATGCGCGCCTCGTTGTCGATGGCGTCGAGCACCTTCTGGTGCAGCGTGAAGGGTGCCTGCCAGACGTGCTTCAGCTTGGTGACCTTGCCCAGGCCGGTGAGCTGCTGGAACACCTCGTTCACGTCGCCGCACACTTCCACGTTGCAGGTGAGGAGGTCGAAGTCGGTGTAGAAGCGCGCGGTGCGCGGATGGTAGTTGCCGGTGCCCAGGTGCACGTAGCGGATGAGCCTGCCCTCCTCGCGCCGCACCACGAGCGCCATCTTGGCGTGCGTCTTGTGGCCGACGACACCGTAGACCACGTGGGCGCCGACCTCCTCCAGGCGCGCCGCCCAGTTGATGTTGGCCTCCTCGTCGAAGCGCGCCATGAGCTCCACCACCACGGTCACTTCCTTGCCGGCGCGCGCCGCGTCGATGAGGGTCTGCATGATCACCGAGTCGGTGCCGGTGCGATACACGGTCTGCTTGATCGCCACGACCTGCGGGTCCTTGGCGGCCTGGCGGATGAACTCGATCACCGGCGCGAACGACTGGAACGGGCGATGCAGCAGCACGTCGCCCTTGCGGATGGTGTCGAAGAGCTCGCGCCCCTTGGCGAGCGATTTCGGCAGCCCCGGCGTGAACGGCGCGTACTCGAGGTCCGGGCGGTTCACCTGCTCGGGGATGTTCATGAGGCGTACCAGGTTCACCGGGCCCGCGACCTTGTACAGGTCCTCGGCCTCGAGGCCGAACTGCGAGAGCAGGAATCCGGTCATCGCCTCGGACATGTTGTCGGCGACCTCGAGGCGCACGGCGTCCCCGAAGTGGCGCTGCGGCAGCTCGCCCTGCAGCGCCTTCCTCAGGTCCTTCACCTCCTCCTCCTCGACGAACAGGTCGGAGTTGCGCGTGACGCGGAACTGGTAGCAGCCGAGCACGTTCATGCCGGCGAAGAGCTCGCCCACGTGCGCATGCAGGATGGAGGTGAGGAAGATGAAGTCGTTGGGCCCCGGAGTCACTTCGCGCGGCAGGCGGATCACGCGCGGCAGCACGCGCGGGGCCTGCACGATCGCCGCGCGCGAATCGCGCCCGAACGCGTCGCGCCCAACCAGCTCGACGGCGAAGTTGAGGCTCTTGTTGAAGACGCGTGGGAAGGGATGCGCGGGATCGAGGCCGATGGGGGTGAGCACCGGCATCATCTCGCGGAAGAAATAATCCCGGATCCACTGCTGCTGCGCGGGGGTCCATTCGGAGCGGCGGGAGAAGTGGATCTTCTCCTTCGCGAGCGCGGGCAGGATCTCGTCGTTGAGGAGCCGGTACTGGCGCTCGACGATCTCGTGCGCGGCCTTCGCGACCTGCTTGAAGACTTCCAGCGGCGTGAGCCCGTCCGGGCCCGCCGCGGCCGCGCCCATCTTGATCTGCTCCTTCACGCCGGAGGCGCGGATCTCGAAGAATTCGTCCAGGTTGGAAGACACGATGCAGAGGAATTTCAGCCGCTCGAGCAGCGGCACCGCGCGATCCTCGGCTTGCGCGAGCACGCGGCGGTTGAACTCGAGCGCCTGCAGCTCGCGGTTCAGGAAGTGGTCGTGGGAGAGCTGCGGGATGCGCGCCGAGCCGGGCTTCTGCTTTTTCGTCATGAAGATATATGCTTCGTGCTCCCGCGACCGTTTTCGATCGCAAGAGATCAATGGAATATACCACCCTCGGCGCGGTCGACCTCGGCTCCAACAGCTTCCACCTCGCCATCGGCCGCGTGGTGGAGGACCAGCTCTATCCCCTCGATTCGCTCAAGGAGACCGTGCGCCTCGGCAGCGGCCTCACGCGCGATCGCGAGCTCGACGCCGCGGCGCAGGAGCGCGCGCTCGCCGCGTTGAAGCGCTTCTCCGAGCGCCTCGCGGGGATGCCGCGCGAGACCGTGCGCGTGGTGGGCACCAATGCGCTGCGCGTGGCGAAGAACGCCCGCGCCTTCCTCGATCGCGCCGAGGAGACGCTTGGCTTCCCGATCGAGGTCATTCCGGGGCGCGAAGAGGCGCGGCTCATCTACCTGGGTGTCGTGCATTCGCTGCCGCTGTCGAGCCACAACCGGCTGGTGGTGGACATCGGCGGCGGATCGACGGAATTCATCATCGGGCATCGCCTGAAGCCCAAGGCGATGGAGAGCCTCTACATGGGATGCGTGAGCTTCACCGCGCAGTACTTCCCCGAGGGCCGCATCGAGAAAAAGGCGTTCAAGCAGGCCGAGCTCGCCGCGCGCGTGCAGATCCAGACCATCGCCGCGCGCTTCGAGAGGGAAGGCTGGAAGGAAGCGATCGGCTCGTCGGGCACCGCCCGCTCCATCGCCGAGATCCTCGCGAAGAACGGCCAGTCGGAGCGCGGCATCACGGCCGCCGGGCTCGCATGGCTGCGCGACGAGCTCCTCGCCGCCGGGGACCTGCGCAAGGTCACGCTCGCGGGACTGCGCGAGGAGCGCATTCCGGTGGTGGCGGGCGGGGTGGCCATCATGTCGGGCGTATTCGCGGAGCTCTCGTTGATCGAGATGACGGTCGCCGAGGGCGCGTTGCGCGACGGCGTGCTGTGGGACCTCCTCGGGCGCGTGCACCATCGCGACATCCGCGAGGTCACCATCGACCAGTTCGTGCGCCGCTATCACGTCGACCAGGCGCAGGCGCAGCGCGTGGGCCACCTCGCGAAGGCGCTTGCGCACGGCATGGGCGAAAAGGACGGCGCGCTGCACGACGACAGCCCCTTC
This sequence comes from Burkholderiales bacterium, assembly GCA_038227085.1. Lineage (GTDB taxonomy): Bacteria > Pseudomonadota > Gammaproteobacteria > Burkholderiales > Usitatibacteraceae > Usitatibacter. Next base: position 2,594 of record JBBRQA010000145.1, on the reverse strand, counting down.
CTCGACTGGGCGGTGAAGCTGCACGAGGTCGGCATCTCCATCGCGCAGGCCGCGTACCACAAGCACTCCGCCTACATCCTCGCCTTCGCGGACATGCCCGGGTTCTCACGCCAGGAGCAGGGGTACCTGTCCAACCTGGTGCTCGCGCAGCGCGGCAAGCTCTCCAAGATGAGCGCGGCCTTCGAGGACGACCCACGCCTCGCCACCCTCGCATTCGCGCTGCGCCTGGCGGTGATCTTCTACCGCAGCCGCAGGTCGTTGAAGCTGCCGAAGCTGAAGGTCTCGCGCAGGGGCACGGCCTTACGCCTCGAGATCGATTCGAAATGGCTCGCCGACCAGACGCTCATCGCGCTCGCGCTCGAGGCCGAGCGATCACAGTGGGAATCCGTCGGCTTGTCGTTCGAAATCGTGGAAAACTAAGCCTATGTCGAGGTCTTCCTGGACGCAAGTAGTGCGAGCATCGCGAGACTGAGACCCACGATACCGAACACCGTGCGTACGATGTGCCAGCGCCACCACTCGTCGCGCAGCTGCGTCCAGTTTGCGTCAGGAGCCCCAACGCTCCACGTGATTACCACCGCATTGATCGGTTGGTTGCCGAAGCGAGTGACCAGGGCGGCGGTTACCAGACATGCGGTAGATGCAACCAAAAGGTAGCGGGTTCGCGGGTCGTCTTTCGAGAGGATGGCAAGCACCGCGGCTAGCAGAATGCAGACCGCTCCAAGGGCCGGTAACAGCGTGTTCAGTGAGCGAATAGCATTCTGCTGCTGCTCGACATACGCAATAGCCGAGAGACTGGAAGGATTGAAGCCCACCCAGATTCCGAACATCGTGCCCACCAGCAGTGCGAGAAGCAGCAGGAGGACGAAGCGGATGATGTTCGCAGCCATTGGTGCCCCCTAAGCGTGACGGCTTGACCGGCGCTTGAGTACAACATGAGTGGCTTTCTCCGACGCCACGTGCTTGACGCAGTCATATTCCAAACCTCGTGAGTCGCCCCCCCACCAACCCCGCCAGCTGAGGTCGGGCCACGGGCCGCGAATCGGGCCGAACATGTTCCTTCCGAGAATCCACGGGCCAATGTTCGCCAAGCCCCGCGCCACGAACTCGTCATCGATTCCCGCTCTTGTCATTTCTCTCTCTCAGCTGCCATTGACCCTAATGACCGAGTCGAGAGGGCGACCACGATAACCCTCCGCGGCCAGACGCGGCCCATGATCCTCCACTTGGATCTTGACCCGATTCAGTGGACAGCCTAACAACGAATCGACAGCGTTAGGTCGCTTCTTCAGGAGGGAAGGCGGTCAAACATCATTTTCAGACCAGTTTGAGAGCGAAGTCACAACTAGAAGGAACCCCCATGTGCCGGACACCCGCCTGACAGAAGTTCCCTCTGAGGACCGCCTTCATGTTAGGTATTTGTGTCTACTTTATCGGGTCAAGACCCCTTTCCGCTCGAACGCGTTGTTAGGCATCATGCCCCCTGGGGGTTCGCGCGCGAAAGCTTATCCCACCGCCGAGCGCCACAAGCAGCGCAGTCAAGACCAGCGCGAAGGGGCCAAGAGTCGGCACGGCTAATGGGGTGAGCGTCCCGGGAGAAAGCTGAGCGGTAAGAACAGTAAGTCCTTGCGACCAGGTAACGCTATACATGGGGCCCGGCAAACTTCCAAGACTCGCTACGAGTTCATAAGGCTGCGGTGGCACTATGGGCATGAAGCACGGAGGCGGAGGGAGATTCGGAGAGACGATCAAAATCGTACTCCCGGTAATGCTGATACTTGTAGGAGGAAGAAACCTGAATCCGCATTGATCGGTCAAGAAGCCAACTACCACCGCTTCGATTTCACCAAGGGAGTTTTGTCGAAATACCAGAGCTTCGCTGTCCGCGATCGCAGGTAGTGAAATCAGCAGCAACATGGTTGCAACTAGGCGGATCGACATCACACAGAGCTCCCGGAGGGTGTTTGTATGGTTAACGTCTGAGCTAAGACACCACGATCCTGCGTCGGCTTGAACTAGGTGTTAGGCGGCACCGCGCGGCAAATGTTCAATCGAGGAATGTCCAGGTATCTGCGCCGTCAAAGCGCCTGACGACCACGGATTCCAGGAGCCCTGGCTCGAAGTTGCGCAGGTTCACTCCGTGCCTAGCGCCAGGCTTGGGCTCTAGTGGCTCCCAGTGCGTAACGATGCCGCACGTCTTGCAGCGCACGTTCCTCAGCGTCCGATCACCCCAGATATAGCCTTCCGTGTTCTCGGGATGACCTTGAATGGACACTGTTCCGAACTCGTAGTAGGCCCAAATGCCCCCCGAGCGACGGCACAGCGAGCAATTGCAACTCGTAGCCTTTTCCGGTGCAACTGGAAGAGTGAGGCAAACTGCTCCGCAATGACAGGAGCCGTGAAGCGATGGTGTTGGCTGTTCGTGACTCATGGCTCAAGGTTCAAGGTTGCCCTGCCGCCTAACGAATGAAAGGGACTTCCCCGTCCCGCGAGGGCACTAGGTGCCAAGATTGAGTTTCCACACACAGTCTTTCAGGAGGGGAAGTCATGGGCAAGGTTACTACTGTTGGAATCGATCTCGCAAAGAGTGTTTT
>JBBRQA010000144.1:0-10184 GCA_038227085.1 Burkholderiales bacterium | reverse complement strand
CGGCGAGCTCTCCGAGCAGCAGTTGGACAAGGTTGCCGGTGGCCAGGAAGTGCGCAAGATGGAAACCATCTACGTGACGGCCAAGCGCCCGCAGAAGGTCGTCAAGATGGAGACGATCGTGGTGACGGCGTCGCGCGACAAGCCCGACCTCGCGGGCACCAACCTCGCGCAGGCCGATACGAAGACCAAGAAAAACTAGCGCTTCCGCTTGATCTCGGGCCCCGGCCACGGCTGGGGCTTTGTCTTTCTAAGCCACCTGGCGCGCGAGCATCGCGCTGAACGGTCCGGCCTCCGCGGCGAGCTTCTCGAACGTGCCCTGCTGCACGATGCGGCCGCGCTCCAGCACCACGATGCGGTCGGCGTTGCGCACCGTATTGAGGCGATGCGCGATCACGATGCGCGTGGCGTCCAGTCCCGCGAGCCCTTGCAGCACGGTCGCCTGGGAGAGGTTGTCGAGCGCGCTGGTAGCCTCGTCGAAGAGCACGATGCGCGGATTGCCCACGAGCGCGCGCGCGATCAGCACACGCTGGCGCTGTCCTCCGGACAGCGTGCTCAAGCCCTCCCCCACCACCGTGTAGAGGCCCATCGGCATCGCCTCGATGTCGCGCTCCAGGCCCGCGCGGCGCGCCGCGTTCCACGCCGCGTCCACGCCGAGCGGATTGGCGCCCACGATGTTGGTGAGGAGGTCGCCGGCCCAGAGCCTGCCCCCCTGCAGCACCGTGCCCAGGCGCTTCCTCAAGTGGCGCAGGTCGAGCCCCTGCAGGTTCCTGCCGTCGTAACGCACGCTCCCCGCATCCGGCGTTTCGAAGCCCAGCAGCATTCGCAGCAGCGTCGACTTGCCCGATCCGCTGGCGCCCACGATCGCGACGAACTCTCCCGGCTTCACCGCGAGGTCGATGTCGTGCAGCACCACCGGCCCGTTGGGATAGGCGAAGCGCACATGGTCCAGCGAGATGGCGCCTTGCGGCTCGTGCATCGCGCCGGCCGCGCCCGCGTCTTCCGGCGGCGTCTCGAGGATCGGGCGCGCGCGGTCCCATACCGGCTTCAGGTTGACCAGGTCGAGCGCGGTGGAGACCAGCACGTACACGCCGCCCAGCAGCGCGAAGAGCGCGGCGTGGAACGCGACGAAGTCGCCGGTCGACATGTTGGAGGTGGGCGCGAGGCGCCAGGCGAGGAACAGGACGAGGATCGTGGCTGCGGGTTGCAGCAGGTTGAGGGCCACCGACTCCCAGTTGGTGAGGCGCGCGCTCACGCGGTTGAGATCGCGGAAATGGTGGTACTTCGCGTACCACTCGCGGAAGGCGCGCGGCTCGGCCGCGCCGGCGCGCAGCTTCGCGATGCCGGCGAAGATCTCGAACTGCATCGCCGAGAGCTTGCCGTCCATCGCCTCGACCTTCGGTCCCACGCGCAGGCGCGCGAGGCCGATCGCCGTCGACACCGCGATCACGATCACGACGATGCCCGAGGCGGCGAAGGTCAGCGCGGGGCTGTACGCGATCATCAGCGCCACGTTCGAGAGGAGGAAGAGCGAGGTGATGAAGGTGCCGATGGTCGAGCCGGTGATGGTGCGCTGGATGGTGTTGACCGATCCCATGCGCAGGGCCAGGTCGCCGCTGGAGAAGTCGCGGAAGAAGCGCGCCGGCGCGCAGATCACGCGATCGACGAGCGCCGCCTGCATCGCCACGCCGATGCGAGCCTCGAAGCGCAGGACCGCGAGGGCGCGCAGCACCTCCAGCATGATCACCGCCACACCCGCCACCGCGAGCCCGGCGATGATCGCCTCCACGGTCTGGGTCGCATCGGACGGGATCGCGCGGTCGATCAGCCATCCGGTGGCGAGCGGCGTGAACAGCCCGACCATTGCCGCGATGAATCCCGCGATGACGAGGAGCAGGAGGTCGCGCCCGCCGTGGTGCGCGGCGAATTTCAGCATGTCCCTCGCGCCTAGGGCGTGGGTGGCGAAGCGGCGGTAGAACGTGAAGGCGAAGGGCGAGAGGCGCGCGGCGATCGACTCGTCGACCTTCCATTCGACGACCGCGCCCGTGTCCGCGTCGGTGGCGCGCATGCGGTAGCCACCGAGGAAGGGAAGGAGCGCGACCCACCCCGTGCCCGCCGCGAGCGACGCGCTCGGCACCGGCGTCGGCCCGCGCGGCACGCGCCTGCGGTCCATCACGCGCGCGATCATCGGCCCTCCCGAATGCTTCCACCACCCCGCATCGAGCAGCACGCGCCGCGAACGCAGCCCCGCCGGCACCGCCATCGCCTCGATGGCGTCGGTCGCCTCCACATCGGGGTCAGAGCGGGGTCTGACCCCGGTCTGACCCCGCTCTGACCCCGGTTGGAGGAGCGACCACGCTGCTTGCAGCGTGGTGGACTTGAGCGCGAGGCCGGGATCAAACATCGCTCGACTCCGTGGCGACCAGCTCGCTGAAGCGCCCGCCGGCGGCCTTGAGCTCCTCGTAGGTGCCGCGCTCGGCGACGCGGCCGGCGTCGAGGACGACGATCTCGTCGGCGTCGCGCACCGTGGACAGGCGATGCGCGACCACCAGGCAGGTGATGTTGCGCCGGCGCAGATTCGCCTCGACGATCGCCTCGGTGGCGGGATCGAGCGCGCTGGTGGCCTCGTCGAGGATGAGGATCGCTGGATCGCGCACCAGCGCGCGCGCGATCTCGAGGCGCTGGCGCTGGCCGCCGGACAGGTTACGCGCGCCTTCCTGCAGCACGGCATCGAGGCCGCCCGCGCGCGCCATGATGTCGGTGTCGATCGCGGCGTCGCGCATCGCCGCGCGCAGCACGTCGTCCGGCGCCGGCGACCACAGCGTGAGGTTGTCGCGCACCGTGCCCTCGAAGAGCACCACGTCCTGGTCGACGTATGCCACCGAGTTGGCCAGGTGCGTGCGCTCGTAGGCCGCGCGCGGCTCGCTGTCGAAGAGGATCTCTCCACTCCAGGGGCGATAGAGCCCCGCGGCCAGGCGCGCCAGGGTCGACTTGCCCGAGCCCGACGCGCCGACCAGCGCCACGCGCCCGCCGGGCCTCACCGAGAGCGAGAACATCTCGACCAGCGGCGCCTCGCCGCGGTTATAACCGAAGGTGACGTCGCGAAACTCGAGCGCCCCGGTGAGCGTGGGCGCGGGGATGTCGGTGGGCGGGCCGGCGACGTCCACGCCCTTTTCAGGCGCGTGGTGGAGCACGTCGTCCAGGCGCGCCAGGTCCCCGCGCAGCGTCTGCAGCTTCTGCGTATGCGAGAAGAGGTCGTGCACGGGCGCGGTGAATCCGGCGAGCAGAACCTGGAAGGCGACCAGGTCGCCCACGCTGAAGGTGCCCTTCATGATGAGCGCGGCGCCCAGCCCCAGCACCGCGAGGTGGGCGACGAGCCCGAGCAGCGCGGGCGCCTGCCCCAGCGTGAGCAGGTAGCGCTGCGCGCGGATGGAAGCGTTCACGTACTGGACCTGCAGCCCTATCCACTTGAGGAAGAGCGCGGTCTCCTGCCCGCCCGCTTTGATGGTCTCGATGTTCGCGAGGCCCCCGGTCGCCATCCCCGCGAGCTTGCCGGCCTGCACCGAGAGCTCCTGCGAGATCTCCGCGGTGCGCAGCGCGAGCGAGCGCCACGCTACGAGCTCAAGCGCGAGGCACGCCGCCACCACCAGCGTGAGGCCGGCGTCGAGGCGCACCATCAGCAACAGGAAGAAGCTCGCGGTGACGAAGTGCAGCGCCAGGTGCGCGAGGTCCGCCGAGATGGTCTCGGCGACTCGCTCGTTCAGATCCACGCGCGCGGCGATCTCGCCCGCGGAGCGCTGCGAGTAGAAGGTCATCGGCAGCGCGAGCGCCTGCGCGAAGAAGCGGCTGGCCGAGGCGCGCGCGGCGCGCCCGAAGGTGTCCATCAGGAGCTTCGCCTGCAGCGCGAGGAGGAGCGAGCGCGCGAACGCCGCCGCGAGCAGTCCGAGGAGGAGCGGGATGGCGACGCCGTGCGTCTTCGCCACCAGCACCTCGTCCACAAAGCGGCCCAGGAGCCACGGCATCAGCATTCCCGGGATGACGAGCACCAGGCCGATGAAGAACGCGAGGCCGATGGCGACGCGGAAGCCGTCGAGGTATTGGCGAAGCGAGCGCAGCACCGAGGGCGGATGGCCGCCGGGCGCGAACTCGGGGCTGCGCTCGAAGGTGAGCACGACGCCGGTGAAGGCCGCGTCGAACTCCGCCGCGTCGACCCCGCGCCGCCCGCGCGCCGGGTCGTTCAGCCACGCGCACCCGCCGCGGAAGCCCTCGAACACCACGAAATGGTTGAAGTTCCAGAACAAGATCGCGGGCAGGGGCAGCTCGGCCAGGTCGTTGGGCTCCTTCTTGAAGCCGCGCGCTACCATTCCGTGTGCGCGTGCAGCGCGCAGGAGGCCGCCGGCCTTGCTGCCGTCGCGGCTCACGCCGCAGTCCACGCGCATCTGCTCGAGCGGCACGAAACGGCCGTGGTAGGCGAGGATCATGGCGAGCGCCGCCGCGCCGCACTCGACGCTCTCCAGCTGCAGGACGGTGGGCGTCTTCCTCTGCCCGGTCTCCGGCAGCGGCGCGCGCGGCTTCTGCGCCTGCGGCTCGGCCGCGGCCTCTTCGGCTTGCACCCCCGCGGCTAGCGCGCCAACAGCAGCCATATCGCGAATGCGGCAACCGAGGTCAGAAGCGCGGCCAATGCGCCGATCAATGCGCGCGGATAGGCGGGAAGCCCAAGGCGCTCATCGAGGCGCTCGGGCGAAGCGAGGCGGTCGAGCGCGGCCTTGCGGAATATCGACTCTTCGCTCATCCCGCCAGGCGCTTGAGCATCCGGTCGAAGCGCGCGCCCGCCAGGTGCACGTTGTCGAGCAGGTCGTCGTTCAGCTCGTCCCTGGAATGGGCGTCGTCGCTCGCGGCGCCGTAGCCCATGCGCTGCGTGGTCGAGCGCAGGCGGTCGGCCATGAAGACGCACAGCGCGCGGTAGAAGCGCGAAGCGAATTCCGGGTCAGAGGTGAGCTTGTCGCGCAGCACTGCGTCGGCGATGCGCAGAAGCGTCGAGTTCGCGACCACTTCCACCGAGACCGAGGTCGGCGCCGGATCCACCAGCGACATCTCGCCGATGATCTCGCCCGATTCGAGCAGGGCGATCGGGTCGCCCGACTTGGTCTTGATGGCGAGGCGCCCCTCGAGCACGAAGTAGAGATAGTCGATGCGCGAGCCGAGCGGGATCAGCACCGCGCCCGGATCCACGTGCACGCGCTGCCCGGCCTGGGCGAGCCATTCGACGTCGCCATCGGAGAGCACGCTGAAGATGAAGAGGACTTTTCTCATTACTTGGCCTCGAAGGCGTCGAAGGTGCCCCACGTTTCCACCAGCTTGTCGCCAGGCTTGAGCGCCACCGTGCCACTCGCCGCCGTGGTGCAGCTGCCCCCGGGGAGGTAGTGCGGGAAACGTGGCTTGGAAGATCCCACGGGAGGATCGCCGGCATTCCTGCGCCCCGCGGTGCCGGCTCGCTCCGAGAAATCATCGGACTCCACGTAGACGCCGGTATTCATGCCGCTGCGATCCGCCGTGCAATTGCAGATCAGCACCGACTTGCCGTCCACTGCGTAGAGCTTGATCGGCGTCTCCATCTCCTTCAGGCCCACGGACGACGGCACGGGCATGCGCCACGGGTTGCCCTTTTCGCAAGCCACCTTCAGGACCTTTTCGTACGCCGGGTTGGCTTGTGCCGCCGCCGCGGACACAAACGCGAGCGCCGCCGCGATGCCGATCGTTCTCATGATCTTTCCCCCCTTTCGAAATGCGCTGCGAGTGTAGCGCCATGCGATCATGAAGCATCATATACAGGAGGAAGTTCGATGTATTCAGCATGGCGGAACGCCGCCCGCGCGATGGTTTTCCTCTGCGCCGCCTCCTTCGCAGCGGCGCAGGCGCCCGACCCCTCCGCGCAGATCGTGATGACGGAGCGCGCCGACCGCGAGGCGTTCCTCGCGCAGGGCGCGAAGAAGGAGGGCGAGGTGACGGTGTACACGTCGCTCATCTCCGAGGACCTCGCATCGCTCTCCGCCGCGTTCGAGAAGAAGTACGGTGTGAAGGTGAAGGGCTGGCGCGCGGGCTCCGAAAATGTGCTGCAGCGCGCGCTCACCGAGGCACGCGCCCATCGGATCGAGGCCGACGTGATCGAGACCAACGGCCCCGAGCTCGAGTCGATGTACCGCGAGAAGATCCTGCAGCCGTTCAAGTCGCCGCACCTGAAGAGCCTCATGCGCGAGGCGATTCGCCCCCACGGCCAATGGGTGGGCACCCGCATCAACATGTTCGTGCAGATGTACAACACCAGGCTCGTGAAGAAGGAGGACCTGCCGAAGAAGTTCGCGGACCTCGCGGACCCGCGGTGGAAGGGCAAGCTCGGCATCGAGGCCCAGGACGAGGATTGGTTCGCCACCGTCGTGAAGGGCGAGGGCGAGAGCGAGGGGTTGCGCCTTTTCCGCGAGATCGCGAAGACCAACGGCTTCTCGGTGAGGAAGGGGCATACGCTCATCGCGAGCCTGGTCGCCTCTGGCGAGATCGCCTTCGCGCTCACCACCTACAGCCACGGCGCCGAGAAGATGAAGCAGAAGGGCGCGCCGGTGGATTGGTACGCGATCGAGCCCGCCATCGCCCGCGCCAACGGCATCGCCATTCCGCGCTCCGTTCCCCATCCGTACGCGGCGATGCTGTTCACGGACTTCGTGCTCTCCCCCGAAGGGCAGAAGATTCTCGAGAAGGGCGGCTACGTGCCCGCGAACCTCAAGGTGCCATCGCCCGCGCAGCAGCTGAAGCTGAAGTTCGTCGATCCGGTCACCGTGCTCGACGAGGCAGCGAAGTGGACGAGGCTCTATTCGGAGATCGTCATCGGTAACGCGCGGTGAGCGGGACGCTCGAGGCGGCGCGCACCGCCCTGCTCGTCTTCGACCTCCTCGAAGGCCACGTGAACCGCGACGCGGAATCGAAAAAGCGTTTCGCGCCGGTGGTCGCGAATGCGGCGCTGCTCCTCGCGGCTTCCAGGAAAGCGGGCGTGATGGTCGCTTATGCGCATGCGGACCATCGCGCCGATCGCGCCACCAGCGCGCGAACGTTGCGCGATACCGACAACCGATTGCGGCCATTGCGACCCGTCGATCGCGACACTCCGCTTCTCACCGGCGGCACCGCGGAGAGTGCGATCGTGAAGGAGCTCGCGCCGCGCGCGGAGGATTTCCTCGTGCCCAAGCATCGCTGGAGCGCCTTCCACGGGACCTATCTCGACCTGGCGCTACGCACGCGCAAGGTGGACACCGTCATCCTCGTGGGCGGCTCGACCGACGTCGGCATCGCATCGACGGCGTTCGCCGCCCGCGACCTCGACTACAACCTGGTCATCGTCTCCGACGCCTGCACGTCGCCCGAGCAGGACAATCACGAGCAGCTCATGACGCGCGTTTTCCCGCGCATGGCGCGCGTGCTGTCGACCCGGCAAGTGGTGGCGGCGTTGTCCGCGTAGCCGGTTTGTCTCCTTTGGGAGACGGTGCCCGCGGGCGACCTGTGCGCGGCGAACCTGGCCCCCGTGTATCGCGCGTTCAACGGCCCGGCGGCGGGACCGGCAGGGCCGAACCATCGCTACACCACGGACAAGGCCCTGTACCAGGCAATGCTTGCCAAGGGCTGGCTCGCCGAAGGGGTGCATTTCTGCGTACCCCCGGTGGGTGGCTAGTGAGCGCGCCAGCGTCTTGTGTGCGCAAGCGCACAGGCGGGTTTCGCGAGCACGTGGGATACTTGGCGCGGCGCGCCGCTGCGGCGCGCGGGACAACGCGATCATGAAAAAACCCAGAAACGTCTTCGCACCGATGACCGAGCCCGAGTTCACCTCGGCGATGGAGCAGATCGCGGAGCGCGGCTTCGATCCCGCCGGCTTCGTCCTCGAGGAACGCTGCAGCAACTTCCGCATGCCGGGCGGATCCGTGAAGGTCACCAAGCTGATCAGCGTGACGCGCATCGCCACCGGCTTCCAGCGCCAGTACAACTCGGAGCCCGGCAGCGGATGGCCCTACGAGTTCGGCCGCGACCTCGGGCAGCTCGCTTTCGGCTCGCGCGACATCCCTTAGATTCCGGAGCCTTCGTAGCTCGAATGTGGTGCCGGGAGGGGGAATCGAACCCCCATGGTGTTGCCACCGCGGGATTTTGAGTCCCGTGCGTCTACCGATTCCGCCATCCCGGCAATGATGCCCGCTGGCGCTGAGCGGCCATGTCCACTCCAACGCCGTTCCCGCCCCACGCAGCACCGAACTGATCCCAAATTATAATCGACGGGGTGCGCCTTTCCGATTTCGACTACGAACTTCCCCCAGAGCTCATCGCGCAGCACCCCGTAGCGGAGCGCACCGCGAGCCGGCTCCTGCACGTCAACGGCGACTCGCTCGAGGACCTTCGCTTCACCGACCTCGCGTCATCGATCGACGCGGGCGACCTTCTCGTCGTGAACGACACGCGCGTCATCAAGGCGCGCCTGCACGGGCGCAAGGATTCGGGCGGGGAGGTCGAGATGCTGGTCGAGCGCGTGATCGACGCACACCGCGCGCTGGCCCAGGTGCGTGCAAGCAAGCCGTTGAAAGCCGGGCGCACGGTGCGGCTCGCCGCGGATCTCGAGGTCGAGGTGATCGGGCGCGAAGGACAGTTCTTCGAGCTGCGCTTCCCAGGGGAAGGCGTGATGGCGGCGCTCGACCGGCACGGCGAGGTGCCCCTGCCGCCTTACATCACGCATGCCGCCGCTTCCGCTGACGAGTCGCGTTACCAGACCGTGTATGCGCAGGTGCCGGGCGCGGTCGCCGCGCCCACGGCGGGACTGCATTTCGACGATGCGTTGTTGGCCGCGCTGAAGGCAAAGGGCGTCGAGGTGGCTTCGATCACGCTGCACGTGGGTGCAGGAACGTTCCAGCCGGTGCGCGTGGACGATGTCTCGCAGCACGTGATGCATTCGGAGTGGTACAGCGTTGCGGCCGCGACCGTCGATGCGGTGGCGCGGACGAGGGCGAGGAAGGGGCGCGTCATCGCGGTCGGGACCACGGCGCTGCGCGCGTTGGAGTCGGCGGCCGCGAGCGGCGAGCTCCGCGCGGGCAGCGCCGAGACTCAGCTCTTCATCGTGCCTGGATATCGTTTTCGCGTGGTCGATCGCCTCGTCACCAACTTCCACCTGCCGCGCTCGACGCTTCTGATGTTGGTGAGCGCCTTCGCCGGCGCCGGCCCTATCCGCCACGCCTATGGGCACGCCGTCGCCCATCGCTATCGATTCTTCAGCTATGGCGACGCCATGCTCCTGGAGAAAGCGGTCCCCACGCGCTAGAAGTAGCGCGAGAGGATGCGCGCGCGCACGTCTTCGAGGGGATCGTCGGCGGGGAGGAGAGCCGCGTGCGAGCGTTCGCAGGGACGGGCCGCGGCGCGCTCGAGGAAGTTGGCGGCGTCGAGAAAGAGTGAGCCGATCCAGCGCAGTCCCTCGGCGTGCCACATGGTCTCGAAATGCATCGCGTCCTCCTAGTGGGAGTCGTTGGCGGGCGCGGGTGCCTCGCCGATCGAGACCCACGCCGAGTTCAGCGCCTGCACCACGGTGCGGCCGGGACGCCCGACCACGAGCGTGTCGCCGGGCCCGACAATGTGGTCCTTGAGGCTGCCTTCCTCGGTGATCCACACCGTGCCGAGCTGCGCGCGGATGCGAAGCCCCTCCGCATCGACCAGGGTGAGTACCTGTCCGGGTGCGAGGGCGAGCACGGGAGCCTTCATGTCGACGAGCATACTGCCTCCTTGCTGGATGCTCCTGCCGCATGCAGAATGGGGCGCATGGCGACTCGGATGGAGGCATTTTCCCCTTGCAAGGGCGCTCTCTCAAACGAAAAGCGCGCATCCTCTGGATGCGTGTGACGCATGGCTAATACCAGCCGTCCGCTCCCCCCGCTGGACCTGCTGCGCGGCTTCGAGTCAGCGGCGCGCCACCTGAGCTTCACGCGCGCGGCCGGGGAGCTTTTCCTCACGCAGTCGGCAATCAGCCGGCAGATCCAGGCGCTCGAGGCGTTCGTGGGGGTCGAGCTCTTCGAGCGGCGGCACAAGGCGCTGGCGCTCACCGACGCCGGCCAGGCGTACTACCGCAGCGTCGCGCAGGCACTCGACACCGTGCGCGAGGCCACGCGCAAGTT
>JBBRQA010000143.1:0-10189 GCA_038227085.1 Burkholderiales bacterium | reverse complement strand
ATTGCGGTCCGCGATCTGCAGGTTGCGCAAGCGTGACAGGACGCGGGTCACTTCGTCGAAACGGGTGAAGTTCTGGTACTGGTTGCCAACCGACAGGCGGTATTGGCGCAGGAGCGGCGTGTAGCTGATCTTGTAGGTCTGCGAGAACTGGATCGGTTTCTCGTCGAACCAATACCAGCGCGGCTTGGAAAGCTCGAACTCGACCACGAAATAGAGCGGCACGCCGCGGTTCACCGCCTCCTCGAGGCGCGGGCTGAACTGGATGTCGAACTCGGCGCCGAGTTGCCAGCCGTCGTCGGCGAGCTCAAGAGTCGCCGACTTGACCTCGATCCCCTCGGCGGCGCGCGCCGCGGGGATGAAGGCCGCCAGCATCAGCACCAGCATTCCGATGCGCAGCCTCGCCAGCCGCGGCATCCCTAGCGGGCTGCGGATGAGCGAGGTAAAGAAAGGCGCAAAGGTCATCGGATGACGTCCGAGTGTTGTACCGAAGATACAAGTGATGCGGCCGAGATACAATTTACCACTTTTCGCGGGAGGATACCAGCAGGAATCCGCTCCGCAATCAAGATCTTTCCTATAATAATTAAATACTTAGGTGTGCACCCCGTGCGCACCCTGCAGAAAGTCACGGGTCGCCATGCGTTTGCCGCCCGGACGCTGCACTTCGTCAAGGGCCAGAGCTCCCCGGCCACAGGCGATTACCAGCCGATTATCGCTCGCGGTGATCACTTCTCCGGGCGTGCTGGAGCCCTCGACCGGCTGCGCCCGCCACACTTTGAGCAACTCTCCCGCAAGCGTCATCTCGGCGCCGGGGACGGGATTGAACGCGCGCACATGCCGGTCGACGGCGGCATTGTCGTGTGACCAGTCGATACGCGCATCGGGCCGCGTGATCTTGTTCGCGTAGGTCGCGAGGGCTGAGTCCTGGGCTCGCGGACGCAACTCGTCTAGCCGCGCGAGCGCCTCGACGATCGCCTGCGCGCCAAGCTCGGAAAGCGCCTCGGTGAGCTCGCCGGCGGTTTCACGCGAGCCGATGTCACGGGGCCGCTCGAGAAGCACCGCGCCCGTATCAAGCCCCTCGTCCATCTGCATGATGCTGATTCCGGTGCGCGCATCGCCCGCCAGGAGCGCGCGCTGGATCGGTGCCGCGCCGCGCCATCTCGGCAGCAGCGATGCATGGATGTTGAGGCATCCGCGCTTCGGTATCGCCAGCACCGTCGTGGGCAGGATGAGTCCGTACGCCGCGACCACCATGACTTCGGGCGCGAGCGCCTCGAGAAGGGTCGCGGCGTCGCCTCGCCTGAGCGTAGCTGGCTTCATTACGTCGATGCCATGCCTCTGCGCCGCAAGGGCGACCGCGCTGGAGGCAAGGCGCATGCCGCGCCCCGCGGGACGGTCCGGCTGGGTGAGGACGGCCGCCACCTGGTGTCCGGCGGCAACGATAGCCTCGAGGGCGCGCGCAGCGAAGGGCGGCGTGCCCGCGAAAACGACGCGGAAGGTTGCGCCGCCTATGTCACGCGGCTTTGCGTTGGCGTTTTTTGAGCTTCGCGCGAACGCGGTTCTGCTTCAATTCGGACAGATAGTCGATGAAGATCTTGCCGTGCAGGTGGTCCATCTCGTGCTGGATGCAGGTGGCGAGCATCCCCGAGGCGTTGAGCGTGAAGCGGGCGCCGTTGCGATCGAGGGCGGTGACGGTAACGCTTTCCGCCCGCTCGACGTTTTCGTAGACCCCGGGCACGGAGAGACAGCCCTCCTGGTTGACCGCGATGCCCTCGCGGCGCGTGATCTCGGGATTGACGAACACCCGCAGATCGTTCTTATCGTCGCTTACATCGATCACCAGTATCTGCTTGTGCACGTCGACCTGGGTCGCGGCGAGTCCTACACCGGGCGCGGCGTACATGGTCTCGGCCAGGTCGTCGATCAGCTTGCGCGTCGCCGCGTCGAGTTTTTCGACGCGCCGGGCAGGCGTATTGAGGCGCGGGTCGGGGTACTGAAGGATGTCGAGAATGGCCATAAATGCTTGCTAATTGAAGAAATTATGTGCAGAATTTACTGCACTACATGAAAAAGGGGGCGTAACCCCACCCTTTTTCTGAATATGGGTTTCCAACTCCATATCCACAAGTGAGCGTCGCCATGCGAAAGACAATTATAACTTTAGTCGTCGCCGTGGCCAGTTTGGTTCCGGCCACGATCTGGGCCGACGGCATGCCGTCGTCCGCAGAGAAAACCCCCGCCGGAGCGCCTGCGGGAGGCCCCCAATCGGGCAACCGGGTGACCATGGCGGACCTCGCGCCCGACGCCCCGAACGATTACACCGTGGTCAAGGGCGATACCCTGTGGGGCATCGCGGGGCGCTTCCTGAAGGACCCGTGGAAGTGGCCCCAGATCTGGCAGATGAACCGCGACCAGATCAAGGACCCTCACTGGATCTACCCCGGCAACGTGATCCACCTCGATCGCACCGGCGACTCGCCGCGCCTCACCATGGGCGCAGGCGCGGGCGGCAGCACGGGCCCTTCCGGGGGCACCGAAGCCGAGGCCACCGCCAATGTCGTGAAGCTCGATCCGCGCACGCGCGTCGAGAACCTCGAGAGCGCGGTGCCAAGCATCCCGGGCAACGCGATCGGACCCTTCCTGTCGCAGCCCCTCATCGTCGAGGAAGGCGGGCTCGACAATGCGCCCACCATCGTCGCCACCGAGGAGAGCCGAGTGATCGTGGGCCAGGGCGACCTCGCCTATGCCGATCGCCTTGGCAGCAACGACGGCGTGAACTGGCAAGTCTTTCGCCCGGGCCTGGTGCTGCGCGATCCCGACACCGGCGAGGTGCTGGGGCGCGAGGCCAAGTACCTCGGTGATGCGCGCGTGCGCCGCTTCGGCGACCCGAGCACGCTCGAAATCACCAAGGCGCGCCAGGAAATCAACCGCGGCGACCGCCTCACGATCGCACGCGAGACCAGTTTCCCGAGCTACGTCCCGCGCGCACCGGACAAGCCGATCAAGGGCACCATCATGTCGGTTGACGGAGGCGTTTCGGAGCTGGGCCAGTACCAGATCATCACGATCAACCGCGGGGCGCGCGACGGCGTCGAAGTCGGGCACGTGCTCGCGAGCTACCATCGCGGCCAGCTCGTCACCGCTCGCGCCGCACAGGAGCTCGAGACGCCCCGGTGGTTCACGAACTGGGGCTGGGGGGATTGGTCGTGGCCGTCCTGGAACTGGAGCTCCGGCGAGACCAAGCCCATGCCGGTGGTGCCGCCCCCGTCCAACTACCAGCCCGCCGACCCGCAGAAGAGCGGTTCCGGCGCCGTCTTCGCGGGCCGCGCGCTGCGCCTTCCGGACGAGCGCAACGGCCTTATCTTCGTCTTCCGCGTGTTCGAGAAGATGTCCTACGGAATGGTCATGAAGGCGACCAAGCCGATCTACATTGGCGACATAGTGCAGACGCCTTGAAGTCGTTTTCGGTTTACCGCGAAAGGGGCTCCGGCCCCTTTTTCTTTTGCGGCGCGCGGTCAGCCCGCGGCGGGCCCGCGCCGTTGAACGAACATTCTCACACACCCGCTTCCTGGGGCCGCTTCCGTGCACTCCGCGCTTTCCACCCGCACCGACCTTCGCTCATGGCTCGGCCTCACTCTGGTTCCCGGCATCTCGCTCGCGAAACAGCGCGCGCTGCTGGACGCGTTCGGCACTGCGCAGGCGGTCATCGACGCGCCCACGGCTTCGGTCTCGTCGGTCGCCGGTCAGGATATCGCGGAGTTGATAGCGCGAGGGCCGCAGGCCACGCTGGTGGAAGCCACGCTGCGATGGCTCGCGAAACCGGGATGCCGCCTGGTCACTGTCAAGGACGCTGAGTATCCGAAGGCGCTTCGCGAGATCACCGATGCGCCCCCGGTCCTGTACGTCCAGGGCCGCATCGACCTTCTCAATACTCCCGCATTCGCCATCGTCGGCAGCCGCAACGCGACACCTCTTGGTGCGAGCGATGCGCACGCGTTCGCCCGTGCGCTGTCGGAAGCGGGATTGGCCATCGTGAGCGGACTCGCTCTCGGCATCGACGCGGCGGCGCATCGCGGCGGCCTCGCGGGCGCCGCATCGAGCATCGCCGTGATGGGGACCGGTCCGGACATCATGTATCCGCGCCGCAACCTGGAGCTGGCCCGCGAGCTCGCGGCAAAAGGCTGCCTGGTTTCAGAGTTTCCGGTGGGCATGCCATCGCTCGCGGGGAACTTCCCGCGCCGCAACCGTCTGATCAGTGGGCTCTCGCGCGGCGTGCTTGTGGTGGAGGCGGCGATGCGCAGCGGCTCGCTCGTCACCGCGCGCTTCGCCCTCGACCAGAATCGCGAGGTGTTCGCGATTCCCGGATCGATTCACTCGCCGCTGTCGAAGGGGTGCCACTGGCTGATCAAGGAGGGCGCGAAACTGGTGGAGAGCGCCGACGACGTGCTTGCCGAGCTCGGCTTCGCGGTGGCGCGCCCGCCGCCTCCTTCAGGTGAAGGGCCGCTCGAAGAGATCGATCCAATCCTCGCCGCGATGGGGTTCGCGCCCGCCACCGTCGACCAGCTCGCGCAGCGCACCGGTCTGGACGCTGCTACACTCGCCGCCCAACTCGCACGCCTCGAACTCGAGGCCGGTATCGCGTCTCTGCCCGGTGGGCGGTTCCAGCGTGTCGAGAAACGCGTTATAGAATGAAACGAGAAGGCCTCGAATAAATTCATGGCATCGAACCTGCTCATCGTCGAGTCGCCCTCGAAGGCGAAGACGCTCAAGAAATATCTCGGCAAGGACTACGAGATCCTCGCTTCGTATGGACACGTTCGCGATTTGGTGCCCAAGACCGGCGCCGTGGATCCCGACGACAACTTCAAGATGAAGTACGAGCTGATCGAGCGCAATGCCAAGCATGTGGAGGCGATCGCCAAGGCGGTGAAGAACGTCGACACCGTGCTGCTCGCGACGGACCCGGACCGCGAGGGCGAGGCGATCGCGTGGCACCTGTCGGAGATCCTCAAGTCGAGGAAGGCGCTGAAGGACAAGAAGCTGAAGCGCGTCGTCTTCTACGAGATCACCGAGGGCGCCGTGAAGGAGGCGGTGAAGAACCCGCGCGCGATCTCGATGGAGCTGGTGAACGCCCAGCAGGCGCGCCGCGCGCTCGACTACCTGGTGGGCTTCAACCTCTCGCCGCTTCTCTGGAAGAAGATCCGCCGCGGGCTTTCCGCCGGCCGCGTGCAAAGCCCGGCGTTGCGCCTCATCGTCGAGCGCGAGCTCGAGATCGAGGCCTTCAAGACCCAGGAATATTGGTCGATCCACTTCGACGGCGAGAAGAACAAGGTCGTGTTCACGGCCAGGCTGTCGCACTTCCACGGCGAGAAGCTCGACCAGTTCGCGGTCGGAAACGCCGGGCGCGAGGAGGAGATCCGCAAGTTCCTCGACGGCCATGGCAACGGCCTCGCGAAAGTGAAGGAGGTCGAGAAGAAGCGCAAGCTCCGCTCGCCCGCCGCGCCCTTCACGACCTCCACCCTGCAGCAAGAGGCGGTGCGCAAGCTCGGCTTCTCGACCGATCGCGCGATGAAAGTGGCGCAAAGCCTGTACGAAGGCGTGGCGGTCGGCGACGATGTGACCGGCCTCATCACCTACATGCGTACCGACTCGGTGACGCTCTCGAAAGATGCGATCAGCGAGATGCGCGGCTTCATCACCAAGAATTACGGCGCGGACTACCTGCCGAAGGCGCCGATCGTCTACCGCAGCACCTCGAAGAACGCGCAGGAGGCGCACGAGGCGATCCGGCCTACCTCGATCGCGCGAACGCCGGATTCGGTCGCGCGGTACCTGAACGACGAGCAGCGCAAGCTCTACGAGATGATCTGGAAGCGGGCGATCGCCTCGCAGATGACCCCCGCGCAGTTCGATACCGTCGCGGTCGACTTCGTGGTGGGCGGCGACGACAACGTATTCCGAGCCACCGGCCAGACCATGGTGTTTCCCGGATTCTTCGCGGTGTACCACGAGGACCAGGACGACGCAGTGGAAGAGGAGGACAAGCGCCTTCCCGCGTTCGATGTGGGCGATTCGGTAAAGATCCAGAAGCTCTACGGCGAGCAGCACTTCACGCAACCCCCGCCTCGCTTCTCGGAAGCGAGCCTGGTGAAGGCCCTCGAGCAGTACGGCATCGGCCGGCCCTCGACCTATGCATCGATCATCTCGACCCTGGTGAACCGCGAATACGTGACGCTCGACAAGAAGCGCTTCCAGCCCACCGACGTGGGCCGCGTGGTGAACAAGTTCCTCACCGAGCACTTCGCGCACTGGGTCGACTACGAGTTCACCGCCAAGCTCGAGGACGAGCTCGACGACATCTCCAACGGCAAGGACGAGTGGGTGCCCGTCCTGGAGCGCTTCTGGAAAGACTTTTCCGCGCAGATCCTGCTCAAGGAATCGGTGTCGCGCAAGGACGTGACCCAGGAGCAGCTGGAGGAGATGTGCCCGAAGTGCGGCAAGCACCACCTTACCAACCGCCTCGGCAGGCGCGGGCGCTTCATTGGATGCGGCGGATATCCCGAATGCGACTACACGCGCAACGTCGACGGCGCCGAGAACCAGGAAGCGCAGAAGCGCGAGATCGGCACGGATCCCAAGACCGGTCTGCTGATCCAGTTGCTGCAGGGCCCCTTCGGCCCGTACGTGCAACTGGGCGAGCCCGACGGCGACAAGAAGCCCAAGCGCGTTTCGGTTCCGAAGAACGTCGCGCCGGATTCGGTGAATCTCGAGATCGCGACAAAGCTCCTCGAGCTGCCGCGCGACTTGGGTCCCCACCCGGAGGGCGGCAAGAAGGTGGTCGCCGCGATCGGCCGCTTCGGCCCCTACGTGAGCCACGATGGCCAGTTCAAGTCGATCCCGAAGGAAGAGAACGTGTTCGACATCGGGCTGGAACGCGCCGTGGCTCTCCTCAAGGAGCCAAAGGTGTTCAGCGCGCGCGGCGCATTGAAGGTGCTCGGCAAGCACCCCGAAGACAACCAGTCTGTCGCTCTGTATTCAGGACGCTATGGCGCCTACGTGAAGCACGGCAAGGTGAATGCGACGCTCCCCGACCAGAACGCCATCAACTCGATCACGCTGGAGGAGGCGCTCGAGTTGATCGCGGCGAAGGGCGGTAAGTCCGGTTCCAAGGGCGGGTTCAAGGCAAAGGCGAAGCCCAAAGGTGCGCCGAAAGCGAAGGTGAGAGTGAAAAAGGCCGCGTGAGCGGCTTTTTTTTGTGTGCCGACCCGGCTACTTGCCGTCGCGGTATGTCTTGCACGTCGTGTCGAGAAGGTTGTGCTTCGTCGAGCAATGGTCGAAGTTGATCGAGTGCCCGCGGGCCTCGACGATATAGTCCATCCGCCAGCAGACGGTGTCCGTCGTGCCGCCCACCAGCATCGCCGTGCCCTGGCAATAACGCGACTTGGTGCCGTAGGTGGTCTTGTTCGCGTACTGGTTCACGCTGGCCGGCGACGGGCCGAAGTGCAATTGCCTCACGTCGGCGACCTCCTTCAGCTTGAGGTGCTCCTTCTGCTCCTCCAGGCCCTCGTACTGCCTCTTCAGGCTCTTCAGGGAGGCGCTATCCCTACACAGGGGCGGCTCTCGTCCGCGCCTGCGGCCCCGTCAGCCTTCGGCGCGGCCATCGCTTGGGGGGCCCCAACGCCAGGAAAGGAACGACGAGAATGGCCGATGCGGTACCGCGGATCACGGAATTCAAGGCTCTTTCCCTCAGACGTCCAGGTTGGAAACGCGCAGCGCATTGGTCTCGATGAACTGCCTGCGCGGCTCGACCTCGTCGCCCATGAGGGTAGTGAAGATCTCGCCGGCGCTGATGGCGTCCTCGATCTGCACCTTGAGGAGGATGCGCTTGGTGGGATCCATGGTGGTCTCCCAGAGCTGCTCCGGGTTCATCTCGCCCAACCCCTTGTAGCGCTGGATCGACATGCCGCCCTTGGCCTCGGCGAGGAGCCAGTCGAGGCCCTCCTTGAAGGCGCGTATCGAGCGCACCGCCTCGCCGCGTTTCACCTGCGCGTCCTCACGGATGAGGCCCGAGAGCGTGTGCGCCGTTTTCAGGATCTGCGCGTAGTCGCCGCTTTCCAGGAAGGCGTGGTC
Organism: Burkholderiales bacterium; assembly: GCA_038227085.1. GTDB lineage: Bacteria > Pseudomonadota > Gammaproteobacteria > Burkholderiales > Usitatibacteraceae > Usitatibacter. The sequence continues at coordinate 2,059 of JBBRQA010000143.1, read as the reverse complement.
GATGACCGTCTCGACCTTGTTGCCGTGCACGACCTTCTCGAGGCGCAGGCGCCATCCGTCGGACGTGGGGTCGCGCTCGATGTGTGCCTTGGGAGGATGGGGTAGCAATGCCTCGTGGAAATCCTTGGCGGCCTGCGCCGCGCCGTCCTTGTCGGCGAGCGAGATCTTCGCCATTGAAAGCATCGAGCGCAGCACCGTGGGATCCATCGCGATCGAGAGCCTCTCGATGATCGCCTCGGTAGTGAGGTATTCGGAAGAAATTTTCTCGAGCGCTTCGCCCGAAAGGGGCGGCTCTCCCGCGCCGGGGGACAATACGGCGTTGTGCAGCGCCCTTCGCAACTGGTGCTGCTTCAGCTCGAGCTCGTCCTTGAGGTAGCGCTCCTCCTTGCCGCTCTTCACCTTGTAGAGCGGCGGCTGCGCCACGTAGATGTAGCCCTTCTCGACCAGCACCGGCATTTGGCGGTAGAAGAACGTGAGGAGCAGCGTGCGAATGTGCGCACCATCCACGTCCGCGTCCGTCATGATGATAATGCGGTGGTAGCGAAGCTTGTCGAGGTTGAAGTCCTCGCCGATGCCCGCGCCCAACGCGGTGATGAGCGTCGCCACTTCCTGCGAAGTGATGATCTTGTCGATGCGCGCGCGCTCGACGTTGAGGATCTTGCCTTTGAGCGGCAGGATCGCCTGGTTCCGGCGGTCGCGGCCCTGCTTGGCCGAGCCGCCCGCGGAGTCGCCCTCGACCAGGTAGAGCTCGCAGAGGGAGGGGTCGCGCTCCTGGCAGTCGGCCAGCTTGCCCGGCAATCCCACGCCGTCGAAGACACCTTTCCTGCGCGTGAGCTCGCGCGCCTTGCGCGCCGCCTCGCGCGCTCGCGCCGCCTCGACGATCTTGGTGCAGATGATCCTCGCATCGGCGGGCTTCTCCATCAGGAATTCCGCGAGTTTCTGGCCGACGATCTCGGAGACCACCGGCTGCACCTCGGAGGAAACCAGCTTGTCCTTGGTCTGCGACGAGAACTTCGGCTCCGGCACTTTCACCGAGAGCACGCACGTGAGTCCCTCGCGCATGTCGTCGCCGGTCGTCTCGATCTTGGCTTTCTTGGCGATCTCTTCCTTCTCGATGTAGTTGTTGATGGTGCGTGTCATCGCCGTGCGCAAGCCGGTGAGATGCGTGCCGCCGTCGCGCTGCGGGATGTTATTGGTGAACACCTGCACCGACTCGCCATAGGTATCGTTCCACTGCATCGCGACCTCGACAGTCATGCCGTCCTTCTCGCCGATCGAGTAGAAAATGTTGTTGTGCAGCACTGTCTTCGAGCGGTTCATGTAGTCGACGAACCCCTTCACGCCGCCGGTGTGCGCGAAGTTCTCGCTCTTGCCGGTGCGCTGGTCGATCAGCTCAATGGCGCAGCCGTTGTTCAGGAACGACAGCTCGCGCAGGCGCTTGGCGAGGATCTCGTAGTGGAATTCCACGTGCGTGAACGTTTCCTTCGAGGCGAGGAAGTGCACTTCCGTGCCGCGCTTTTCGGTGTCGCCCGTCACTTCGAGTGGCTTGGTGAGCACGCCGTCGTGGAATTCCAGGAAGTGCGCCTTGCCGCCGCGCCAGATGCGCAGCTTCAGCCACTCGGAGAGCGCGTTCACCACGGAGACGCCGACCCCGTGCAGGCCGCCGGAGACCTTGTAGGAATTCTGGTCGAACTTGCCGCCCGCGTGGAGCTCGGTCATGACGATCTCCGCGGCGGTGCGCTTGAGGTCGTCGTCTTCCTTGACGTCGGTGGGAATGCCGCGGCCATTGTCGACCACGGAGACCGAATTGTCGGTGTGGATCACGACCTTGATGTCGTCGCAGTGGCCGGCCAGTGCCTCGTCGATCGCGTTGTCGACGACTTCGAACACCATGTGATGCAGGCCCGTGCCGTCGGACGTGTCGCCGATGTACATGCCGGGGCGCTTGCGCACCGCGTCCAGGCCTTTCAGGATCTTGATGCTCGACGAGTCGTACTCGGCCGGGATGCGGCCGTTCTCGGGAGTGGGTTGTGGGACCGTTGCCATTGAGTTCCTGTGT
>JBBRQA010000142.1:0-10194 GCA_038227085.1 Burkholderiales bacterium | reverse complement strand
GCGCCGAGCGTGGTCGACGTGAAGGTGATGTTGCCGTTGTTGCCGACGACCTTCGCGGTCACGACGCCGTTGCCGAGGTCGCCGGAGGCGAGCGAGGCGACGATCGCGGTGCCGTCGCCGACGTTGGCGGCGGGAACGGTGAAGTCGATCTTGTTGATGGTCGCGTTGGCGGCCATGTTCGTGCCGGCGCCCACTTGAAGGAAGAGTACCTTCGGGATCGTGATCTGGAAGTCGAGTCTGGCGGTGGTGCTGAGCGCACCGGCGCCCGTCACGATGTTGGATTCGGCGTTCGCGAGCATGGGGGTGGCGGCGAGAGCGAGGACAAGCGCGGTCTTGGTGAAGAGTTTGTTGGTGTTCATTTTCGGTTGCCTTTGGGTGGTTGCGTGTTCGTTGTCGATGAACGCAATCTACGCATCGCGAACCGGAAACCGTGTGAACCCGCGCACAAAGGGCTTGATTCGATGGGCTTTTGCGATTTCAGCCGTAGTCGTTTGGTAACCCTGGGGCCGTCTGTGTAACAAAGGGCGCCGGTTTGTGATGCAAGGCACAAAAAGCAAAAAGCCCCGCGATAGCGGGGCTTTTGTTCGTTGCAACTACAAGCTTTCAGGCCCCCGTCAGCGGCACTCGATGTGCACGGTGGGCGATGCCTGGCTCAAGTGCGTGTTGCCGGAGTTCACGAACAGCGTCGCGCTCACGTCGTGACCCTGGCCGCGCGCGCCCAGGCGCCATTTGTCGTGGATCACGCGCATCCTTTCATGGGGGCCGGGACGAACGACGCGGACCGGGCCCTTGGCGCCGTCGCTGCGCTCCCAGTGGTAGTTGAAGACGAAGCCCTTGGGGTGCGGCAGGACGAAGTCGATGTTCCCGGTGAAGACGATCTCCACCGGGCAACGCCCCACGTGGTGGCTGCGGTTGGCCGCCACCCGGATCGGCCCGAAGGCCTGGCCGAAGGCGGGTGGGACCACGGCGAGAATGGCGGGGATGGCAAGCAGTAACAGTCTTGTGCGCATGCTGGCTCCTTGTGTTTTTTGCCGGACGAGCGCGGACATCTTGTTCCCGCTTCCTCGCACCGACCTTTGGCTTTGGATTGATGAGGGTACGCCATCGACATACAAGGATTGCGGATGCGCGAGGATTACCACTGCAAAGGAGCGTCGTCGCGAGGAGTGCCGCAGTTCACAGTGCCGCGCGGGCCCGCCGTGACTTAATGGCGCCAACCCAGTCACGAGGCAAGCGCACATGAATCAGGCAAGCATCTCCAAACCCGAAGCCATCACTTTTACGTGGGCCGACTCATGGGTCCTCGCTGCGGTCGCGGTGGGCGGCGGGCTCAAGGGCTGCCAGCTGAAGGACATCATCGCGGCGGGCGACCTCATCAACCGCGCGGTGATCAGCCCCTCGGAGCTGCGCGGCGCGCTCGGCAAGCTCATCCACAAGGGTTACGTGCGCCGCGGCGGGCGCGACTTCTTCGTGATCGCGGGCGACGTGCGTTACGCGGTCGAGCAACTCGTCAAGCAGCGAGCGGCCTCGTTCAGCGTGATGCAGTTCTTCGAGGAGTTCCTCGAGGTCGATGCCTACATCGCCCAGGACAACGCCTCCGGAATGGATCACTCGCTCTGGGACCTTTCCGATGCACAGGTCGAGGAGGCGAGCCACGCGTATCGCGAGGAGCTCGCCACGCTCTGGCGCGAGCTGCGCCAGATCGACAACTTCTCGCTGCCCGAGAGGGCGCTGCGCGTCCTCGAGCGCGCCGGCAAGGTCCGGAAGAACTAGTCCGCAAGCTTCGCGAAAGCGTTTGTGGGCCGTGGCCGACCCTTGCGGGCGCCACGGCCCACGTCATATCCAGCGCCGTCCGACGGCGCCCGCGTGACCGAATCGGCATCCTGAGGGGACTCATTCATCTTCAACGGAGCTACCTCATGAAAAAATTCATCCTCGCGATTCCCGTGGCGCTCACCCTTGCCGCCGTGCCGATGGCGAGCGAAGCCAAGGGATGCCTCAAGGGCGCGGTAGTCGGCGGCGTGGCCGGCCACTTCATGAAGAACCACGGCGTGATCGGCGCGGCTGCGGGATGCGCCGTCGGCACCCACCAGGCGAACAAGAAGGAAGCGCAGGCCGCCGCGGCGAACTCGCAGGTTGCGACTACCCAAGCACAGCCCGCGCAGCCGGTCAAGAAGCACTTCTGGTCGAAGGGCTAAATCACTTTTCGATCAGCTGACAGCCGTCACCTTGTGCCCGCCAGGGGCGGCGCGCTCGGTGACGGTTGCTCCAATGACCGCGTAGAGCATGCCGGCGGATTGGCTTACGGCATGTTCACGGTAAAGGGCTGAATCACGTTGTTGGCCCGATGCACCACGCTCACGCCGGCGCGCGTGGCCCACGGGATGACCTGCCGGTGAAGCGGGATGATCAGCACTTCGTCCTGGACGATGGCGACCGCACGGTCGATCATCTGCTGGCGTTTCGCCATTGCCATCTCCTGCTCGGCGGCGTCGATGAGGGCGTTCAGTTCGGCGTTCTGGAAGTTGCCGAAGTTGCTGTCACCCGCGCCCTCCGCGTTACGGCTGTGCATGACGGCTTTCAAGGTGAGGAGCGCGTCCTGGTTGGCGCCGCCCCAGCCAATCATGTAGGCGGTGACGTCGAGCTTCTGCGCCTTCGGGAAGTATTGCGCCTTGGGCATGGTCTCGACCTTCACGTCGAGGCCGACCTTGGCCCACATGCCGGCCAGCGCGATGCAGATCTTCTCGTCGTTCACGTAGCGATCGTTGGGGCAGCTCAGCGTGAAGCCGAAGCCCTTCGGGTAACCCGCCTCGGCGAGGAGCTTGCGTGCGGCCGCCGGGTCGAACGGGAAGCGCTTCTCCATGGAGTCCGGCAGGCCCGCGCCCTTCGGGCTTTGCAGCGGCACGCCGGTGGGAATCGCGAGGCCGCGCATCACCTGGTTCTTCATCGCGCCGATGTCGATAGCCTGGTAGAGCGCGAGGCGCACGCGCCGGTCCTTGAACGGGTTCCTGCCCTTCACCGTGGAATAGGCGAGCTCGTCGCGCCACTGGTCCATGCCGATCATCACCACACGGAACTCGCCGCCCTCCCAGATCTTCAGCGTGGGATCGCGGCGCAGCTGCGGCACGTCCTGGAGCGAGGGATCGTTCACGAAGTCGAGCTCACCCGAGCGCAGCGCCGCCATGCGGGTGGCGGAATTGGTGATCGGCCGGTACTCGATCGTGTCCACGTTGCCGGTATAGAGGCCTTCCTTGATGCCCCACCAATCGCGATTCTTCTCGAGGACGGTCTTCACGCCATGCTCGTAGGAGACGAGCCGATAGGGGCCGGTGCCCATCGCATTCCTCGAGCTGAAGGTTTCCTCCTTGCCCATGAAGTCCTGCGGATCCACGACGTTGTTCTTCTCGCACCAGCGCTTGCTCACGATGAGGAGGGTGGTGATCGTGATCGGGAGCGTCGGATTGGGCACCGCGGTCGCGAACTCCACGGTGTAGTCGTCGATCCTGCGCGGCACTCCGGCCTGGTTCGCGAAGAGCTTGAAGGTCGATGTCGACTTGCGCGCGCGCTCGACGCTGAAGACGACGTCGTCGGCGGTGAATTCGCTGCCGTCCTGGAACCGGACGCCCTTCCTCAGCGTGATGACCCACGTCTTCGGCCCGGTGTTCTTCCAATCCGTGGCAAGCGAGGGCGCGAGCTTCAGCTTCTCGTCGTAGCGGATCAGGTTCTCGTAGATCATGTTGTTGATCGCGTTGGTGACGAGCTCGTTCTCCGAATGCGGATCCATGGTCGAGGCGTCGCCCTGCGAGGACATGCGGAAGGTCTTGGCGGGCGCCGCGAGCGAGACTGCAAGCAGGCCGGCGAGAATTATTCCGCGCACAACGCGCCCATGTGCACCCTGCGAAGGTTCTCGCTCCTGCATTTCCATTCGATACCTCTCGCGTTGCGAGTGGGAGTGAAATAGAGGCGCCCGCCCGGATTGAGATCCTCTGCGAGCTCGAGCACGACCTTGCCATCGGGCTGCACGGCAAGTGCGCGGATGCGGCGGTCGGGATTCGAGGGAGGCGCGGGAATCGGCTTCCCCTCCAGCACGGCTTTTTCCACGTCCCTTTGGAAGGGCCGCACCGCGAGGATGGCGATGCCGATCTCGGTGCGCTTGCGCATGCTGATGTTGGTGGAGACCAGGATGTAGACCGCGACGAGGAAGGCGGCGAGGCCCAGGATCCCCAACACGCGGTTGAACCACCACGTCGGCGGGGCGACAACGCCTGCGATTTCGTCGGGACGAAACTTCCTCTCCACCACGAGCGTGCGCGCGCCGAGGTCGTGCAGCGCCTGGCGCTTGCCGTTCCATTGCGCCGTGACGAATCCCAGTCCGATGGTGGCGAGGGTGAGCAAGCTCAGGAGGAAGCGCGCGAGCGAGCGGGCGATGCCGATGGTGTTGCCATGCATGTCGGTGACCTTGATTCCCGCGAGGCGCTTGCCCGGCGTCCCGTGAAGGCGCGTCGCGGGAAGCACGCCGAACCATGCGGTGATCAACAGGACCAGCGGCACGATGCCCACGCTCTCGCGCAGGCCCACGGCAGGGTTGGCCGCCATTGCAACCATGACAACGGTGACGTAGAGGAAGCCCACGTCGAGGCATGCTGCGAAGAACCGGTGAACGAGGCCCGCGAACGGCATGGCGACCGATGGTACGCTACGCGCATGAATGCCACCCTCGCTCGCGCAGCAAAACGTTCCGCCCCGATCCTCGCCGCGTCGCTCTTCTTCTCCGCGGCGGCGCTCGCCGCGGAGGTCAAGGTGATGATCTCGGGCGGGCTTTCCGCGGCCTACGAGGAGCTGGGCCACGACTTCGAGCGCGACACCGGCAACAAGCTGACGACGGAGAAGGGCCCGTCGATGGGCACGACCCCGCAGGCCATCCCCAACCGCATCGACCGCGGCGAGCCGGTGGACGTGGTGATCATGGTAGGCGACGCGCTGTCCGGCCTCGTGCAGCGGGGCAAGGCGGTGAGCCGCGTGGACATCGCGCGCTCGAGCATCGCGATGGCGGTGCGTCAGGGCGACGCCAAGCCGGACATCAGCACCGTGGAGGCATTGAAGCGCACGCTGCTCGACGCGAAATCGGTTGCCTACTCCGATAGCGCGAGCGGCGTGTACATCGAGAAGGAGCTCCTGCCCAAGCTCGGGATCGCGGGGCAGATGAAGGGCAAGGCGCGCATGATTCCCGCGGAGCCGGTGGGGGCGGTGGTCGCGCGCGGCGACGCGCAGCTCGGCTTCCAGCAGTTGAGCGAGCTCAAGCCCATCGCCGGGCTCGAGATCGTCGGGCTGCTTCCCGAGGGCGCGCAGAAGGTGACGATCTTTTCCGCCGGTGTCAGCACGAGCTCGAAGGAGCCGGCGGCGGCGAAGGCGCTGCTCGACTACCTCATGACGCCGAAGGCCAGGGCGGTGATCACGAAGACCGGGCTGGAGCCGCTCTAGCGGGTCACGATCTCCACCCAGTTCGCGCCCTTGCCGGTCGGATACTTCCCGGCCAGCCGCAACGCGCCGCTGCGCTGGTCGATCGCGTAGCTTGAAATCGTCCCCGACATTTCGCCGGTCACGACCATGGTCTTCGAGGTGGAATCGATCGCGAATCCGCGCGGCTGCTTCTCGGTGGGCATGGTGCCGAGATAGGTGAGCGCGCCGCTCGCCTCGTCGACGTAGAAACTGGTGATCGTGCTGCCGGTGCGCTCTGACATGTAGAGGAAACGGCCGGTGGGCGTCATGTGGATGTCCGCGGCCCAGATGTCCTTGTCCACGTTGCGCGGCGGCGGGCCGCCCGGCGCACCGACCGCGCCGCGCGGCGCGCCCGGGACGAGGCCCGCTTCCGGCGGGACTCCCGACATCCATGCCACCTCGCTGAGGAGGCCCGTCTTGCCGTCGATCGCGAAGGTCGTGACGGTGCCGGCGAGCTCGCTCAGCACGTAGAGATAGCGGTTGTCCGGCGAGAACGCGAAGTGGCGCGGCCCGGTCATCGGCTTCTGCAGGAAGACCGCGGGCGTGTTCGATGTGAGGCGCCCGCTCTTCTCGTCGAACAGGAACTGGAAGATCTGGTCGCTCCCCAGGCTCGGCACATAGGCGAAGCGATTGGTCTTGTCGACCTGGATCGAGTGCGCATTGCGGCCCACCGGGATCACCTGGAGCGGCTCCGGCGAGACGTGGCCTTCGCTGTCCACCGCGTTCACGGTGACGAGGTTCGCGCCGTACGACGCGCCGAAGAGATAGCGGCCGGTCTTGTCGAGCGCGATGTACGGGAAGCTTTCGGCAAGCGGCGAGCTCGCGACCTGCTTCAGCGCGCCGGTGGCGGGATCGATCGCATACGTGATCACCGTGAAAGGCTTTGCCCGCAGCGCGGCGAACAGGAAGCGCTTGTCCGGGCTCACCGCCATCGGCATCACGAGCTTGCCTGCCGCGACGCGCGGGCCGGGCTGCAGCTCCCCGGTGCGGGCATTCATGCTGTACGTGCTGATGTCACCGTCTTCCGCATTGGAGACGTAGACGTAGGTCGCGGCGCCGGCGCTCACGCTAGCGACAAGCGACAAGACGGTTGCGGCGATGCAATGGGCCATTCTGGTGGGCGTCATGGCGGATTTCCTTTTTCATGGTGAGGCATCGTACCTTCGGGACGTCCCCGACTACCAGCGGCATGTGCCTTCGCCGAACTCGTTCGCGATGAGCGGCACCACCGCCGCAAGCCCGAGCTGCGCGTAAGCCGTCCGGCAATCGGGCTTGTGCGCCTTGTCGAGCGCGTCCTCGATCTTCGTTTTCTTCGTGGGAACTGGCGGCATCGGGAAGGGCAGCACCGCGCGGTTTCCGCTGCCCGCGCGCGCCATCTCTCCGGCGCGTTTGCGCATAGCGTCGAGGTCGAGCGGCGGCGCGGTGGGAGCGTTCTTCATCGCCGGCTCGCCGCCGCGGTTCGTCGTGGTCGAATCGATCGACGGTCCCGGCGCGCGGAAGGGAAGGGAGGGCTGCAGCGAAGGCTCGTCCCGGGGCAGCGGCGCACGCTCGATGCGTGCCGGCGTTTCGCGAGCTTGCGGGAGCGGCGGCGCGGGTGCGGGCGACGCGGGCGCGGGGACGACGACGGGCGCGGGTGGCGCAGGAACGATGATCGCCGGCGGCGCCGCCATCGTCTCGACGGGGAGAGCGGGCACTTCCAGCGGCGGGCGCTCGATTGCCGGCGTGGAGGGCAGCGCGGGAATCACGGGGGCAGCGACCGGCGCGATCTCGGCCTGCGGTGTCACGACGCGCTCTGGCACCGGCACCGGCATCGGCGCGGGCTGCGCGACGGGCGCGGGCACTGGAGCAGGCACCGGCACGGGCGGGGGCTCGGCGATCGCGCGCTCGATGCGCGGCGGCGGGCGCGGGGGAGGCTCGACGGGCACCGGCGGCGGCGTCACGGGCGCGGGGGGAGGGACGGCCTGCACCGGCGTGGGCGGCGGCAAGCGGAACGGCGTGAGCTCCGGCATGCGCTCGGGGGTGACAATGCGATCGAGGAGCGGCGGAATCACCACCGGCGGAGTCTGCCTGGGCGCGATCACGACGGGCGGCGGGGCCAATGCGGGAATCGCGGCGGGCTCGATCGCCGAGTCGAGCTTCAGTTGTGGAACGACGACCGCCTCGACGCGTGCCGGAGCCACGCGCGGCTCGAGCTTTTGCTTGATGATCTTCCGGGCTTCGGTGCGAGCGGCGCCCAACCCGCGATCGATCCTGAGGCTTGGTCCCGCGTCGATGGGCGCGCCTTCCATCACGACCTGCAGTGCACCCCACATCGCGCGGCCCTCGCGGCTGCCGCCGCTGGGCGCCCCGAACAGCAGGATCGCCGTCGCGTGCAGCAGCATCGAGAGGAGGACGAATTCCCACAGCGGGGGCCGCGTGAGGATGGACAGGCGCGGCGAATCGGGCGGGATCTGCCGCGCGCGCAGGCGATAGGAGGAGATCGGCTTGCCCGCGACTGTCATTCGCCGATTCTACGCAGGCATCCATACGGCGCATCGCGCGCATCTTTTGGCGCAGGCGCTGTCCTAACTTCCATGAAACCCACCCCCCTCCTCATTTGCGTGCTCGTGGCCGCCGCCCTCGCAGGCTGTGGACATTCCGCGAGGCTTGCCATCGCCGACGGCACGGGCCCCAACCCGGTCCTGCCACCCCCGGAAAAATCCCTCATTCCCACTGTGAGCATCGCGCCCGCCAAGGGCTGGCCGCAGGGCGTCACCCCGATCCCCGCGCAAGGCCTCAAGGTCGGCGCGTTCGCCCAGGGGCTCGATCATCCCCGCTGGGTCTACGTGCTCCCCAATGGCGACGTTCTGGTCGCCGAGACCAATGCGCCGCCCAAGCCCGAGGATGGCAAGGGCATCAAGGGATGGTTCTTCAAGGAGGGGCAGAAGATCGCCGGCGCCGGCACGCCGAGCGCGAACCGTATCACGCTCCTGCGCGACACGGACGGCGACGGGATCGCCGACACGCGCATGGTGTTCCTCGAGCACCTCAACTCGCCGTTTGGGATGGTCCTCGTCGGAAACGATTTCTACGTCGCCGACAGCGACGCGGTGCTGCGCTTTCCGTACAAGACGGGCGATCTGCAGATCACGGCCGAGGGCGTGAAGGTCGTGGACCTGCCCGCGGGGCCGATCAACCACCATTGGACCAAGAACATCATCGCAAGCCCCGACGGAGCCAAGCTCTACGTGACGGTCGGCTCCAACAGCAACGTGGCCGAGAACGGCATCGACAAGGAAGAGGGCCGCGCCGCAATCTGGGAAGTCGACGCGAAGACCGGCGCGCATCGCATCTTCGCCTCGGGCCTGCGCAACCCGAACGGCATGGCGTGGGAGCCCGAGAGCAAGACCCTCTGGACCTCGGTCAACGAGCGTGACGAGCTGGGCAGCGACCTCGTCCCGGACTACATGACGTCGGTGCGCGACGGCGGCTTCTACGGTTGGCCGTACAGCTACTACGGCCAGAACGTCGATGCGCGCGTGCAGCCGCAAAACCCCGATCTCGTCGCGCGGGCGATCGTGCCGGACTACGCGCTCGGGCCGCACACCGCCTCCCTCGGGCTCGCGTCTTCAGCGGGAGAGACGATCTCCTCGAAGTACCGGGACGGCATGTTCGTCGGCCAGCACGGCTCGTGGAACCGCAAGCCGCGCAGTGGCTACAAGGTGATCTTCGTGCCGTTCAGCGGGGGCAAGCCCTTGGGCCAGCCGGTCGATGTTCTCACCGGATTCCTCGACAAGGACAACGATGCGCAGGGCCGCCCCGTGGGTGTCGCCATCGACGGCAGGGGCGCTCTCCTGGTCGCCGACGACGTGGGCAATACGGTGTGGAGGGTGGCGGCCGGCATGTAGGATTCCTCTTCGATCAGCAGCGGACGGATGCGGAGCGCGATCGGCGAGCGGGCCACCGAGCGCGTAACAGCCGAATTCCGGACTGATTTACACGAGGGAGAACACATGGCCACGAAGAAGAAAAGCACGTTCCGACGCATCGTAGACACCATCGGCGACCTGGTGCGGCAACCGATGTCGGACGAGTCGAACGAGGCACCGACGCCGACTGCGGTGCGGCGCTCGAAGGCGGTGGCGGCGGGCAAGCGTCGGGCGAAGGTCGCGAAGAAATCCAAGGCGAAGAATCGCTCCACCAAGAAGCGCTAGGCGATCTCCTCGGCTGGCGAGTCTGCTCCGCGAGCCACACGAGCGCGGCATCGGCGAAGATGCGACCAAAGGATTTCGGTTTCCCATGAGCGCAAGCCCCCCCGATCCGCCCGAGCATGTCGCCGAGAACATAGAGACCATCCTCGCGTTCTACAAGCGTGAGGAGGCAAGGGTCAGTGCCTCGCAGCGCGCGCTCGAACGCGTGGGCGACGCGTTGGGACGCCCCGCCTTCATCGCCCTCACGCTCGCCTTTGCCGCGTCATGGATCGGCGCGCAGCTCCTCGGCTGGCTCGATTTCGATCCGCCGCCCTTCTTCTGGCTGCAGGGGATCGTGAGTTTCAGCGCGCTCCTGATCGCGATAGTGATCCTCATCAAGCAGAACCGGCAGTCCAGCATCGAGGCGCTGCACGCGCACCTCGACTTGCAGGTGAACATGCTCACCGAGCAGAAGGTGAGCAAGGTGATCGAGCTCCTCGAGGAACTGCGCCGCGACCTGCCGATG
>JBBRQA010000141.1:0-10291 GCA_038227085.1 Burkholderiales bacterium | reverse complement strand
TTGCGCGGGCGTGCGCCGTCCCGGCGCCGCGGCGCTCGACCTCGCGTGGGTCGCTGCGGGGCGGATCGACGGTTTCTGGGAGATCGGCCTCTCGCCGTGGGACATGGCGGCCGGAGCGCTCCTGGTGCGCGAGGCGGGCGGGCTCATCGGCGACCTGAACGGCGAGGACAAATTCCTCGCGAGCGGCCGCGTCGCCGCCGCCAACGGCAAGATCTTCGGCGCGCTGTTGAACCTCCTCAAGCAGAAGGCCTGACGCGCCTTCGATAGGCCCCCGTCATCGCTGCGCGCTCCCGTCCCTTGGCAAGGCTTGCCGCCACCCCTCCCGGCCAGCACCGCATCGTGATCGTCGGCGGCGGCGCGGGCGGCCTCGAGCTCGCCACCAAGCTGGGCGACAAGCTCGGCTCGTCCGGCCGCGTGCACGTGACGCTGGTGGACCGTACCCGCACGCACCTGTGGAAGCCGCTCCTGCACGAGGTCGCCGCGGGCAGCATGGACATCCACCAGCACCAGCTCGACTACCTGGCGCAGGCGCGCTGGCACCGCTTCACCTTCGCGCAGGGCGCGCTCGCCGGGCTCGATCGCGCGGCGCGCACGGTGCGCGTCGCCGCGGTGACCGACGACGAGGGCGTGGAGATCCTGCCCGAGCGGCGCATCGGCTACGACACGCTGGTGATCTCGATCGGCAGCGAGTCGAACGACTTCGGCACGCCCGGCGTGCGCGAGCACGCCTTCACCATCGACAGCGCGTGGCAGGCGCACCTCTTCCACCGCCGCCTGGTGAACGCCTGCTTTCGCGCCAACTTCGCCAACGACGGCAAGGTCCTCGACATCGCCATCGTCGGCGCGGGCGCCACGGGCGTCGAGCTCGCCGCGGAGCTGCACAACACGATCCGCGTGCTCGCCGCCTATGGCCTCGAGAATTTCGATCCCGAGCGCCAGATCCACATCGCGATCGTGGAGGCGGGCCCGCGCATCCTGCCGGGGCTTCCCGACCACATCGCCGAGGGCACCATGAAGGAGCTCGCCAGGCTCGGCGTGGACGTCTTCGTCGGCGAGCGCGTGATCGAGGTGACCGAAAGCCGCGTGAAGACCGCAACCGCACGCGAGATTCCCGGCGACTTCACGGTGTGGGCCGCAGGCATCCGCTGCAACGACGTGCTGAAGCACCTCGACGGCCTCGAGTCCAATCGAATCAACCAGCTCATCGTGAAGGCGACCCTCGAGACCACGCGCGACGCGAGTGTCTTCGCCTTCGGCGATTGCGCCGCGTGTCCCGGCGAGGACGGCAAGTTCCTGCCGCCGCGCGCGCAGGCCGCGCACCAGCAGTCGAACCACCTGGTGGGCACGCTCTCCGGGCGCCTTTCGGGCGCGCCGCCACGGCCCTTCCGCTACCGCGACTTCGGCTCGCTGGTCTCCCTCGGCAGCTACGAGACCGTGGGCCAGCTGATGGGCTTCATCTCGAGCGAGAAATTCCGCGTCGAGGGCTGGCTCGCCAAATTCTTCTACGTCTCGCTCTACCGCCAGCACGTGTGGGCCTTGTACGGCTTCTGGCGCATGGCGCTCGATACCGCGGCGCAGATGCTGAGGCGCCAGACGCAACCGAAGGTCAAGCTCCACTAGCCGATGGGAAACCCCATTCCATGCGATTGCCGATCTTCGCCGCCCTGCTCCTTTCCCTCTCCGCGGCCGCCGCCGATTAGCCCCAGAAGCCCATCCGTCTCATCGTGCCGTTCGCCGCGGGCGATGCCGTGCTCAGCCTGGAGACGCTCCCGGACGCGCTGAAAGATCGCATCGCTCCTGTCGGTTTAGCGCCATCCATCGGGCTCAGGATGAAGGTCGAGCCGGCGCGGTCGTTCCTGGAAACGGGAGGTATCTCGCTGCAAAAATTGCGCTCGAACTGGCGGCTTCTTCCCCCGTTCGGCCGGAAGTGACGCGCGCCTCTCGACCTTCATCCCAAGAGCCCGATGGATGACTCTCCGCGCACGTTTCGCACATTTTCCCAGCTTTGAATGAGCTCGCCCAGAAGACCGGCGATGCGCGACGCGGTTAGATGTGCAGCCCCTGCCAAGGGGCTGCCTAGACGAGCGGGGATGCGAGGAGCATCACAGCGGACCCTTGTATAGGGCCCCGCTCTCAGACGGGCAGCAGACGATTGCGATGGCACGATGAACTGGGCGAATGGAGCCTCATTCGAAGTGTTGGGGTGGAGGTCGAGGGGCGCGCGTCACTTTCGGTCGATCGGGAGAAGAAGCCGTCCGTTGGAGCGCAATTTTCGCGGCGACTTCACTCCCCTCCCAAGGAACGATCGCGCCGGCTCGACCTTCACCCCCACTTCGAATGAGGCGATAGCACACGAGCTCAGTCCATCTGCGTGACGAACTTGGTGTTGAGGTAGCCGTCGAAAGTCTCGGTCCCGCCCTCGCTCCCGATGCCGCTGTCCTTGATGCCGCCGAACGGCGTCTCGGGCAGCGCGGCGCCGAAGTGATTGATGTTGATCATTCCAGATTCCAGCCCGTTCTGGATCCTCAGCGCATTCTTCGACGAGGTCGTGAAGGCGTAGGCCGAGAGCCCGTAAGGCAGCGAGTTGGCGCGCCGGATCGCCTCGTCGAGATCGGCGAACGGCACGCACGGCGCGATCGGGCCGAAGGGCTCGAGCGTCATCACCTTGCTGTCGTCGGGCGGGTTGCTGATCACGGTGGGCTGGAAGAAGTTGCCTTTCGCGCCGATGCGCGCTCCGCCCAGCTCGACACGTCCGCCGCGCTGAGTGGCGTCCTCGACGAATTCCATCATCGCCGGCACGCGCCGCTCGTGGGCGAGCGGCCCCATCTTCGTGTCCGCGTCCAGGCCCGGGCCCACCTTGATCTTCCCCGCCTTGTCTATGAAGCGCGCCATGAACCGGTCGAACGATTTCGCCTGGACATAGAACCGATTGGGCGACACGCAGACCTGCCCCGCGTTGGCGAACTTGAGCCCGGCGAGCGCGTCGGCGGCGCGCTCGACATCGGCGTCCTCGCACACGATCACCGGCGAGTGGCCGCCCAGCTCCATGGTGACGCGCTTCATGTGCGCGCCGGCCATCGCGGCGAGCTGCTTGCCCACCGGGACCGAGCCCGTGAACGAGATCTTGCGCACGATCGGCGAGCGGATGAGGTGCTCCGAAACCTCGGAAGGCACGCCCCAGACGATGTTCAGCACGCCGGGCGGCAGGCCCGCCTCGTGGAACATGCGCGCGATCGCCACCACCGCGCTCGGCGTGTCCTCGGGCCCCTTGAGGATGATGGTGCAACCGGCGCCCACCGCCGCACAGATCTTGCGGATCGCCTGGTTGTACGGGAAATTCCACGGCGTGAACGCGGCGCACACCCCGATCGGCTCGCGCAGGACCATCTGGCGCACGTTGGGGCTGCGCGGCGGGATCACGCGCCCGTAGATGCGCCGGCACTCTTCCGCATGCCAGTCGCAATGGTCGGCACAACGCAGCACCTCCCCGATCGCTTCGGCGAGAGGCTTGCCCTGGTCGAGCGTGATGTTGCGGCCTATCTCCTTGGAGCGATCGCGCGTCATCTGGCCCACGCGCCGCAGGACCGCGCTTTTCTCCATGGGCGAGACCGTGCGCCACTTCTCGAAGGCGCGCGCGGCCGCCGCGAGCGCGCGATCGAGGTCGGCCCTGGTCGCGTGCGGCAGCTTGCCGAGGAGGTCGCCGGTCGCCGGGTCGAGCACGTCCTGCTCGCGGCGCCCGCCGCCCTGGATGAATTCGCCATCGATGTAAAGGCTGAGGTCTTCGTACATGGTCTCTCCTGGAGGTGTTGGGCGCGCGGATGGAGCCCGCCCCGCTATTTTGCCCGACTACAATGGAGCCCGATGAAGCTCGAAGCGCCCGCGCCCGCCCACACCCCGATGATGCAGCAGTACCTCGCCCTCAAGGCGGAGTACCCCGACATGCTGCTTTTCTACCGCATGGGCGACTTCTACGAGCTCTTCCACGGCGACGCGGAGCGCGCCGCGAAGCTGCTCGACATCACCCTCACGGCGCGGGGCAATTCCGCCGGCCAGCCGATCCGCATGGCGGGCGTGCCCTACCACTCCCTCGAACCATACCTCGCCAAGCTGGTGAAGGCCGGCGAATCGGCCGCGATCTGCGAGCAGGTGGGAGATCCGGCGACTTCCAAGGGCCCGGTCGAGCGCCGCGTCACGCGCATCGTGACGCCCGGGACCATCACCGATTCGGCGCTTCTCGCCGCCTCGCGCGAAAGCCTCCTCGCCGCCGTGCATGTCTCGGGGGCGACCGCGGGCATCGCGTGGATCTCGCTCGCGAGCGGGAGCCTCACGGTGACCCAGATTCCCCGGGAACGCCTGGACGGCGAGCTGGAGCGCCTGCAACCCGCGGAGGTCCTCGCGGTCCACGAGCTCGAGATCGCGATGACGCCCGCGCCCGCGATGAAGCGCCTCGACCCGTGGCAGTTCGACGCCACCATCGCCGCGCGCGAGCTCGCGCGCCAGTTCGGCACCGCGGACCTGTCCGGCTATGGCGTGGGCGGCATGGACAGCGCGATCGCCGCGGCCGGAGCGCTGATTGCCTACTGCCGCCTCACGCAGCAATCGTCGCTGCCGCACGTGACGGGGCTGCGCGTCGAGCGCGACAGCGAGTTCGTGATGATGGACGCGACCACGCGCCGCAACCTCGAGATCACCGAGACCCTCGCCGGCGCGGAGTCGCCCACCATTTTCTCGCTCCTCGACCGTTGCGCCACGTCGATGGGAAGCCGCAGGCTGCGCCACTGGCTGCACCATCCGCTGCGCGACACCGCGCCGCTTGCGTGCCGTCACGCCGCCATCGCCGCGCTCGAGAATCCGGCCTCGCGGCTGCGCCATCCGCGTCTGGCCGAGCTCTTCGCCGCGTGGTCCGACGTCGAACGCATCACCTCGCGCGTGGCGCTGCGCACCGCGCGGCCGCGCGACCTCGCGGGGCTGCGTGACACGCTCGCCACCCTCCCGGCGCTGCATGCGGCCCTCCTCGAGAGCGCGCAGCCCGGGCTCGAGGCGGTCGCCGCGGCACTCGCCCCGGCGGACGACATCCACGCCACGCTCGCGGCGACGCTCAAGGACGAGCCCGCGGCGGTGCTGCGCGAAGGCGGCGTGATCCGCGACGGGCGCGACGCCGATCTGGACGAGCTCCGCGCGATCCAGAACGACTGCGGCGCGTTCCTCCTCGACATGGAGAAGCGCGAGCGCAACCGCACCGGCATCGCCAACCTGCGCGTGGAATTCAACCGCGTGCACGGCTTCTTCATCGAGGTGACCCAGTCGCAGCTCGACAAGGTGCCGGTGGAATACAAGCGCCGCCAGACGATGAAGAACGCGGAGCGCTACATCACCCCGGAGCTCAAGGCCTTCGAGGACAAGGCGCTCGCGGCCGGGGAGCGCTCGCTCGCGCGCGAGAAGACGCTCTACGAAGCGCTGGTGGACGAGCTGAACGCGCACATCGCGCGCCTGCAGGAGATCGCGGGGGCCGCAGCCGAGCTCGACGCGCTCGGCGCTCTCGCCGCGAGCGCGGAAGTCCTGGGACTCGCCCAGCCGCGCTTCACGAGCGAGGACTGCATCGACATCCACGAGGGCCGCCACCTGGTCGTGGAAAGCCAGGTCGAGGACTTCATCCCGAACGACACGAGCCTCACGCGCTCGCGCCAACTGCTCCTCGTTACCGGCCCGAACATGGGCGGCAAGTCCACTTACATGCGCCAGGTCGCGCAGATCGCCCTCCTCGCCTATTGCGGAAGCTTCGTGCCGGCGAAGTCGGCGACGCTCGGGCCGATCGACCGCATCTTCACGCGCATCGGCGCCTCCGACGACCTAGCGGGAGGGCGCTCCACGTTCATGGTGGAGATGACCGAGGCCGCCTCGATCCTCAACAACGCGACGCCCAAGAGCCTGGTGCTGGTCGACGAGATCGGGCGCGGGACGTCCACCTTCGACGGCCTCGCGCTCGCCTACGCCATCGCGCGCCACCTCGCCGAGCACTCGCGCTGCTACACGCTCTTCGCCACCCACTACTTCGAGCTCACGCAGCTCGCCGCCGAGCTGCCCAACGTCGCCAACGTGCACCTGGACGCGGTCGAGCACAAGGACCGCATCGTGTTCCTGCACCGGCTCGAGGGCGGGCCCGCCGACCGCTCGTATGGAATCCACGTGGCCCACCTGGCTGGAATTCCTAAAGAAGTGGTGCGCGCGGCGCGCCGGCACCTGGGCGAGCTGGAGAAGAAGCTTCGCAGCGCAGGCGCGCAGCCGGACCTCTTCGCGCAACCGGGCGCGGCGAGCCCGCCCGAGGAAGAAATGAGCGCGGCTCTCGAGGCCTTGCTCGCGATGAAGCCCGATGAGATGTCGCCGAAGGAGGCGCTCGAAGCCCTCTATCGCCTGAAGAAGCTCGCCGACGAATAGGGGCGCCTACTTCGCCTCCTTCAACTCCTTCACCGTGAAGAACGGCATCGCGGCGAAGATGATCGACACCAGCGAGAAGATGAAGCTCGCGCGATAGTTTCCGGTGAAGTCGTGCATCATCCCGGCCGCATAGGATCCCACCGCCGCGCCGATCGCGTTGGTGGCGAGGATCGTCCCGTATACGGTCGCGTGCCCCTTCCCGGCGAAGCGCTTCGCGGCGAGCGCCGAGACGATCGGCCCGCGCGCGCCCTGGCCAAGTCCGAAGACGACGATGCACGCGCCGAGCAGCACGGGAACAGGTCCCCACGAAAGCGCGAGGAAGAGAGAGATCCCGACCCACGTACCGACGAAGCTCACCATCGCCGTGCGCCGCGTACCGATGCGGTCGGCGAGGAATCCGCTCGACATGACGCTCGCCACGGAGAGCATTCCCATGACGCCGAAGGCGCTCGCTGCAGCGAGCGGCGCGATGCCCAGGTCGATGAGGTACGAGACCGTCTGCACGAGGACCACGTACATGCCCATCGACGTGAAGAAGAAGATGCGCACCAGCCCCCAGAAGAGCGGCGTGGCCATGGCGCGCTTCACCGTCCAGGGCACGGCGCCCACGTCGGCCGCATGCAGCGAGTGCACGCGCGGATCGCCCTTGGCAAAGCGCCGCCACGGCACCGCGAAGAGCTGCGCGACGGCGGTAAGGAGGACGCAGGCCCCCAGCACACGGTAGGCGCCGCGCCAGCTGTGCAGGGCCACCAGGTACTGGGCGAGGGGCACGATGATGAGCGCGCCCACGCCCGCGGCCGAGAACACGATGCCGATCATGGTCGACAGGCGCCGCTGGTACCAGCGCGCGAGGAGCGCCGCGGCCGGAACCATGCCGAGGAGCCCCACGCCGATACCGACCCCGAGTCCTATCACGAGGTAGAAGCTCCACAGCCGGTCCAGGCATGAGGCGGCGATGAGCGCGGTGCCGGCAATGCCCAGCCCCGCCGCGTACACGGCCCGCGGGCCGAACCGGTCGAAGAGCCAGCCGGCGGCGGGGCCTACCAGGCCGCTCACCAGCAGGTACACCGAGTAGATCCCGGTGAGCTGCGCGCGCGACCAGCCGAACTCGCGCTCGAGCGGGATCACCATGACGGTGTACGCGTCGCCGATGCCGCGGCTGAAGATGTTGAAGACGAAGCAGGTGAGGACAACCGCCAGTCCCGTGCGGCGCAGGGCTCGCAGGTCGGGATCGGCCTCGAGCGAGCTCATGGACAGATCTTGCCGCAATCGCAATGGTGCATGATCGCATTTTCCTCGACGCGCCCTGCCCATGAGCTCCGGAAAGTCGTACCTGACACCAATTTTTCTCGCCGCGCTGCTGGCAGGCTGCGCCACGGTCGCGCCGCCGAACGAGTCGTTCGTGTTCGGCGTGATGGGCGACACGCCCTACAGCGACCGTGAGGAGGAGCACTTCGTGAAGATGCTCGAGCGCATGGGCGGCGAGCCGCTCGCGTTCATCGTGCACGTTGGCGACATCAAGGCGGGCGGCAACTCTCCGTGCACCGATGCGCTCTTCGAGAAGCGCCGCGCGCAGCTCGACCGCTCCAGGCATCCGCTGGTGTACACGCCCGGCGACAACGAGTGGACCGACTGCCGGCGCAAGACCAACGGCGCCATGGACCCCCTCGAGCGGCTCGAGAAGTTGAGACAGGTGTTCTTCGCCGATCGCTGGTCGCTCGGAATCGAGCGCATCGAGACGCGTGTGCAGGAAGACCGCGTCGCAGCCTGCGGGGCATACCCGGAGAACCGCGCCTGGACGCGCGCGCGCATCCGCTTCGTGACGCTCAACATTCCGGGCAGCGACAACAACGTGGGATTCGACCAGGCGAGCGACGACGAGGCGGCGTGCCGCAACGCAGCCAACGCGCGCTGGCTGGCGCGCGTCGTCGACGAAAGCGAGGGAGCCGAGACTCGCGCGCTGGTGGTGGCGATCCAGGCCGACCCGTGGGACACGAAGAAGCCCGTGTTCAGGGAATTCCTCGCCCAGCTCGCGCAAGCCGCGCGGCGCCTGCGCAAGCCCGTCCTCTTCGTGCACGGTGACACGCACGTCTATCGCGTCGATACGCCCTTCACCGACGCGGCGGGGCCGATCCTGAACCTCACGCGCCTGGAGACGTACGGCAGCCCCTTCGTGGGCTGGGTGAAGGTGACCGTGGACGCGGACCGGCCGGAGGTGTTCAGCTTCGAGCCCCGCACCGAGGCTTTCGTACCGCCGATTCGCTAGTGCGCGTGCACTCCGTGGTCGCCATGCACGTGGCCGTGCGTGAGCTCGTCGTCGGTGCCTGCGCGGAGCCCGCTCACCTTCGCCTTGAACCAGAGGCGCTCGCCGGCGAGGGGATGGTTGCCGTCGACCACCACGTTCTCGGGCGTGATATCGGTGATGGTGTAGATGAGCGCCTCGTCCTCGTGGTCGCCCGGCACGCCCTCGAAGCGCATGCCTACCTCGATCTCCTTGGGGAAGCGCGCACGCGGCTCGACGCGCAGGAGATCCGCCTCGTATTCGCCGAAGGCGTCGTCAGGCTCGAGCGTCAACGCGATCTCGTGGCCGAGGTCCTTGCCCTCGAGGGCCTCTTCCACCTTGGGAAAGATGCCTCCAAAGCCGCCGTGGAGGTATTCGAGCTGAGCGCCCTCGTCTTCGAGGAGCTCGCCGTCGCTGGATTTGAGCTCGTAGTCGAGCTTCACTACCGAACCGCTCTTAATTGGCATGCGCGAAATCGAGTGCCTTCAAGATTTTCAGGACCTCCTCGACGTGTGCCCGCGGGTTCACGTCCTGGAGGATGTGGCGCACCACGCCCTCCTTGTCGATGATGAAGGTGGAGCGCAGCAGGCAAGCCTTGGGATGGCCGTCGACGATCTTGTCCTGGATCACCTGGTAGAGGCGACCGACTTCCTGCTCGGTGTCGGCGAGGAGCTGCACCGAGAGACCATGCTCGTCGCGAAACGCCTGGTGGGAGAGCACGTCGTCGCGCGATACGCCGAATACCACGGTGTCCAATTTGTTGAACTCGTTCTCGCGATCGCTGAAGCCGATCGCCTGGATGGTGCAGCCGGGCGTGCCGTCCTTTGGATAAAAATAAAGGACGACGTTCTTCTTTCCCCGGTAGCTGGAGAGATCCATCATCTCCATGCTGGCGTCGGGGAGCTGGAAGGATGGTGCTGGTTGGCCTACGTGTAGCATGGCACCCGCAATCGCTCGACTGTCGAATCGATTCTAATCCATTTTGATGACACGCAAGCACCCCGCAGGCCTCGACATCGCGGCCTTCATGCGCCACCATTGGCAACGCGAGCCGTTCCTCGTGCGCGGCGCTTTTCCGGGATTCGCCGATCCGCTCGGCATCCGTGAAGTCCTCGCGCTCGCGACCCACTCCGACGCGTCCTCGCGCCTGGTGCGTCATCGCGGTGCATCGTGGTCCCTCGAGCATGGGCCGTTTTCTCCTTCGCGATTCAGGCAACTTCCGCGCCGGGACTGGACAGTTCTGGTACAGGACACCAACCATTTCGCGCCGCGCGCCGAGGAGCTTCTCGCCCGCTTCGATTTCATCCCGCACGCGCGTATCGACGACGTGATGGTGAGCTACGCGGTCCCCGGGGGCAGCGTCGGCCCGCACGTCGATTCCTACGACGTTTTCCTGCTGCAGGGGCACGGCAAGCGGCGCTGGCAAATCTCCGGGCAGAGGGACCATTCGTTCGTTCCCGGCCTGGACCTGAAGATCCTCGAGCGTTTCGTCCCGGAGACCGAATACCTGCTCGAGGCGGGCGACATGCTTTATCTTCCACCGGGTGTCGCGCACCACGGCGTCGCGGAAACGGA